>CAYTLZ010000007.1:0-38391 GCA_964438785.1 uncultured Actinomycetota bacterium | reverse complement strand
AGGTGATGAGCCCGACCTGCTCACCACCGAGGTTGATGCCCTCGTAGAGCTGCTGCGCGATCGCCATGGTCTGCCGGGCCGAGAACCCGTACTTGGACGCCTCGCCCTGCAGCGTCGAGGTCTTGAACGGTGCCTTGGGCTGCCGCTTGGCCTCGGTGCGACGGACCTCGGCGACCGTGTAGTCGATGGTCCGGGCGCGATCGGCGATGACGGTCGCCTCCGCCTCGTTGCGGACCACCCGCAGCTCGGCCTGCTTCTTCTCGCTCTTGGACTCGAGGTCCTTCGGGGTCGCGATGCGCAGGCCGTCGGCGGCATACAGGTTCGCGTCGATCTCGTTGGCCCCGTCGGCCTCGCGGGCGAACCCGGCCGGGAAGCTCCAGTACTCCTCGGGCACGAAGGCGCGGATCTCGTCCTCGCGGTCGACCAGCATCCGCAGGGCGACCGACTGGACCCGCCCCGCGGAGATGCCCGAGGCGACCGTGCGCCACAGCACCGGCGACAGGCGGTAACCGACGATGCGGTCCACGGCCCGACGGGCCTGCTGGGCGTCCACCAGCGAGGTGTTGAGACTGCGCGGGGACTCGAAGGCCGCCTTGATGGCCCCTTCGGTGATCTCGTCGAAGGTCACGCGGTTGGTGTCGTTGACGTCGAGGTCCAGGATCTCGGCGATGTGCCACGCGATCGCCTCGCCCTCGCGGTCGAGGTCGGGCGCGAGCCAGACGGTGTCGGCGGCCTTCGCGGCCTTCTTCAGCGCGGCGACGTGCTTCTTGGACTTCTCCGACACCTCGTAGACGAGGTGGCACGAGCCGTCGTCGTCGAACTCGATCGCGAAGTCGGAGCGAGGCAGGTCGCGGACGTGGCCGTAGGAGGCCAGGACGGTGAAGCGGGACCCGAGGTACCGCTCGATGGTCTTGGCCTTGGCCGGTGACTCGACGATGACGAGGTTCTCTGCCACGGGGATGACGTCCCTTCACATGGAGCTGCACGGGCCGGATCGACGTGCCGTGCGGAAACTGACGATCGCTGGTGGGTTCGCCACGGACCGCGATCGGGTCGTGCGATGGACGCGGCGCGTTCCGCCGGGCACCGGGCCGGTTGCTGCCGTTGCTGCGGACGCGTTGTCGACGGCGACGCCGAGGGGTGCATCGGCTCGGAAGGTGGGCCGATGCGGGCGTGCTGTCAACCGGGGACGGGATGGCCACGGGTCGCACGGACACGGCACCACACGATGGGGTCCCCGTAGGGGGACCCCAGCACCACCGGCCCGACAGCGCACCAGGCGCACGGCACCGAGCGGTGCCACCGGGGACGGGCGAGCCCCGTCCCACGCCCCGGCCGCGGCCGTCGGAGGCGATCCGTCCACCTACGGCGACGCTGGCAGCGTCCCGGCCACCGCCGCGCCGCGAGAGAACGGCCGGTGGACCGGGCGGCGGGCCCCGCATGGACGGGTCCTTTTGGACGGTCCCCCGGCGACCGCTAGCGTCCCGCGCCGCCGGCGCGATGGGAAGCGCGCCGTCCTCGTCATGCTCGTGTCGCGCTCGTCTTACGGAGGTCTACGTGGACATCACAATCATCCCGCCCATCGCGGGGGTGATCGGGCTCATCACTGCCCTGGTCATGTACCGCGCGATGATGCGCTATCCCGCGATGGAGGGGCGGCCGACCGAGATCGCGGAGATGATCCGCGCCGGGGCGAAGACCTTCATGAGCCGCGAGCTGCAGCTGATCGCGCTGTCGGTCGGGGTGATCGCGGTCGCGCTGTTCGTGTCGCCACTCGGCCTGCCGACCACCACCTCGTTCCTGGTGGGCGCGGTCGCCTCCGCGGCCGCCGGGTACATGGGCATGATGGCGGCCACTCGCGCCAACGTGCGCACCACCACCGCCGCCCGCGACAAGGGCATGAACGAGGCTCTGACCGTCGCCTTCTACGGCGGTTCGGTCATGGGCCTCGTGCTCGCCTCGCTGGGACTGCTCGGGCTGGGCGCGCTGTACCTGATCTTCGGGACCGATCCGGAGACCTCCGAGGAGATCCACGGGTTCGCGATGGGCGCCGGTGTCGTGGCGCTGTTCTACCGCGTCGGTGGGGGCATCTTCACCAAGTCCGCGGACGTCGGTGCCGACCTCGTCGGCAAGGTCGAAGCCGGTATCCCCGAGGACGACCCGCGCAACCCGGGCGTGATCGCCGACAACGTCGGCGACAACGTCGGTGACGTCGCCGGGATGGGCTCGGACATCTTCGAGTCGACCAACGGTGCGACCATCGCCACCGTCGCCCTGGCCAGCGTGCTCGCCGTCGAGGCCGGCACCGGGGTCATCGGCATCGGTGGTGCCGACGTCCCCGAACTGAGCCTGCTGTCGCTGCCGCTGCTGCTGAGCGCGCTGGGGCTGTTCTGCTCCATCGCCGCCATCGGGGTCGTCAAGGCGGCCTCGGGCAAGGAGCCGGCGCTCGCGCTGCGGCTCGGGACCTTCGCCGCCGCCGGCGGCTTCGTCGTGCTCGCCTTCTTCCTGATGCAGGCCATCGACGTCGGTGTCGGCACCTGGTGGGCCACCGTGGTCGGATCGATCGGTGGCGTGATCATCGGCTTGTCCACCGAGTACTACACCGCCGGCAAGCCGGTCCGGGACATCGCCCGGTCGGGTGAGACGGGGCCGGCGACGGTCATCATCTCCGGGCTCGCCATCGGGCTGCAGTCGGTGGTCGTCCCGATCATCACGATCGGTGCGATGATCTTCATCGCCAACGCGACCTCCGGCCTCTACGGCGTCGGTATCGCCGCCGTGTCCATGCTCGCCACGGTCGCCATGACCATGGCGATCGACGCCTACGGGCCGGTCGCGGACAACGCCGGCGGGATCGCGGAGATGTCGGAGCTCGGGGCCGACACCCGTCACATCACCGACTCGCTCGACGAGGTCGGCAACACCACCGCCGCCATCGGCAAGGGCTTCGCGATCGGCGCCGCCGCGCTGGCCGCCCTGACGTTGATCAACGCCTACATCGCGGTGGTCGACGAACGCATCGACGGCTTCCAGCTCGCCATCTCCGACCCGGACGTGCTGATCGGCATGTTCCTCGGTGGTGCCCTGCCGTTCCTGGTGGCGTCCATCACGATGACGGCCGTCGGTGACGCCGCCTTCGAGATGATCGAGGAGATCCGGCGACAGTTCCGGGAGATCCCCGGCCTGCTCGAGGGCACCGCACAGCCGGACACGGTCCGCTGCGTGGACATCGCGACCAAGGCCGCGACCAAGAAGATGATGCTCCCCGCCGCGATCGCGGTGCTCAGCCCGGTCGTGGTCGGTTTCGGCTTCGGTGCCGAGGCGCTCGGCGGCCTGCTGGGTGGCGCCCTGATCTCCGGTGTGCTGCTCGCGCTGACCATGGCCAACGCCGGAGGTGCGTGGGACAACGCCAAGAAGTACGTCGAGCAGGGCAACCACGGCGGCAAGGGCTCGGAGGCCCACAGTGCCAACGTCGTCGGCGACACCGTCGGTGACCCGCTGAAGGACACCTCCGGTCCGTCGATGAACATCCTCATCAACGTGATGGCGATCGTCAGTCTCGTCATCGCGCCGCTGCTCACCCGCTGACAGCCGGTCCGGCGGCCCCACTCACCGTCGGTCAGCCGGTGTCCGCACGACGAACGGCCCACCCGGTCCCCGGGTGGGCCGTTCGTCATCGACCCCGCCGACCCGTCACCATGCCCGGCTGACGGCCACCCGGCCCGGCCGACCCCCGACGACGCGACCGGGACCACGCCAGCGCCCACGCCCGTCGCACCAGCGAAGGATTCCCGATGTCCGAGGCCAGGCACCCGGTCCGCGTCGCCGTCTGGCTCGTCGTCGCCGGCGTGCTGGCCGCCTGCAGCGCCGAGCCCACGACCGCGACCGTCGGTGGGGTGCGTGTCGAGGTTCCCGACGGCTGGGAGACGACGACCGGCGAACGGCCTGACGGCGTCGTGGCCAACGGGGCCTGGCGTTCGGGCAGCGATGAGAGCCGCAACCTGCAGGTGCTGGTCGCCTGCGGGGAGGAGTCGGCGGACGAGCTCACGATCGCCGCGGCGTCCCGGGCGCGTCCACCGCTGACCCTGGTCGACGTCGAGGAAGCGGTCGCGGTGGACCTCGATGGGATGGACGGTGCCCGCCGGACGGAGCTGACCTTCGCGGCCGAGGGCTCGGATGCCCCCGTCGCGGACGTGGCGGGGCTCTACGCCAGTGGGAACGGCGCACTCGTCCTGGTCGAGTTGGCCGTCGCGACCCGGAACAGCGACGCCTCCCTGGCCGACGAGGTGCTCGGCTCCGTCCGGGTCGATGCCGATGAGCTCGCCGCCGGCTGCGCCTGACGACCGGTGCACGGCGCGAAACGGTCAGCGGGCCCACGCAACCGTCATGGCCGCGCGCCTCGGGGTAGCGTCGCGACTCCGCGGAACACAGGGGTGCCGTGTACTACCTCGTCATGACGATCATCGGTCTGTTGGCGCTGGCTGCGGTCGCGTTGCCGCTGCTGCTCCGGGACCGGCTGATCTCGTTCCCGATCGTGGTGGTCGCCGCCGGGGCCCTGCTGCCACTCGGGTTCGACCCCGGGATGTTCGACCCGGTCGCGGAGGGGTTCCTCGCCGAGCACCTGGCCTAGTTCGCCGTGATCGTGGCCCTCACGGGGCTCGGGCTGTCGATCGACCGGCGCATCAGCTGGCGCGGGTGGATGACCAGCTGGCGGCTGCTGGCCTTCACGATGCCGTTGTCCATCGCGCTCGGGGCGTGGCTCGGGTGGTCGATCGTAGGCCTGGCTCCGGCTGCCGCGTTGCTGGTGGCGTCCGCACTCGCACCGACCGACCCGGTCCTGGCCGTCGACGTCCAGACGGGACCGCCCACCACCGGTGAGCCCGACGCCGACGAACCCGACGAGGTGCGCTTCGGGCTCACCTCGGAGTCGTCGCTGAACGACGGCCTGGCATTCCCCTTCATCAACCTCGCCATCCTGGTGGCTGTCTACGGCTTCGCGACCGAGGAGTGGCTGGTCGAGTGGCTGCTCGTCGACGTGCTCTACAAGATCGTCGGCGGCGTGGTGTTCGGCTGGCTGATCGGCAAGGCACTGGGCTGGATCACCGTCAGGCTCGTCGGCGGTCGGGGCTTCACCGGGATGTTCGACGAGGGCCATGGTCTGGCTCCGGCGATCATGGCGCTCACCTTCACGCTGCTGTCGTTCGGGATCACCGAGGTGCTCGGTGCGTACGGCTTCATCGCCGTGTTCATCACGGCCTACGTGGTCCGCGACACCGAGCGGGTCAACGACGTCCACGATCACCTCCACGAGGGCGCGGAACAGCTCGAGCTGTTGGCCATGAGCATCGTGCTGCTCGCGCTCGGCGCGGCGTTCGCCGATGCCCTGTGGTCGTTGGTGACGTGGCCGATCGTGCTCACCGCGCTGCTGCTGGTGCTCGTCGTGCGTCCGGTGACGGGGCTGATCGGCCTGGCCGGGAACGTCAACACGACCCGGGCCGAGCGGACCATGATCTCGTTCTTCGGGATCCGGGGGCTCGGCTCCATCTACTACCTCGCCTACGGCCTGAACCGGGCCGGCTTCGACGACGCCTACGCGATGTGGACGCTGCTGGCCGTGACGATCTTCACCTCGCTGGTCATCCACGGGCTGACCGCGCGTCCGGCGATGAACTGGCTCGAGCAGCAGCGCGAACGCACCGCCGACACCCTGGCGACCTCGGTCGACGAGCCGTCCTGACGACTCGGGCGACGGCCGGCTCGGGCCAGGATTCGGCACCGCGTCGATGGACCCCGAAGCCCGGGAGAAGGACTCGGGAGCCGCCGGGGCAGGCCGGGTAGGTTCACGGGCCCGGCCACGGAGGTGTTGGTGGAGTTCGGCGTGTTCGAGCAGGTCGCCGGTGTGCTCGCCGTGTGCGTGTTCGCCGGGGCGATGGCGCTGGTGCTGCGCCAGCCGTTGATCGTCGGGCTGATCGCCGCCGGGATCGCCGTCGGCCCGGAGGTGCTCGGACTCGTCGAGGCGACCTCGGAGATCGAGTTGCTCGCCAAGATCGGCATCTCCCTGCTGCTGTTCGTGGTCGGCCTGAAACTCGATGTCCGGCTCGTGAGCAAACTCGGACCGGTCGCACTCGCCACGGGGCTCGGTCAGGTGCTGTTCACCTCCGCGTTCGGCTTCCTCATCGCCATCGCGCTGGGCTTCGAGGTGGTCCCGGCGGTCTACATCGCGGTCGCCCTGACCTTCTCGTCGACGATCATCATCGTGAAACTGCTCACCGACAAACGTGAGCTCGACGATCTGCACGGGCGCATCGCGCTGGGGTTCCTGATCGTGCAGGACATCGTGGTCGTGCTCGCGATGATCGCGATCACGGCGACCGGCGACGGCTCGGGCGACCTCGCCACGGAGTTCGTCGGCGTCGTCGTGCGTGGGGTGCTGCTGCTCGCGGTCGTCGGCCTCATCGGTCGCTACATCGCGCCGCGGGTGACCCATGTGCTCGCCCGGTCCTCGGAGCTGCTGGTCCTGGCCGCGGTCACCTGGGCCGTCGTCCTGGCCGCCATCTCGATCCTGCTCGGCTTCTCCGAGGAGGTCGGCGCGTTCCTGGCCGGCATGTCGCTCGCCTCCACCAGCTACCGCGAGGCCATCAGCGGTCGGCTGTCGACCCTACGCGACTTCCTGCTCGTCTTCTTCTTCATCGAGCTCGGCACGCAGTTCGAGCTCGGCAGCGCGGTCGAACAACTCGGCGCGGCACTGGTGTTCAGCCTGTTCGTGCTGATCGGCAACCCCATCATCGTCATGATAATCATGGGGATCATGGGCTACCGGAAACGCGTGTCGTTCAAGGCAGGCCTGACCGTCGCCCAGATCAGCGAGTTCTCCCTCATCCTCGTCGCCCTCGGCGTCAGCCAGGGCCAGATCGGTGGTGACGTCGTCGGGCTGGTCACCGCGGTCGGCCTGATCACGATCTCCGCGTCGACCTACCTGATCTACGGCTCGGACCGGATCTACGACCGCATCGAGCCGCTGCTGCGACCGTTCGAGCGGAAGAACCCGACGGCGAACATCGACTTCGGCGACGGCTCCGCGGAGCCCGAGTACATCGTGATCGGCCTCGGCCGATTCGGGTCCACGGTCGTGCGTGAACTGCTCGAGCGTGACGAGGACGTGCTCGGGGTCGACTTCGACCCGCGCAGCGTGCAGTCGAAGCGCTTCGACTTCCCCGTGATCTACGGCGACGCGGAGGATCCCGATCTGCCGACACAGCTCCCGCTCAGCCACACCCGATGGATCATCAGCACACTGCGGGGCCGTGAGGTCAACCTGCAGATCCTCGACGCGCTGCGCCAGTCGGGCTACATCGGGCGCATCGCGGTCGCTGCCGATGACGTCGGGACCGCCGACGCCCTGGCCGAGGCGGGCGCGGACCTGGTGATCCGGCCGCTGCACGAGGCGTCCGTGCCACTGCTGCACGCCATGAAGCGGCTCGGCGACCAACCCGGCCTCACGCCATCGGATGATCCCGACGCGACGCCGGACGACCCCGACACGACGCCGAACGGGCCGACGACCCGTCCGGAGACTCCCGACACACCGCCGCCGGGAACCGCCACGACCGACTGAACGGCCCCGCTCGTCAGCGCTCGAAGGTGCCGAGCGCGACGACGAGCGGCCGACGGCGATCATGGATCGGGTCCGGACGCACCTCGACCGTGAGCTCGCCCACCCCGTGGGAGGCGAGCAGCGCCTCCACCTCTGCCTCACTCGCCCCGGAGACGTGCACCTCACCGAGCACCTCGTCGGTGACCGGGGCCAGGTCATGGGTGCCGCGCGGACAGGAGAAGTAGACCGGTCCACGGTCGAGTTGGTCGAGCAGCGCGGCGAAGGTCGGCCGCCAGTCCCGGCGCGGCAGATGCGTGAACGAACCCGACAGCCACAGCCCCCCGAAGGAACGCGGCTCGAAGGGCAGGTCGTGCAGCGGTGCGCGCACGAGCGGATGGCGTGGGAGCAGCATCCGGGCCTCGAGCAGCGCGCCGAGTGCGAGGTCGACACCGACCGGATGCACGCCGGCGTCGCGCAGCAGGCGCAGGTCGTTGGCCGGGCCGCAGCCGGCGTCGAGCACCAACGCGCCCCGCACCGCCAGATCCGCGAACCGGCGGACGTCCGCGACCGGTCGCCGCAGCCGCAGCGACTCCTGGTAGGCCCGCGCATGGGCGTCGTACGCCGCGACGCTGCTGAGCGTGCGCTCGTCGAGTTCCACACCTGCTCCTGAAGGGTCCGTCAGCCGACGGCCGACCCCGATGCTAGTGATCCGACGCGCTCCGCCCACCCGGTGGGGTCATGCCGAGCGGCTCATCGAGTCCGGTGACCTCGAAGACGTGCCGCACGCGTGATCCGTCCGGTACCTCGACGGTGAGTGACCCCCCGTGGGTCCGCGCGCGACGCAGTCCGCCGACGATGACCCCGAGTCCGAACGAATCCAGGAACTCGAGCTCGCGCAGATCGAGCACGACCGAGCGCCCGCCCCCGTACTGCACCTCCTGCAGGGTCTGGCGGAAGCCCGGTGCGGTGGCCACGTCGAGCGCACCGACGAGTGCCAGCACGGTTCGGTCCGCACCATCGTGGCGGGCGACCTGCAGCGCGTCCATGGGTGATCTCCTCCCGATCGGCGATGGGCGTCGTCCGGCGTCGGCGCAGCACGCTATCGCGCACCGGGCCACGGCTACCGTGCCGTCGATCCGAGCTGCGAAGGCCACCCACGGACCCCCGCGACGTCCTCGACCTGCTGGCCGCGTCCGCCGCGGTCGACGCCGGCGTGCCCACGCGTGACGACCCCGGCGAGGGTGCGGTGCCCGACGCCGGACTCGTCTTCCGCACGAATCTGCCGGCCCGACGGGCCGAGACGGTCGCGCTGCCGGACGATCTGCCCGCGCTGCTGCGCGGACGCCTCGAACTCGCCGGGATCGAGCAACTCTGGTCCCACCAGGCCGAGGCGCGCCGGCGGATCCTCGCGGGGGAGCACGTCATCGTGGCCACCGGGACCGCGTCGGGGAAGAGCCTGGCCTACCAGTTGCCGACCATCGAGCACCTGCTCGCCGACGACGGCGCGTTGGCGCTGTACCTCGGGCCGACCAAGGCGCTCGGCCACGACCAGCTGCGGGCCCTGCGCGCCTTCAAGCTGCCCCAGCTGCGGCCCGCGGTCCTCGATGGTGACACCCCACGCCCGGAACGCGAGGCGATCCGTCGCACGGCGAACTGGCTGCTGACCAACCCGGACCTGCTGCACCGGTCGCTGCTGCCCAACCACCGGCACTGGGCGGACGTCCTGCACCGGCTGGCCGTCGTGATCGTCGACGAGGCCCACGTCGCCCGGGGGGTGTTCGGCAGCCACGTCGCGCTGGTCCTACGGCGGTTGCGGCGGCTCGCGGAGCGTTACGGCGCGGACCCGACGTTCGTGCTCGCATCCGCCACGATCGGAAACCCGGCCGAGCACGCCCGGGCCCTGACCGGCCTACCGGTGACGGCGATCGAACGCGATGGTGCCCCGCACGGCCCGTTGGGCTTCGGGGCCTGGCTCCCGCCGCTGGAGGACGACGGGGAACAGCGCCGGTCGATGCTGCGGGAAACCGGTGACCTGCTGGCCCGGTTCGTCGCCGCGGACGTCCAGACCCTGGTGTTCACCCGCAGTCGGAAGGGTGCCGAGGTGGTGTCCCTGGCCGCCCGGGAGCGGCTCGGCGCGGCCACCGATCGCCACGGCACCAGCCTGGCGACGCAGGTCGCCGCCTACCGGGCCGGCTACCTCGCCGAGGAACGCCGCGAACTCGAACGGGGCCTGCGCAGCGGTGAGCTGCGCGGGGTCGCCGCGACCGAGGCGCTGGAGCTGGGCATCGACGTCAGCGGGCTGGACGCGGTGATCCTGGCCGGCTGGCCCGGCACCACCGCGTCGTTCTGGCAGCGGCTCGGTCGGGCCGGACGCGCCGGCGACGCCGCGGTCGGGTTGCTGGTGGCCCAGCAGGACCCGCTCGACCACTACCTGGTGACCCATCCGGAGGAACTGCTCGGCCGGCCGCCGGAGGACGCCATCGTCGACGCGACCAATCCGTATCTGCTCGCGGGGCACCTGCGCTGCGCCTGTCAGGAGGCGCCGCTGGACGACGACGAGGCCGTGCGGTGGTTCGGACCGGGGGCACCCGGACTGCTCGCGACCGACGTCACGGCCGGACGGCTGCGATTGCGCGGAGCGCGGCACTACTGGCCGTCGCGGCGGTCGGCGGCCGCCGAGACGGGGCTGCGGTCGATCGGTGGGGAGCCGGTGAAGATCATCGATGCGGACACCGGTCAGGTCATCGGTGACGTCGACGAGGCCCGCGCCCACCGCCAGGTGCACACCGGGGCCGTCTACCTGCACCAGGGACGCGCGCTCGAGGTCCAGCAGCTCGACCTCGAACGGCACGTCGCCCTCGTGACCACGCACCAGCGGGCCGATCTGACCACCCGCCCGCGGACCGACACCGAGGTGGCGATCCAGGATCGACTCGACCACCGTGCCTGGGCCGAGATCGAGGTCGCCTACGGCCGGGTGGAGGTGACCAACCGCGTGACGGGCTACGACGTCGTCAGCATCGGCAGCGGCGAGGTGCTCGAACGCATCGACCTGGACCTGCCGCCGACCCAACTGATGACCGCGGCCGTCTGGTACACGATTCCGGAGGGCACGCTCGACGACATCGGCCTGTCACCGGCGCGGGTGCCGGGTTCGTTGCACGCCGCCGAGCACGCGGCGATCGGGATGCTGCCACTGCTCGCCCTGTGCGACCGGTGGGACCTCGGCGGCCTGTCCACCGCACGGCACGCCGACACCGACCGTCCGACGGTGTTCATCTACGACGGCGTCCCGGGTGGTGCCGGGCTGTCCGAGCGGTCCTACCAGCGGCTGGGCGAACATCTCCGGGCGACCCGTGCAACGATCGTGCGCTGCCGGTGCGCCACCGGCTGCCCGTCGTGCGTCCAGAGTCCCAAGTGCGGCAACGGCAACGACCCGCTCGACAAGGCCGGTGCCGTGCTGGTGCTCGATGCCCTGCTCACACGCGAGCCGGCCGGCATCGTCGACGTCGACGGAGCTGACCGCGCTGGCGAGGCCGACGGCCGATCGCCGTCGGACTGATCTCCCGGGCTCGCCCGCGGGGCGCACGGCCGGGGCGGTCAGCCCACGCCCCACCGGGCCCGTTCCCGGGTCGGCCCGGGTGCCAACTCCTCCGGCGGGGCCAGGACGGCCTCGGCGTCGGCGCGGACCCGGCTCGCGCCCAGTTGCGGCAACACGAGTCCTGGTACCGCCACGCTCACGCCCACCCGGGCGACATCGTGGCCCACACCGCAGTGGCAATGCTCCAGGCGACCGTCCCCCGCGGCGACGAGTCGTATCGCGACGGTGCGCGGGTCCCCACGCGCCTCGCCGGGCACATCGGCACCGACCGCGGCGAGCGCCGCGGCGTCGGCGAGCTGCTGGGCACGTGCCGCCGCCACGAAGTAGGCCGTCATGTCGATCGCGACCACGGCCACCAACGTGGCCAGCCACAGCAGGACCGGCAGGACCAGGCTCGCGACACCCTGCTCCGTGGCGTTCACGGCGTCGGCCGGCGCGGCATCGAGCCGACCGCCGGCTCGACCCGGGCGATCGCCTGTGCCCGGAACCGATGGTTCAGCGGTCCGACCCGGCGTTGGGCGTGGACGACGACGGTCACCTGATCACCGGCGCGACGGACGGACGGGGTGACCTCGACCGCGATCTCGAGTTCGGGTGCCGCCGCCCGCGCGGCGTGGACGACCGGCTCGACGCCACTCGTGGTCGCCGCGACACGGGCTCCCGACCGGGCCGCCTCGTGCAGGACGAGCACGTCGCGCATCACGGCCGCCACCTCGAACAGCGACAGCATCAGCAGCGCCAGGACCGGCAGGAGCATCACCGCCTCGAGGCTCAACATGCCCGACTCCGACCGGGGTGGTCCGGCGCGCGTGCGCCGAACCACCCCACCAGAACCGGTCATGCGCCGACGAGGCTGCGGGCGTGCCGCAGCAGCGCGTTGAACAGGGTCACGAGTGCGCCGTTGCTCGACCAGGCGATGACGACCCCGGCGATCGTGGCGGCGACGACGGCGAGCAGGCCGTATTCCGTGACCAGCGAGCCGTCCTCGCCGTCCCACGCCATCGAGGTCGGCGGCGCATCCCGGCGGTCCGACAGGGCGGGCACGTCCGAGGACCTGGTCGGGTCGGGCCGGGTGGGCATGGTGGTGCGCGTCAGGTGCGACATGATGCTCCTCGTTCTCAGGTGCCGGCGGCCACGAGACCGGCGTGCACGATCGGCGCACCGACCAGCAGCACGGTCGCGGGCAACAGGCACAGGGCGGTGGGGAAGGTCAGGAGCACGGGCAGCCGCTCAGCGGCAGCCAGGACCCGTGCGAGATCGTCGGCCCGCAAATCGGTGGCGAGCCTGCGCAGCGTCGGTGCCGACGGGGCACCGAGCTCGTGTGCCGTCCAGAGCGCGTCGACGAGACGCTGGAAGGGATCGCCCGTCGGTGCGAGCCCGGCGGTCACCCCCCGTGGACCGTCGGCACCGACCCGGCCCGTCGGGACCGGCATACCGAGTTCCAGACCGAACGCCGCCCGACGGAGGCGCTCGGCGAGGTCGGGCAGTTCGTCGGCCGTCAGGCGAAGCGCCTCCGGCGTGCTGACACCTCCACCGAGGGCGGTGGCGACCAGATCGGCGGCCTCGTCGACACCGGTGGCCGTCGGTGGACCGCGACGGTGCTGGGCGAGGACCAGCACCACGGTGCCCACGACCACGCCCACCACGGCCCCGAGCGACCACCAGGCGAGCCCGCCGAGCACCACCCCGCGGGCCAGCGCCGCGCCCCCGAGCGACCCCGGGGCCGTCGAGGACCCCACACGTCGCACCAGGACCACCACCAGCGCGCTGCCCACGACGACGAGCAGCAGCCCGACGACGAGGATCAGACCACCCAGCGGACTCGTGTAGAAGTCGCCGAGGTCGGCTCCGGTCAGCCGCCCGAGCGACGGCACCAGCACGAAGGGCGCGGCGATCAGGCCCACCGCGACGGCCCGGGCCTGCGCCGAGGCGACCTGCACGGCGCGCCGGGCCCGCGCACCGTCGTCCAGCGCCTCCTGCGCGGCGTCCAGTGCGGTGAGCAGCGGCGCGCCCACCGCCATGGCGATCGCGACCACCCGCTGCGCGTGAGCCGGCAGCACGCTGGGATCATCCACACCCGCGCCGGCCTCCACCCGCAGCCGCAGACGACCGAGCGCCGCCGGATCGACCGGGTCGGCCACCCCCCGGGTCAACACGACCACACCACGCGGGTGGCGGGGCCGGCGGCCCCGATCGTCACCTCGACGATGTGTTGCACCCGACGGCGACCCGACGCGTCCCGACCCAGGGCGACGACGAGGTCGAGCGCGGCCGCGACCTGGGCGCGGGCGGCGGCCAGCGGCACCCCGGCCAGCAGCGCCATGCCCTCGAGGCGTACGACCGCCTCGTCCGCACCGTTGGCGTGCACCGTGGTCATGGATCCGTCGTGACCCGTGTTCATCGCCTGGAGCAGATCCGCGACCTCCACCCCACGGACCTCGCCGACCACCAACCGATCGGGGCGCATCCGCAGCGCGTTGCGCACGAGCGTGGCGACGTCCACGCCGCCGACGCCGTCGGGGCTGGCCGGACGGGTCCGCAGGTGCACGGTGTGGGGCGACGGGTCGTGCAGTTCCGGAGCGTCCTCGATCACGATGACCCGGTCGGTGCCGACCTCCGCCAGCAACCGGGCGAGCAGCGTCGTCTTGCCCACCCCGGCGCGGCCACAGACCGCCACGTTCCGGCGCGCGGCGACCGCGTCCACCAGGGCCCGCCGCGCGTCCGGTGGGACCGACCCCGATCCCGCCAGCTCGTCCCAGTCCGGGACGACCGCCGGCACCCGTCGCAGGGTCAGGGTCGGTCGGGCGGCCAACGGGGGCAGGATGGCGTGGAGCCGCACCCCGCCGGCGAGCACCGCGTCGGCGAAGGGGTGCGCCCGGTCCAACCGGATCCCCAGCGGGCCCAGGGTCCGACCGACGACGCGGACCAGATGCTCGTCGTCGTCGAAGCGCACGCCGGTGACACGCTCCAGACAACCGGCGCGTTCGACATGGACCTCGTCGGCTCCGTTGACCATGACGTCGGTCACCGCCGGGTCACGCAGGACCGCCTCCAACGGGCCGAGTCCGCCGAGGTCATCGACCAGATCACGGACCAGCCGCGCCCAGACATCCGGCGCGGCGACGATGCCCTCGGCGGCGAGCGCACGGGCGACGGCCCGCCGCAGGGACGCACGATCCGTCCGGTCGGCGAGCAGCTCCGCGTCGTCGGCGATCCGACGGGCCACCGCCTCGCGCGTGCGGACGTCCACCCCCGGGCCCGTCCCGACCGCGCGCGGTGTCACCCGCGCGGTGCGCTCGGGCGACGGCGGGCGTGTACGGCTCATGACCTGGCTCCTCGGGTCCACGGCGTCCAGCCGCCGCGGGTCGAAAACCGTAGGCAGCACCGCTGGGGAGCCGGCCCCGGATCACGCGCAGGCTGTGGACAACACGGTCCACGACGTCGGCGCGACGTCGGCGGGAACCCCGGACCCGCCCGGTTCGTTGTCGCCGATGACGCCGTGACATACGGTCCGAGCCGATGAGGCCGGCGCGATGACGCCCGACGGCCGGGACGAAGGGGAGCCGGTGGAACCGATGCCACTGCTGCTCGCCCACGCGGCCGCTGGTCTGGTCCTGCTCGCCGGCCTCGCCAAGCTCCACCGGCCGGCGGCCACCTCGGACGCGCTCGCCCTGACCCACCTCCCGGCGGGTGCCGGGCTCGTCCGGCTGCTCGGGGGCGTCGAGATCGTCCTGGCGGTGACGGTGCTGGCCGTCGGTGGGGCCTGGTCGTTCGGGCTGCTCGCCGCGGCCTACCTCGCCTTCGTCGTCGTCGCGGAACGCCAGCGGCGGGCCGGTCGTGGCTGCGGGTGTTTCGGGGACGCCTCGACGCGGGTCGGGCCACTCCACCTCGGGGTCAACGCGGTGGCCGCCATCGCGGCGGCGATCGCCGCCTGGCAGGGTGCCCCGGGGTTGGTGGGTCTGCTGCCCGCCGGTCCGGTGGGCGCGGGCACCACGCTCGGCCTGCTGGTGCTCGCCGTCGTACTGGCCCGGCTCGCGCTGACCGCACTGCCGGACCTGCTCGCGATCCGGGAGCGGGCCGCGGACGCCGCCAGCCTGCCGACTCCCCGACCATTCCGACGCATCGGAGCCGATGCATGACCATCGTCGTCAGCGCCCTGGTCGTGGTCGTGGTGCTCCTGTCGATCCTGGTGGCCGGGCTCCTGCGTAGCCACGCGACCATCCTGCGGCGACTGCACGAACTCGGGGCTGGCGTCAACGACGACCGCACCGGCCCCGACCCGGGCGCACCGCAGGCCGACCGCGTCCTGCCCCGGACCGACGGCACGGTGCCCGCGCCACGTGCCGACGTCCCCGACGGCCGGCTCGCCGCCGACATCAGTGGGGTCGGTCCCCGGGGCGAGGCGATCGCGGCCCGGGTGCTGCAGGTCGAGCACGACACCGTCGTGGTGTTCCTGTCCGGCGGCTGCACCACCTGTCTGGGATTCTGGACGGATCTCGCCGAGCCGCGACTCCCGGACGGCACCCGGCTGTTGATCGTCACCCGCGGTCCCCAGGACGAGAGCCCCGCGGCCGTGGCCGAGCTGGCCCCACCCCGGGCGACCGTGGTGATGAGCACCGCGGCGTGGGAGGCGTTCGGCGTGCCCGGCAGCCCGTTCGTCGCCCTGGTCGACGGCCCCAGCGGACGCATCGTGGGTGAGGGCACGGCGGCGAGTTGGGAGCAGGTGCTCGCGCTGTTCCTGCAGGCCGGCGGCGACGACGGCTTCCAGCCTGACGACGCACGCGGGGGCAAGGCCGGCGCGGACCGACGCCGCGAACAGGAACTCGACCGGCTGCTGCTCGATGCGGGCATCGAACCCGGTGATCCCAGCCTGTACGTCGCACCGGATGGGGCCGTCGATGCGGCCGACCGCGGGCCGCGCCCATGATCCTCGTCCTCGGGATGACCGTCGCGGCCCTGGCCGCCCTGCGCAGCAGCTGGTCCCCATGAGGCGAGTCGATGCTCGCGAGCATCTCCCCGGTCGGGGAGGCATCCCGTCGCCAGCGCTGGACGATCACGGTCAGCGCCTACCTCGTCATGTCCACGGCGGCCGGTGTGCTGTGGGGTGCCGCGCTCGGTGGGCTGGGCGCGCTGGTCGGTGCCGGCTCCTGGGGGCGCTGGACGCTGGTCCTGCTGGCGGCGGCCTGCCTGGCCGGGGCGGCCCTGGACACGGCGCTCGCGCCGGCGTCGGTCCCGAGTTGGCGCCGTCAGGTCGACGAGCGCTGGTTGACGACCTACCGCGGCTGGGTCTACGGGGCCGGGTTCGGCTTTCAGCTCGGACTCGGTGTGGTGACCATCGTCACCTCGGCCCTGACCTATGTCGCACTGCTGGCGGCACTGTTGACCGGCTCGGCACTGCAGGGAGCCGTGGTGGGTGCGACCTTCGGGCTGGTGCGGTCGGTGCCGTTGCTGCTGACGGCCGGCGTCCGCACCCCGCCGCAGCTGCAACGCCTCCACCGCCGGCTCGAGAGTGCCCAGCAGCTGGTGCACCGCGGGGCCGTCGGGGGGCAGCTCACGCTCGGGATCGTCGCGGCGGTGACCGCGACCCGGGTGGGTGGCCTGTGAGCGCCCGGCACCGAATCCGGGCGGGGGGGCCACCGTGGAGCTGAACGGCCACGGCCTGCACGCCACGATGCCACCCGGCTGGGAGGGCTCCATCGCCCTGGAGCGGGGGCCCGAGGGCATCGAGTTGGCGGCGGCCGGTGGGGTGCTGCGGCCGGTCGCCCACCTGGCGAGCTTCCCGCTCCCCGGCGACCGCGGCGACTTCGGCAGTGGTGCGGTGGAACTGATGCGGACCGAGGACGTGTTCGTGGCCCTGCTGGAGTACGACCCGGCCGAGGCCGACGCCGCCCTGTTCGCCCGCCGCGGGATGCCCCGTCGGCTCGACCCGCGCCGCTTCAGCGCCGCCTCGTTGCAACGCGGCCTGCCGGAGCAGGCCGGCTACCAGGAGTTCTTCACCGAGGCCGGACGGCCCTTCTGCCTCTACGTGGTGCTCGGCGACCGCAACGACGCGCACCTGCAGGTCCGCAGGGTCGAGCAGGTGCTCGCCGGGGTCCGCATCGATCCGCTGCCGGCACCATCGTCGATCGCCGAACCTCCGACAGGGACCCCATGAGCCCGCCGTCCCCAGCCTCCCCCACGAGCGCGCCGACGGCCGATGGCCACGCCACGCCTCGGCCGTCGGCGACCGAACGCGTGGTCGACGGGCTCGCGCGACGCACGGCCCGTCGCGGGGTGTCGCGGCGCAGCTTCCTGGTCCGGGCGGCGGTGATCGGCTCCGCGCTGACCGTGGCACCACTGCGCTGGATCATGCGCCCGACGAGCGCGTACGCATCGATCTGTGGCGAGGGGGCCTCCTGTGGTCAGGGCTGGACCGCCTTCTGCTGCACGATCAACCAGGGGGCCAACACCTGTCCGCCCGGGTCCTACGTCGCCGGATGGTGGAAGATCGACCGGTCACCGTTCTGTGGTGACGCGCCGCGCTACATCGTGGACTGCAACCGGACGCCCGGCGCGAACTGCACCTGCCGCTGCGCCACGGGTTCGTGCGACCAACGGCGCGTGTGCTGCAACAACTTCCGCTACGGCCAGTGCAACACCCAGGTGCCGGGTGTGACCGAGGTCGTGTGCCGGGTCGTGATCTGCACGACCCCGTGGACGTGGGACCCGGCCTGTGGCCGCACGGTCCGCACCGACAACCGCACCACGACGCACAATGCGCCGTGCCTGCCCGGCACGAACCCGTCGGCGATCGAGCTCGTCTACCAGGATCTCGGGCTGACCGGTTCGGTGCTCGGAGCACCCTTGGCGGGCGAGGCGTCCGGACCCCGGGGTGGTGCCTGGCGGCGCTACGACCACGGCGTCCTCGTTCAGCACCCCGGTGGCACCGTGCGCATGCTGGAGGGCGTCACGGCCCGGGCCTACGTCGACACCGGCGGGCCGGGCGGGTCGCTCGGCTACCCGACGGGCGACCCGGGGGCGCTCGGCGGCGGTCACGGCACCCGGACCGCGTTCGAGCGTGGGGACATCTACGAACGTGACGGTCGGGCCACGGCCCTGCTCGGACCGACGGCGACGCGGTACCGCGCGCTCGACGGGCCGGCGGGCGTCCTCGGTGCGCCGAGCCGCGGCACGGCACCCGTCGGTGACGGCCGTGGCAGCGTGTCGACCTTCGCCAACGGCTCGATCTACGCCTCCGGTCGGACCGGAGCCCAGGAACTCACCGGGCCGGTCGGTGACCGGTACGTGGCGCTCGGTGGGCCGGGCGGCAGCGGACTCGGCTACCCGTTGGCGGCGACCGAATCCCCCGCACGAGCGTTCGAACACGGCCAGTTGGTCGCGAGCGCCGACGGCGTGTTCGTGGTGCGGGGTGCGATCGCCCGGCGTTACGGGACGCTGGGCGGACCGTCCGGGCCCTGGGGCACGCCGCGCGCCGATCAGGACCGGATCGGCGGTGCCGATCGCGCGTTGTTCGCGGCGGTGACGGTGTTCGCCGGTGACGGAGCCACGCCGGCGGCACTCACCGATCCCGTGCTGACCGCCTACCTCGACACGGGCGGACCGGGCGGATCCCTGGGGCTGCCCACCGCCGACAGCTTCCGGACCCGAAGCGGCCATCACCGCGGCACGTTCAGCGGTGGTTCGCTCGAGATCGACCGGACCAGCGGCGAGGTACGCCGTACCGCGGGCCGCCCGACCCGTTCACCACGAGACCTGACCCGCTGACGCGACGACCCGGCCGAGTGGCCCGGCCAACGGCACCGATGAGCCCCACCGCCTCGACGACGGCGACGACCACACCAGGACACCAGCGCAGCAGCGCAGCAGCGCAGCAGCGCAGCGACAAGGATGCCCGATGACCATGCCCCGAAGCCGCAACCGTCTGCTCGTCTTCGGTGCGCTGGCCGCGATCGCGATCGCCGCGCCCGCATCGGCGGCCGACCGATTCGACGACGTCACCGCCAACTCGGTGCACGCCGGCCCGATCGGCGAGATGGTCGACGCCGGCATCACCGCCGGTTGCGCCGTCGGGCGTTTCTGTCCCACCGAGGAGGTGACCCGCGAGCAGATGGCATCGTTCCTGGCGCGGTCGTCGCCACGGTCGGCGTTCGGCACCGACGTCACCGAACTGTCCGCCGCGAACGGCTTCGACGGGGTGGCCGCGTCGGTGACCGCCCGCTCGGCCGCGGCGGCGGGCGGCACGTCGACCGTGACGTTGCACGGCTCGGTCACCGTGTACGCCGACCAGGCCGACGGCGGGAACGTCAGCGCCTGTCCCTGCGAGGTCGAGGCCTTCATCTACCGGGACGGCGACCTCGACGATCCCGGGCCATCGGGCTGGACGCAACTGCCCGGCCAGGTCGCCGGCAGTGGCAAGGCGAGCACGTCCGTGGCGGTGAACTGGATGACGACCATCCCGAGTGGCAGCACCGAGTCGTTCCGGATCGCGGTCTTCCTCAACGACGCCAGCCCGTCAGGGGTCCGCGCCGAAGGCGCGCTCACGGCCCTGGTCGGACCCTTCTCCTGATCGGATCCGATCCGGCAGCACGGCCCGCAGACGGTGCACGAACGCACCGGGCAGGCCGGCCGGCACGCGACCCCGCAGCCCGGCACGGGCGACCCGGGCGGACCAGGGCAGCACGATCGCCGGGCGGTCCGCAGCCGCACGCCGCAGCCGCTTCGACGTGGCCGGTCCCTCGCCGACGACGACGATCATCCCGGCGGTGGTGACCGACAGCATCTCGAGCGCGGCGGCGTCACGACGACACACCAGCACGTCGACCTCGGGATCGACCCCGGCGTCGAGCACGAAGGCCTCGACGTCCGGGTCCGTCGGCTCGGGCACGGGATCGCGGTCGACCAGCCGGACGGCCCGGGCCGTCGGGACCCCCGCCAACGGCCTGGCGCGGTGCCACACCCCACTGCCGGCCAACGCCGCGGCCGGCACGACCGGCGCGTGCAGCCCGGTGCCCCGGACCGCCACCAACGTGGGCGAGCCGTTCCAGGCGACCAGACCAGCGACCGCGAGGGCCACCGTGGTCGTCCCGACGCCACCGGCGCTGCCGCCGATCCGGAGCGCATCGCTCGGGACGGTCGGAGCCGGCCGGGCGAGCAGGCGGCCCACCAGATCCTCCATCCCGTCGCGGTCGTCGGGCCAGATGACCACGCCGTCCGCACGGACGTCGACCGCCACCGCCGCCAGCCCACGCAGGTCGTCGTCCGGGCCGATGACCAGCACATGGGGGACGTGCGCCCCCCGGCGCCCGGCCGTCCCGACCCCAGCTGACGCCGGCGTCATCGTCGTGGCCGTGGTCAGGTCCTGCAGCACCAGCCGGGGTGGGACCAGTTGACCGCCACCGGATTCGACGGCCTGCCAGCCGAGCTGGCCCTCGATGAAGCGCCGGAGACCGGTGAACCGGGCCTCGTCGAGCGCCACCTCGACCGGGAGCGCGGCGGGTGTCGACGCCGCTGCCGTCGGCGTGGCCCCCATCGCCACGGATGTGGACGTGACCGCGGGCTCCCGGACGGTCCCCTCCCGGTCCGCCTGCCCGGCGGCGACGCCCGGGGCCTCGACCGGGCCGGGTCGGACCCGGTCCTGTCCGCCGTCCACTGCGTCACCTCCATCGCGGCGCGCCGTCGATCGCCGAGGTGGCCGACCCTACGACGGCACGCGCGGCCCCCGGGCGTGGATGTGTGTCAGGCTGTGGACGGTCCGGGACCGAACCGGGACCACCCCCGAACGACGACGCCCCGCCGGCCAGCCGGGTCAGGACCGAGCAGTGACGCGCGCCCTCGACTGTGACGATCGACGTCACGGCCGCGCGCGCTTCTGTCCCGGATGTGGCACCTGGCGCGGCCACCCTGCCGACGACGCCCGCCCCCGGTCGCGCCATCACCGCGCAGTGATCGGTGCGTGCTGCCTCGGTGTCGCCCTGCTCGCCGTGACGGCACTGCAGCTGCCAGGAACCCTCGCGGACGGCGGTGCCGCCGCCACCGACGCCGCCGACATGGCGGGCGACGCCCCCGGGGTGCCGTCCGCCGTCGCACCGTCGGGTGACGATGCGGACGAGGTGGCCCTCCCCGAGACCGTCACCCGCCCCGGCGACACCCCGGCGGCGGACACGTCGACCGCGGCTCCCCCCGGCCCCGGCACGGCAACCGACCGGGCGGAGCGACGCCACGTGCGCGACGTGGGCGCCGAGTCGATGGGCGTGGCGGCCTGCATGCCCCGCGGGTGCGTCCGGTGGGAACGCCACGTCGACGGGCTGCTCGCGGCTGACACGGGTGCCGTCCACCTGGTCGATGCGCGGCAGGTCCGCAGCTTCGACGCCGGGGACGGCACGCTGCGGTGGCGCCGGTCGCTGCTCGATCCCCTGCCGCCCGATGCCGCGCCCGACGGGTTCGCGGCCCATCCACCACCCGTCGCCATCGACGCCCGCTCGGGGCTCGTCGTCACCGCCTCGGCCCGCCGTGTCGTCCTGCTCGACGGCGACGGGCACCGACGCTGGACGACGGCACCCGCCGCCGATGCCACCCTGGAACTCGCCCGCCTCGTCGAGAACGGCCATGTCCTGACCGCGGTCCGTCCCGCCGGTGACGCGCCGGTCCCCTTGCGGGTGACGGCACTGGATGCCGCCACCGGATCGGAACGTTGGGGGCAGCCGGTCAACGCCGTGCTCGAGGTCGACGACGACGTGGTGACCGTGCTGGACGCCGACGGCGGGCTGGCCGGGCTCGCGACGGCCGATGGGCGGGTCCGGTGGCGGCGTACCGCGACCAGCGATCCGAGCTTCTGGCCGTCGCTGCTCACCGGCCGCGACATGGCGATGCAGCCGCCCACCGGCTCGAGGAACACGACGGATCGGACCGGTGATCGCACCGCCGGGCATGCTGGCCGTGCGGTCGAACGACCGCGGGACGGTGGTCGGGACCACTCCGACTTCGACGCGGTGATCGTCGCCTTCCCCGGCGGATCGGCCACGATCCGGGGTATCCGACCCGAGGTCCTGCTCCGCGAGCCGGCCGTGGTGGTCGTCGACGACCGCCTGCTCGGGCTCGGCCGTGGTGACTGAGCGGCCGCCGGCGGGCCGTCCTGCCGGGGCGGCCGAACGGCCGACGGGCCCGGCTGGATAGGCTCGCGAGCCGCGGACGAACGGGAGGCGCGTGGACGAGATCGATCCCCCGGGACACGAGACCGGGACATCAACACCCAGCGACGGGTCCTCCACCGACCCGGCCACGTCCGACGCCACCGGCGGTGTGCCCGAGCCGGCGCTCGCCGCTGCCCACCTCGCCGCCGCCGAGGCCGGTGCGTCCCAGGTGGAGACCGAGGAACGCTACGCACGGCCGGACGCCGATCGGTTGTCGAACGCGGCGCTCTCGCGGGTCCGCGCGCGCCGGACCGGCGCCCGTGAGGCCGCGTTCTTCGACCTCGACAAGACCATCATCGCGCGGTCGTCGACCCTGGTCATGGGCCGCACCTTCATGAAGGACGGGCTGCTGAGCTCGTCGACGGTGCTCAAGGGCCTCTACGCCCAGGTCGTCTACCAACTCGTCGGTGCCGACCACGAGAAGATGGAGCAGATGCGTCACGCGGCGCTGGAGCTCACCAAGGGCTGGGAGGCCGAGCGTGTGCGGCGGCTCGTCCGTGAGACGATGGAGGAGGTCATCGCGCCGCTGGTCTACCAGGAGGCACTCGACCTCATCGAGGATCACCGTCGCGCCGGACGGGACGTCTGGATCGTGTCGTCGTCCGGTGAGGAGATCGTGGAGCCGTTCGGGTCCTACCTCGGTGTCCGCGACGTCATCGCGACGCGCTCGGGCATCGACGTCGACGGCCGCTACGACGGCACGTTGGAGTTCTACGCCTACGCCGGGGCCAAGGCCACCGCGATTCGCCAGATCGCCGAGGTGCGCGGCTACGACCTCGCCAGTTCGTTCGCCTACTCGGACTCGATCACCGACCTGCCCATGCTGACGACCGTCGGACAGCCCACCGTGGTCAACCCGGACCGTGAACTGCGTGCGGCGGCGGTCGCGATGGGCTGGGACGTGCGGGACTTCGGCAGCCCCGTCCGACTCCGGGACCGGCTACCGGACGTCGCCCCGGCGGGCCGCGTCGCCGCAGGTCTCGCGGCGGCGGCGCTGGTGGGTGCGGTCGTCTACCGGAACCTGACCAACGGCCGCTGACCGCGGCGCGCCGCTGCCTCTGGCGCTCAGGTGTAGTCGCGGTGGTACTCGATGCGACCGTCGTCACCAAAGCCGAAGAAGCTGGCGCGCGGCAGATCGCTCCACCGTCGGCCGGCGGCGTTGTAGGAGATCGTCCACTCGACGCCGAGCCCGGTGCCGTCCGTGCTCTCGATGACGCGCTTGGACTCGATCGCGATGTCCTCCTTGCCCCCCAGCCAGTCCTTCATGTAGGCCATGATGAGCAGGTTGCCCCGGTGTGGCGGGTTGTACGGTTCGAGGTACAGGGCGTCGGCGGCATACAACTCGGGCACGCCGGAGACATCGGCGTCCGTCAACATGCCGGACAACCGGTCCCACGCCTCAGCTGCGTGACCCACAGGTGTTCGCCTCCAAAGGACTCGTCAAGCGGCAGGTGCGCAGGCTAGTCGAGCGGGAGCGCCCGCTCGCAACGTGGCGTCCGGACCGACACGCCGACCGCACGACGGTCACCTCGACAACCCGCCGAATTCCCCCCCAAGGAGCCACCTGTGGCCGCAGCGAACCTCCCCGCCGGCAGCCGGGTCCCCGACCACCTCGACGATGTGGCCCGGACCCTGATCGACCAGCTCGGCGACACCCGTCGGGCACTGGCCGACCTGGTGCGCATCCGGTCGATCAGCGCCCAGCCGGAACACGCCGACGACGTCATGGCCAGCGCGCGGGCCACCGCGACGCTGCTCGCCGATGCGGGCCTCGACGACGTCCGGCTGCTCGAACTCGACGGCATGGCACCGGCGGTCACGGGGCAGTGGCTCGGGGCCGGCGACGACGCCCCGACGGTGCTGCTCTACGCCCACCACGACGTCCAGCCCGTTGGCACGCCGGACCGGTGGCACTCGGAGCCGTTCGAGCCGACCGAACGTGGCGGCCGGCTGTTCGGCCGGGGAGCCGCCGACGACAAGGCCGGGATCATGGCCCACGTGGCCGCCATCCGAGCGTGGTTGACCACCCGGGACGCCCTGCCGGTGAACGTGAAGGTCATCGTCGAGGGCGAGGAGGAGATCGGTTCCCCCAACCTGGGCCGACTGCTCGAGGCCCACGGTGACGAGCTCACCAGCGACGTCATCGTGCTCACCGACCTCGTGAACTGGCAGGTCGGCTGGCCGGGGCTGACCTACGCGCTGCGCGGCATGGGCGAGGCGTACGTCACCGTGCGGGGCCTGGAGCAGCCGGTCCACTCCGGCATGTGGGGCGGCGCGGTCCCCGACGCCCTGACCGGCATGATCCGTCTGCTGGCCACGCTGCACGACGACGACGGAGCCATCGCCGTCGAGGGGTTCGCCGACGATATCCGGGCGATGCCGGCGGACGAACGAGCCCGACTCGAGGCGCTCGAGGTCGACGAGGACGCCTTCCGGGCGGACGTCCGGCTGCGCGACGGCGCGCGTTTCGTCGGGGACCCGGCCACCTCGCTGCTCGAACGGATCTGGATGCAACCGACGATCACACCGACGGGCATCGACGCCCCGCGCGTCGCCGAGGCGTCCAACACACTGCTCAGCGAGGTGCGCGTCAAGCTGTCGTGCCGGTTCGCGCCGGGCCAGGACCCGCAGCGCGCGCTCGATGTGCTGCGTGACCACCTCGTCGCGGCGGCCCCGTTCGGTCTGGACGTCGAGGTGGCGATCGGCGAGCACAACGCCGCCTGGATGACCGAGCCGGCCGGCCCTGCCTGGGACGCGGCGGTGGCGGCGATGACCGCCGCCTACGGCCGGGAACCGGCCGCGATCGGCTGCGGCGGGTCGATCCCGTTCGTGGAGCCGTTCAGCGCGGCCTTCGGCGGCGCACCGTGTCTGCTGGTCGGCGTCGAGGATCCCGCGTCGAACGCCCACGGGGAGGACGAGTCGCTGCACCTCGACGACTTCACGCGTGCCTGCCTGACCGAGGCGCTGCTGCTGGCCGAACTCGCCGACCGGACCGCGGCGCTGGCCGATTAGCCTCGCGTCGGACCGGCAGTCGAGGAGCGTGTCATGGCCGACCCCCGCACCACGGGATACACCGACGAGGACCTCGCCCGCCTGCCCGACCGGGACGACCCGACCGACTACCGCCACCCGTTCGCGCGCGACTACGACCGTCTGGTCCACACCGGCGCGTTCCGCCGCCTGCAGGGCAAGACCGGGGTCGTCGCACCCGGTGAGGCCGACTTCTTCCGGACCCGACTGACCCACACCATCGAGGTGTCCCAGCTCGCCCGGCGGCTGGGCTGGAAGCTCGGTGCCCACCCCGACGTCGTCGAGGCGGCGGCGATCATGCACGACTTCGGCCACGCCCCGTTCGGCCATGTGGGCGAGGAGTCGCTCTCCGAGGCGGTCGACGACACCGCACGGGCCTGGGGTCTGGATGTCGACGCGGTCGGCGGCTACGAGGGCAACGCCCAGACCTTCCGACTGGTCGGCACGCGCCTGACCGGGTCCACGGCGCTGCCCGGGCTGAACCTGACGCGGGCGACCCTGGATGCGGCGATCAAGTACCCGTGGGAGCGCGGCGAGGTCTCCACCCGCAAGTGGTGCTTCTACCCCACGGAACGCGAGCTGGCGGCGTGGGTCCGGGAACCGGTTCCCGACGACCGTCGCCACGCCAAGAGCTTCGAGGCCCAGGTCATGGAGTGGGCCGACGACGTCGCCTATGCCGTGCACGACCTGGAGGACTTCTTCCTGGCCGGGTCCCTGCCCCTGGCGCTGCTGACCCAGTCGAGCTCCGCCCGGGAGCAGGTCGCCGATCAGCTCGTCGAGCGCCGGCGCCGCCGGGGCAAACTCGCCGAACGACCGTCGACCAACCCCGCGCACTACACGGCCGCGGATCTGATCGCCACGTTCGAGGAGTTGTTCACCGAGCCCAAGGGTCCGTTCGAGGGTTTCCGTGAGCTGTCCGGTGAGTTCGACGGCTCGCTCGAGTCGCGCCAGGCGTTGCGCCTGATGCGCAAGCGGCTGATCAACCGTCTGGTGCACTCGGTCGCGCCCCGTGATCCGGATGCGCCACCTCGACGCCATCTCAACGACCTGGCCATTCCGCGCGACGCCCGCCTGGTCGACGACGTGCTGCGCGACCTGCTGTGGGTGTTCGTGATCGAGCATCCCCGCATGGCGACCTATCAGCACGGCCAACGGCGCGTGGTGCGTGAGCTGTTCGAACTCCACGCGGAGGCCGTGCACACCTCACGCGCGGACACCTCGTTGTTCCCCCGCGACCTGCAGCCCGACCTCGAGCGGCTGCTGGTCGCCACCGACCGGGCGGCCGCGGACGTCGAGGTGCTGCGTCTGGTCGCCGATCACGTCGGGTCGATGACCGATGACGGGGCCGCGCGCCTGCACCGACGCATGACCGGCCACGTCGGCGGGGGGTTCGCCGACTTCCTGTGACCCGGGTGGATCAGACGCCGAGGTCGCGTCGCTCGTAGCCCCAGACGGCGACGACGACCGCCACGAGCGTGACCGCCATCAGACCGAGGTAGCCGGCGCCGACCCCGGCGACGCCGTCGACCAGCGGCTCGGCACCGAGGTACCAGTGGAACGGTGACAGCGCCCGCAACCAGTCGCCGCCGTCGAGCATCGCGCCGATGGCGTTGGCCACGTACCCGGCGACGGCCAGCCCGGCTCCCGCACCGAGCGCGATGGTGCGGCGGCCCGTCGCCGCACCCACCGCCAGCGTGACGGCTCCGTGGGCGAGCACCAGCAGCGCGAGCCCCAACGTCGCCGCCAGGATTCCACCGACCTCGACGTCCATCGCCAGGGCGAGCACCAGGACGACGGACACGAGGGCCGCGACAAGGCAGAGGACCACGACGCTGAGCGCGAGCGCCAGGGCACGTTCGAGCAGGACGCGGCGGCGGGCAACCGGCGCACACGACTCGAGTTCGAGCGACCCGTCCTCCTCGGCACCCGCGATTCCGCGCGCCGCCGCACCGATGACGAACACCAGCAGCAGCACCGGGCCGAGCAGGCCGAACACCGTCGATTCGAGGTAGCCGGCGGCCGTGCCGAGCGCGTCGTAACCGAGGGCGCTGACCAGTCCCTCCGGCAGCCCGTCGATGAGCACCTGCAGCTCCTCGCCGCCGCCCATGGCCGGCCAGAAGCTGACATAGATCCCGGTCACCGCCGCCAGTGCGATCCCCCACCCGGTCAGGGCCCGCGACTGCTGGGTCAGCACCCACCGGGTGACGGGGAGGCCCCGCACCTGCTGGGCCGGTGGCGTGATGTCGAGGGCCGGGTCCGGGCTCATCGTGTCCGTGGTCATGATCGGACCTCCGTGGGCACGTCGACGGGGACGCGGTAGAAGTCGAGGAAGAGGTCCTCGAGCTCACGGTCCTGCGCCGCCCAGTGCGTGACGTGGTGGTTGGCGGCCACCTTCAGCAGCGCATCGGGCTCGCCCCGCAGCAGGCAACGCAGCGCGGTGCCGGCGACCTCGACGTCCTCCACGCCGGGCAGATCCCGGAAGAGCACGGGGTCGACCGGGTCCGCGAACGTGAGCTCCACGAGCTGGCCCGCGTGATGGCGCAGGGTGGCCACGTCGTCGACGTCGACGATGCGCCCGGCCCGCACGATCGCGACCCGTTCGGCGACGAGCTCCACCTCACTGAGCACATGGGACGACATGAACACCGTGGCCCCGCCCGCCTGCGCTTCGCGGACCATCGTGAGGAACTCGTGCTGGAGCAGCGGGTCCAGCCCGCTGGTGGGCTCGTCGAGGATCAGCAGCTCCGGGTCGTGCATGAAGGCCTGGACGACACCGACCTTCTGCTTGTTGCCCTTCGACAGCCCCCGGATCGAGCGGTTCAGATCCAGGGTCAGGCGCTCCGCCAGGGCCTCGATGCGGTCCCGACCGACACCACCCCGGAGCCGGGCGAGATGCTCCAGCAACTGCCGGGCGGTCGCCCGCCCGCTGACGTGCAGCTCACCGGGCAGGTAACCGATCCGGGCGCGTTGGGCCGGACCGCCGATGCGGGGTGCCGCACCCAGCACCTCGACGTGGCCACCATCGGGGCGCAGCTGGTCGAGCAGCACCCGGATCAGCGTCGACTTCCCGGCACCGTTCGGTCCGAGGAACCCGAACACCTCGCCGCGGCGCACCTCGAGGTCCAGGCCGTCGAGCGCCCGGACCGATCCGCTCCCACGGCCGTAGATCTTCACCAGGCCCTGCACCTCGATGGCCGACTGGTCGCTCATCGGGTCCCACCTCCGGTGGCCGTGCCGTCGTCCGCTTCGCTCCCGGGTGCCCCGGTCTCGGATGCCGTGGCCGCGTCCGGGTCCGCCGTGCCGTCGTCCGCCATGCCGTCGTCCGTCATGCCGTCGTCCGTCATGCCGTCGGCCGTCGTGGCTGCCTCGAGCTGCGCGACCACGGCCCGGTACGTCGTGGGGGTCAGGACCCCCTGGCCGAAGATCTCCAGTCCGGCCTGCAGGTAGCCCGCGGCCTCCGCCGGGTCGGCCAGCAGGTCCGCACCGAGCAGCCGCGTCGTGTGCTCGTGCAGGACCAGGGCCCCGAGCGACCAGATCGTGAGCAACGCGGCCCGTGCGCGCGGATCGGCGGACGGTTGCAGGACCCCGTTCGCGACGCCGACCGCCATGTAGTCGACGGCATCCGTCACGAGCTCGTCCACCAGCGCCACAACATGTGGCGACCCGTCGACCAGGGTCCGCGCGAGGTAGGCGAGCACCGGCGGTCCGTCGCCCTGGGTGCGCAGCGCACCGAGGACATCGAGCTCGGCACCGGCGGCCATGGCCGCCTGTTTCTGGTCCCGGACCACCGCGGCGACGTGCTCGTCACAGACGACCCGAAGCTGATCCTTCGAGCCGAAGTGGTGGATCACCAGCGCCGGCGACACGTCCGCCTCGGCGGCGATCGTCCGCACCGACGTGGCGGCGACCCCGGCCCGCGCGAAGCAGACCACGGCGGCGTCCCGAATACGCGCGGCCGTGGACCGGTCGTCGTCGAGTGATCGAGCAGCGGCGTCGTCCGACGTCGCCAACGCCGCCGGCGACGTCGGGGCCGGGGTGGGGCCGGGGGTGGTTTGCTGCTGGGCTGAACTCATGTTCAATATGCTGAACGATTGTTCAACGCCTGTCAAGCCACCCGCCGAACCGCTTGCGCCTCATCGCGGCCCCGCACGTCGAGAAACTGTCCCCCGCAACAGCAACGCGCATGCGCAACACCCTCGGCCGCCCCTGAGCCGGGCCGCACGGCGAGAAGCTGTTCCCGGCGACAGCAACGCGCATGCGCAGCCGCTGAGCCGCGGTCGCGCGTGAGCGGCACGCGAGCCGGGGCTCAGCTGGCGTACAGGCCGTCGATGACGTCGGCGTACTTCGTGTGGATGACGCTGCGCTTGAGCTTCAGCGACGGCGTCAGCTCCTCGGACTCCGCCGTCCACTCGGTGGGCACGATGGCCCACTGGCGCACCTGCTCGACGCGGGCCAGCTCCTGGTTGCCGGCCTCGACCGCCCGGCCCACCTCGGCGATGACGGCGTCGTGTTGCGCGGCGGCGGCCACCGAGTCGAACGGCACGCCGTTGGACTCGCACCAGCCGGGCAGGGACTCCGCGTCGAGCACGATCAGCGCGCTGATGAAGGGCCGCTCGTCGCCGACCGCGCAGATCTGTCCGATGATCGGCGAGCGCGGCTTGATCGCTTCCTCGATGTTGTTGGGCGACAGGTTCTTGCCACCGGCGGTGATGATGAGTTCCTTCTTGCGCCCGACGATCCGCACGAACCCGTCGTCGTCCATCGAGGCGAGGTCACCGGTGTGCAGCCACCCGTCGGCGTCGATCGCCTCCGCGGTGGCCTCGTCACGTCGCCAGTAGCCGGGCGTGACGATCGGGCCGCGGGCCAGCAGTTCGCCGTCCGGGGCGATCCGGACCTCGATGCCGGGCAACGGCTGCCCGACGGTGCCGATGCGGATCTCGCCCGTGCGGTTGGCGGTGATGACGGCGGTCGACTCCGTCATGCCGTAGACCTCCAGGATCTCGATCCCGATGGCCTGGAAGAAGATCAGCAGCTCCGCGCTGATGGGGGCGGCTCCCGACAGGGCATAGCGCAGCTCGTCGAGCCCGAGGCCCTCGCGGATCTTGGCGAACACCAGCCGATCGAACAACGCGTACTGCAAGCGCAGCTTCAGCGGTGCCTGACCGCCGTCGAGCTCCGCGCGCACCTTGGCCATGCCGACCTCGATCGCCTTCAGCCCGAGCTTGCGCTTGCGCTCGTCCTCGGCCGAGGCGATCTTGGCGAGCAGCGCGGCGTGCATCTTCTCCCACACGCGCGGTACGGCCATGAAGATGTGGGGGCGTGCCTCCTGGAGCGTCTCCAGGACCTGACTGACCTCCCGGACGAAGTAGACGGTGCCGGCGTTGCGGATGCCGAGGTAGTGGGTCGTCATCCGCTCGGCGACGTGGGCGAGCGGCAGATAGGAGATCCCGCGCTGCCCGGACTCGACGTCGAGCAGCTGGCCGGTGATCGCCAGTTGGTAGAGCAGTCCCCGGTGGGTGACGACCACGCCCTTCGGCGGCCCGGTGGTCCCCGAGGTGTAGATCAGGGTGACCGCATCGTCGGGATTCACGGCCCGCCACGCGTTCTCGAGCTCGCCCTGGCCCGTCTCCAGCGCCTGCGCGCCCGCGGCGACCAGCTGCGCGTAGGTCATGACGTCGTCGCGGCCGACGTCGACGCCGGCGGGCTCGACGACGACGATCAACTGCAGGGCCGGCAACTGGTCGCGGACGCGATCGAACCGCTCCAGGAAGGCCGCGTCCTCGACGACGGCCACCTTGGCATCACAGTTGCCGGCGATGTAGGCGACCTGCTCCGCGGTCAGGGTGTTGTAGATGGAGACCGGGGTGGCACCCGCGAGCAGGACCCCGACATCGGCGAGGACGTGCTCCGGGCGGTTGGTCATCATCAGGGCGACGTGGTCGCCGTGGTCGACCCCGGCCAGATGACGGATGGCGAGCGCGATACGACTGGCCTCGTCGCGGTAGTCGCTCCAGGTCCGCGTGCGGAAGCCGTCACCCTCCTTGCTCACCAGCGCGGGTTGGCCACCACTGGTGTCACAGGTGGCCATGAACACGTCGATCAGGGTCCGGTCCCCGACCTCCGCGATGATCGCCTCGCGTGCCGCCTGCGTGTCCGAGGCGTGCTCCATCGTCTCCACCACGTCCGCTCCCTGTCGCCGAAAGTGCTCCCGACGGGAGTTCACACCCACGAGCCCCCCGGGTCAAGGACCGAGGGGCTCGGGAGGTGGTGTGACGTGGCGGTCAGCGGCGGCGGTTGACCAGGACCGGGGTCGCGACGGCCGCGACTCCGAGTGCCAGCAGCACGACGACCAGCGTGGGCAACGCGCCGAGCGCACCGCCGGAACCGGCGTCGACGTCGGTGGGCTGCTCGACCTCGGCCTCGTCGGCCGCGTCGTCAGCCGCGTCATCCTCGGCGGCGTCGTCCTCGGCCGCGTCGTCGGCGGCGTCAACGACGACGATCTCGCCGTCCATCCCACCGTGCACCGTGCAGGTGTAGGCGAAGGTGCCGGCCTCGTCGAAGGTGGCCGTGAACGTGAAGCCCTCCTCGCTGGTGGTCTCGGAGGAGTCGATCGAGTCGTCCTCGAAGGTGACGTCGTGGTTGCCACCGACCCACTCGAACAGCACGGTGTCGCCGACCTCGACCTCGACCGTGTCGGGCGTGAAGACGTTGCTGTCCCCGCCCACCTCGACGGTGGCGGCGTGGTTGTCGGCGTGCGCGGCACCGGGCAGCGCGAGCATGGTCGCGAGCGCGACGGCCAGCGCGAAGGCGATGGGGGCGACTCGGGTCATCGATCGGATCGTCTGCGTCATGGGTTCCTCGTCATCAGGTTCGGTGGTTCGTGTCCGGTCCGTGGTGGCGGCCGCTCGACGGGAGCCCGTCGAAACGTGGATCCGCTGCCCCTCGCACCGCCCAACGTCCGGCCCGGCACTCCACCTGGATGGCGACGGGCGACGGGCACGGGGCCGCTACCACCTGGACGCGCGACCAGCGGCGGGCCGGACCCGGAAGGCGCGCGGGTCGAAGCGAGTCCCCATCCACGCGAGCGGTCGGAACCGTTCCCGGCCGGTGATCGTGTCCCCCGCCGCGTGGCGACCGGGTCGACACGTCCGGTGCCCACCCCGGGGCTGGCCTGGCGCGTGAGGATCCAGGACGCCGGCAACGCGGAGCCGGAAGGGAGCCCGACCGTCGCGTCGGCCGGGGTGGTTGTTCAGCGTGGCCATCGAGGAACTCGAACGGGTCTTGGTCGCGTCGGTCGACGAGTTGCAGGCGTGGTTCATCGCGCACCACGACCAGCAGGAGGGCATCTGGTTGGTGACCTACCGCAAGCGCGTCCCGCAGCGGATGGACGACGTGGACGCGCTCGTCTGCCCCGATGACCTACTCGAGGCGTTCGCCGCCCACCCGCCGGTGGCGCAACACTTCGCGGCCTTCCCCCGGCCGCGCAACGCCAGATCCTGCGCTGGATCAAGCTCGCGAAGACGCCGAGGACACGGGCCAAGCGTGTGCACCTCACCGCCGCGAAGGCCGCGGACAACGTCAGGGCCGACACCGGGTGACCGCTCACGGGACGCGCGTCCAGCTCGTTGTCGACCGCCTCGCGGACCCGTGCCAGCCCGGTCAGACCGGCAGGGTGATGGCGGCGTCGACGGCCGCCGCGACGAAGATCAGGGCGAGGTAGATCGTCGAGTAGTGGAACAGCTGCATCGCCGCGGCGATCGTGACCTCCCGCCGCAGCCGGTGCGCGAACACCAGCCACCCGAGGGTCAGCAGCACCGCGGGGACGGCGAACAGCCACCCGGCCGGTGCCCCGGCGATGTAGAGCAGGACCAGCGAGAACAACAGATAGCTGTACAGCAGGATCTGGCGGGTCGCCTCCTCGTTGCCGTGGGTGACCGGCAGCATGGGCAGTCCGGCGGCGGCGTAGTCCTCCCGGTACTTCATCGCCAGCGCCCAGAAGTGCGGTGGCTGCCACCACAGCATGATGGCGAACAGCAACCAGGGCCGGACGTCGGCGAGCGATCCGCCACTCACGGCGGCCCAGCCGGTCAGCACCGGCATGCAGCCGGCGATGCCACCGATGACCACGCCCTGGGAACTGCGTCGCTTGAGGCCGAGCGTGTAGACGAACACGTAGAACACGATCGCGAACGTCGCCAACGAGGCGGCCACGACGTTGACGAACACCGTCAACCACACGAACCCGGCCACGCCCAGTACGAGGCCGAGGACCAGTGCCCCGTGCGGTCCGATCTCGTCGGCGGCGGTGGGACGCGCAGAGGTCCTGGCCATCAACCGGTCGATGTCACGGTCGAGGTGGTTGTTCAGCGCGTTGGCGCTCCCCGCCGACAGGGTGCCGCCGATCAGGGTCGCGAGCACCAGCAGCGTCGACGGCCAGCCCTGCTCGGCGATGACCATCGCGGGCACGGTGGTGACCAGCAGCAGTTCGATGATGCGCGGCTTGGTGACCAGCACGTAACGCTTGACGACGTCCAGGGTGCCGCCACGACGCTCGTAGCGGCCGACGTCGTGCATCGGCCCGACCGGGACCTCGAGCGTGCCCGCTTCGTCCGCGGTCGAGGGCTTCGGTGCACTCACGGCCGTCGGCCGCCGGCTTCACGCCAGAGCCGCCAGCCCATGACGGCCAGCACGACGCCGGCACCGATGGCCGCGAGGTAGAGGGCCACGTGGACGCCGATGAAGGCGGCGGAGAACGCGTCGGCGTCGCGCGCCAGATTGACCAGCCGGGTGCCCCACAGCCAGAACTGGAAGACGGCCAGCGCACCCAGGACGATCGCACGACGCCGATGGACCGCCACGGGCACCTCGATGGTGCGCTGGCGATGCGGGGCGGACGCGGCCACGGCGACCTCGGCTGACGGTTGGGATGATGGGACGACGGCCCGCATGACGGTGCACGTCGCCGGTGTGGCGAGGGTATGCCGACCGGGGCCATCGGTGCGAGCGGCGTGCGTCCCCGGGGATCGGGATGGCGCGCCAGTCGGCCGCGGAGCCGGGATACCCTTGGGTCCATGGCCGATCGCATCCCCCGCACCACACGCCCGCTGACCCTGGCGGTCGGTGCTGCGGTCGCGACCAACATCCTGATCGTGTTCACCGGCGGTGTCGTGCGGGTGAGCGGCTCGGGCCTCGGGTGTTCGGACTGGCCGACCTGCGACGGACAGAACATCGCCCCGATCGCCGGTGGTGACCACGCCGCGTGGCAGGCCTACGTCGAATTCGGTAACCGGCTGCTCACCTTCGTCGTGCTCGCTGCGGCGATCGCAGCGGTGGTCCAGGTGCGCCGGACCGGGCCATGGCCGACGGCCACCCGCCGGCTGGCGTGGGCGCTGCCCCTCGGCGTCGTGGTGCAGGCGGTCCTCGGCGGCATCACCGTGCTGACCGGGCTGTCGCCGGTGACCGTGGCGGCCCACTTCCTGGTCTCGATGGCACTGATCTGGGCCGCGGTCGGTCTGTTCGTGCGCACCCGTCCGGCGCGGGCCGACACGGCACCCATCGCGAGCGGGATCCGGGTGGGGACGACCGCACTGGCGGTCGTGGCGGGTGTCGTGCTCGTGCTCGGCACCATCGTCACCGGCTCGGGTCCGCACGGTGGCGACATCGCTGCACCCCGGTTCGATCTGGATCTGCGGGTGATGGCCATCGCCCACGCCGATGCGGTGTGGCTGCTGATCGGCCTGACCATCGCGATGGTCGTGGTGACGTGGCGGTCGCCCGCACGACGTCTGGCACGCGGGCTGCAGCTCCTGCTCGTCGTGGAGCTGCTCCAGGGCGGGATCGGCTACCTGCAGTACTGGCTCGGGGTGCCGCCGACGCTCGTGTCCCTGCACATCCTGGGTGCCGCGCTGCTGTGGGCCGTGGTCACGATGGTCTGGTTCCGGGCCCGCCCCCGGCCGGTCACGCCGTCGGCACCGGTCGGGCCGGACGCGGTCCGAACGCCAGCCGATGCGGGCGAGCTGACCGGGCGATGACCGGCGACGTCCGCGGACGGCCGTTTCGCCTGGTCGTGCTGGCGGACTCGACGGCGTTCACCGACGCGACCGGACCGCAGCTGCCGGATCACCCGGCGCTGTACCCCAACCGCGTCGCGGCCGGGCTGCAGGCCGCGTGGGACCGTGAGGTCGTGACCACCGTCATCGCCCGCCCCGGGACCACGGTGCGCGAGCTCGAACGCACCCTGTTCAAGGATCGTCACGTCCAGTTCGACGTGGTCGCACCCGCCGATGCCGTCATCGTGGGCGTCGGCAGCTTCGATCACGCTCCGGCCGGCGTGCCCCCGGCGGTCGACGCCGTGCTGCCCTACATCCGCTCGGCGCGTCGACGGCGGCGGGCCCGGATGCTCGCGCACCGGGCCTACCCCGCCATCGTCCGCGCCCGCGGGGGCTACACCACCCGTACCCCGTGGGCGCAGTTCGCCCTGCGCTACGGCCGCACACTGGACCAGGTCCGGGGGCTGACGCAGGGCCGGGCGCACTACGTCGCCCTCGGCCCCACCAGCCACGACGGGGAGTACTACGGCCGCCGACACCCGGGCCACGTCGTCGCCGAGCAGGCCCAACTCGACCTGGCACGCACCAAGGGGTTCACGCCCGTTGCGACGTGGCCGCGGGTCGTGGACCACGCCGCCGAACTGAACCCGGACGGCATCCACTGGCCGGCGGCGGCCCATGCCGCGGTCGCCGACGCCGTGCTCGACACGTTGCGTTGATCAGGCGTCGTCGGCGACGACGCGACCGACCCCGTTCATGGTCGCGTGCAGGGCACACACGAAGTACCACTCGTCGGGCAGGTCGTCCCAGGTGACGTCCTCGGACCGGAAGCCGTCACTGGTACCGCCCGGGATCAGCGAGCTCGAGAGGAAGGTCTCGTCACCGGGACTGGGGTCGTCGGCGTCCCCCTCGAGACTGGTGATCACGACGTTGTGCTGCGTACCGGTCGGGTCGAGGTTCTCGAACACGAAGGTCACCTGCTCGGTCTCCTGCGAGGGCACGACCTCCCACTCGGTCACCACGGGACCACAGGCACCGTCCTGGAACTCGCAGTACTCGACGGAGTTCTCCGCGGCCAGGACCGGCGCGTCGTCGGGCACGGAGATCAACGGCTGGACGTTCGCCATCCGGGTATCGTCGGGGATGTCACCGACGAGCCCGAGCGCGAAGCCCGCACCGACGAGGATCGGCAGCGCGGCGGCGAAGATGACCACGCCGCGTTGGGGCAGCGAGAGCTTGTCCTGGGAGTTCGCGAGCGAGACGGTGAACAGGATCCCGCCGGCGGCCGCCGCCGCGAGCGCCAGCGAACCACCCTTGGTGTTGTACAGCAGGGTCAACGCGATGGCCCCGACGAAGGCGGCGATCGAGGCCAACACCACGATGGGGAGCACGATGGGCAGGATGACGCGGCTACGGAAGTCGTGATTCACGGGTTGCTCCCCTGGCGGGATGGGCGGCGGCCGTCGGGTGACACGCGCGCAACGGCGGCGCTAGAGCGTCGGGGCCTGATCGAACAGGATGATGACGATGGCGAACGTGTACAGACCGAGGGCCAGGAACAGCCCCGTGTACATCATGCGCGAGAAGACCGGGGAGTCGAACTTCAGGTGCATGAACCATCCGGCGACGTACAGGAACTTCACGATCATCAGCACGATCAGCAACGGGATGCCGATGACGCCGAAGTCCCAGAAGTAGGTCGACACCTCCAGCGCGGTCAGCACCGCGAGCACGAGGGCGATGTTGACGTACTGCCTCGGCGTCGGGTGGTGGTCGTGGGACTCGTTGGATGTGGCCTCCGCGGCCTCGGTGCTACTCAAGCGCCTCACACTCCTCGAACGGTGGGTGCGGATCAGGCTCCGCCGGCCGTGGTCGCGCTGCTCAGTCGACGAGCGCGAGCTCCGGGATCAGGTAGACGACGGTGAAGATGACGACCCAGATGATGTCGACGAAGTGCCAGTACAGGCCGATCATCTCGGTCTTGAGGTCCTGGTTGGGCTTGATCTTGCCGGTCAGCGACAGCGTGTACAGGCTCATGAGCAGCAGGATTCCCACGAACACGTGGATGCCGTGGAAGCCGGTCAGGACGAAGAACGATGACGCGAACGGCGACGAGCCGAGCTCCAGACCCTCGCGGTAGAACACGGTGAACTCGAACACCTGCCCGCCGAGGAAGACCATCCCCTGACCTGCGGTCGCCAGGACCCACAGCCGCATCCGGCGCAGGTCGCCCTTGGTGTGCGCGTTGTGGGCGAGCACCATCGTCAGGGAGCTCATCAGCAGGACGAACGAACTCACCGAGGTGAACGGGATGTCGAAGATCTCGATCCCCGGCGCGCCGGCCGTGGTGTCGAGGTACAGCAGGTAGGCGGAGACGAAGGCACCGAAGAACAGGAACTCGGAGCCGAGGAACGTCCACATCGCGAGCTTGCGGTGGTCGATCCCGAGGGTCGTGGCGTGCGCCTCAGCGGACACGGGGCCTGCCTTCCTTCACGTCACCCGTTGCGCGGTTGCGGCGGTGGGGACCGCCGCCCGGCAACGGGTGTCGTCTCGTCGTGGGTCGAAAGATGATGGGTCAGTGCGCCGCGGTGGCCGCGGCCGCTGGTCGGTGGTCGTCCTCGGGCTCGTCGTCATCGTCGCCCTCGGCGACCGGCTCGATGATCCAGCCGTACATCCCGACGACCAGCCACAGCACGCCGAGTCCGACCAACCACCAGTTGAGGAACACGAGACCATAACCGAGCGGGAAGAACCCGAGCGTCTGCACCAGCGGCCAGTACGACGGATCCGGCATGTGGATGTGCTCGTCGTGCTCGGCGTCCGCGTCGTGGTCCTCGGAGGCACCGGCGGGGACCGGGATCGCCTTGCCGGCATCGTCCTCGGCGTACTTGCGGTGCCAGAACTCGTCGCGGTGGGTGACGGTTGGGA
>CAYTLZ010000006.1:28365-41077 GCA_964438785.1 uncultured Actinomycetota bacterium | reverse complement strand
AGATGTGGCGCACCACCGACAGGTCGTGCGCGATGAACAGGTAGGCGAGGTCGAACTGCTGCTGCAGATCCTTGAGCAGGTTGACGATCTGCGCCTGGATGGAGACGTCGAGCGCGGACACCGGTTCGTCGAGCACGAGCAGCTGCGGGTTCAGCGCGAGCGCCCGGGCGATGCCGATGCGTTGGCGCTGGCCACCGGAGAACTCGTGCGGGTAGCGCTTGCCGTGCTCGGGCGACAGGCCGACGGTGTCGAGCAGCTCCACCACCCGCTTGGATCCACCGTCCTTCCACCGACCGTGGACCTTCAACGGTTCGCCGACGATGTCCTCGACGCTCATCCGCGGGTTCAGTGACGAGTACGGGTCCTGGAAGATGACCTGCATGCGCTGGCGGATGGGCCGCATCTGCGCGCGGCTGTGGGTGGTGATGTCCTCGCCCTGGAAGATGATCTGCCCGGCCGTCGGATCGACCAGCTTCATGATCGTCCGCGCGATCGTGGACTTGCCGCAGCCCGACTCCCCGACCAGGCCGAGGGTCTCACCCGCCGCCAGCTCGAAGCTGACCCCGTCGACGGCCTTGACCGCGCCGATCTCGCGCTTGAGCAGCCCGGCCCGGATCGGGTAGTAGGTCTTGAGGTCGCGGACCTCCAGGATCTGCTCGCCGCGGGCGGAGATGGTGGGGTCCCCGCCGGTGTCCAGCCCGGTCGACCGGTTCGTGGCGCTCATCGGGGACCGCCCGTGACGTCGATGCCGACCTCGGCCTTGACCTGCGCGACCAGCTCGACGACCTCGTCGGGGAAGTGGCAGGCCGAGAAGTGCCCCGGATGGGTCTGCTCGAGCTGGGGGACCTGCCCGGTGCAGGCGTCACGCCCCCGGGCCAGCCGGCAGCGGGGATGGAAGGCACAGCCGGTCGGCGGGGTGATCATGCTCGGTGGCTGTCCGTCGATGGTCGGCAGGACGGCCGCGTCGGTGTCCAGCCGCGGCAGACTCGCCATCAGACCGAAGGTGTAGGGGTGGCGGGGCTCGTGGAAGACGGTGCGCACATCGCCGGTCTCGATGACCCGCCCGCCGTACATCACCACGACCCGGTCGGTCGATTCGGCGATCAGCCCGAGGTCGTGGGTGATCAGCACCATCGCCGCACCGGACTCCTCCTGGGCGGCCTTCAGCGTCTCCATGACCTGGGCCTGGATGGTCACGTCCAGCGCGGTCGTCGGCTCGTCGGCGATCAGGACCCGCGGCTTGTTCGCCACCGCCATCGCGATCATGGCCCGCTGACGCATCCCGCCCGAGTACTGGTGCGGGTACTCGCGGAACCGCTGCTCGGCCTGCGGCACCCCGACGAGCTCCAACAGGCCGATCGCCCGCCGGCGGGCCTCCTTGTCGGTCAGCTTGCGGTCGTGGACCGTCATCGCCTCGGCGATCTGGTTGCCGACCGTGAACACCGGGTTGAGCGAACTCATGGGGTCCTGGAACACCATGGCGATGTCCTTGCCCCGCAGCTTGCGCAACTGGCGACGCGACAGCTTGAGCAGGTCCCGGTCCCCGAAGCGCACCTCGCCGCTGACGATACGCCCCGGCGGCGAGGGGATCAGCTTCAGCAGCGACATCACGCTGACCGACTTGCCGGAGCCGGACTCCCCCACGATGCCGAGCGTCTCGCCCGGTTGCAGGTCCCAGCTCACGTCGTTGACGGCGTGGACGACCCCCTCGGGCGTGTCGAACTCGACACCGAGGTTGCGGACGGACAGGACCGGTTCGTCTGCCATGGAGCCTCTCATGCCTCGAAGGCACGCATACGGGGATCGAGCGCGTCGCGCAGCCCGTCCCCCATCAGGTTGAAGGCCAGGACGGCGAGGAAGATCGCCAGGCCGGGGAAGGTGGTCATGTGCGGGTGGCTGTAGATGTAGTTGCGGCCCTCACCGAGCATCGAGCCCCACTCGGGGGTGGGCGCCTGGATGCCCAGACCCAAAAAGCCCAGACCGGCGGCCACCAGGATCGTGATGCCCAGCGACACCGTGGCCTGCACGATGATCGGGGCCCAGGAGTTGGCGAGCACGTGGTGCCACAGGATGCGCAGGTCACGTGAGCCGATCACCAGTGCGGCATCGACGTAGACCTCCTCGCGCACGGCCAGCACCTGACTGCGCACCAGGCGGATGAAGATCGGCACCACGGCGATGCCGACGGCGATGATGACGTTCTGGAGCCCGACCCCGAGCACGGCGACCAGCGCCAGCGCCAGCAGGATCGAGGGGAACGAGAACATGATGTCCGCGAGCCGCTGGATGATCATGTCGGTGGAGCGGCCGTAATAGCCCGACACCACGCCGAGCGGCACGCCGATGATCATGCCGAACGCCACCGCGGCGACCCCGATCAGCAACGAGATCCGGGTGCCGTAGAGGATGCGGGTGAACACGTCGCGGCCGAGCTGGTCGGTGCCGAGCCAGTGTTCGGCCGACGGCGTCTGCAGCGACGCGACCAGGTTCTGCTGCACCGGGTCGTAGGGCGTCACCCACGGGGCGATGATCGCCAGGATCGTGTACAGGCTGAGGATCACCAGCCCGACCATCGCGGGCTTGTGGGCACGGAAGCGGCGCCAGGCATCCATCAGAAGGTGATCTTCGGGTTGATGTAGGAGTAGAGGATGTCGACGATCAGGTTGACCACGATGAACATCAGCGCGAACACCAGGATGATGCCCTGCACCATCGGGAAGTCACGCGCGAAGATCGAGTCGACCAGGAGTCGTCCGATGCCCGGCCAGGCGAACACGAACTCGGTGAGCACCGCGCCGCCGAGCAGGGAGCCGAACTGGATGCCGATGACGGTCAGCACGGGAATGAAGGCGTTGCGCAGGGCGTGGCGGTAGACCACCGAGGTGTTGATCGCCCCCTTGGCCACCGCGGTGCGCACATAGTCCTGCTCGAGCACCTCGAGCATGCTCGCCCGCGTCATGCGTGCGACCAGCGCGACGGTGAACAGCCCGATGGTCACCGCCGGCAGGATGATGCTGGTCCGACGATCCGCGCCGGCGGCCGGCAGCCACCCGAGGTTCACGGCGAACACCAGGATGAGCAGCAACCCGAGCCAGTAGACCGGCATCGAGATCCCGAACAGCGACCCCATCGAGATCGCGTGGTCGGTGAAGCGGTTGCGGAACCGGGCGGCGATGACCCCCCCGACGATCCCGACCACGGATCCCAGGATGGTGCCGACCGCCGCGAGTTCGATGGTCTTGGGCAGACGGACCGCGAGCTCGGTCGCGACGGGGCGCCGGGTGCGCGCGGAGATACCGAGATCGCCCTGGAGCACGTTGCTGATGAACTGCCAGTACTGCACCGGCAGCGACCGGTCGAGACCGAGCCGCTGGCGGACGTTCTCGACCTCCGCCGGACTCGCGAGCAGGCCGGCGATGGTGCGTGCCGGGTCACCCGGCAGCAGTTGCACCAGCGCGAACGCGATCATCGAGACGCCGAGCAGCGTCACGACCGACACCGCGAGCCGGCGTCCGATGTAGCTCAGCATGGGCGCAGCACCCTTCCGTACGAACCGGGGGCAGCTCGAACCGCGGGCCGGTGGGGGCCGGTCAGCTTCGACCGGCCCCCGCCGACTTCACGGACGACGACCGCTTACGAGGCCGGACGCGCGTAGACCGCGTAGAAGCTCTCGTTCGGACGGAAGGACACGTTCGTCACGTCCGCCGAGTAGGCGATCGGGAAGCGCTGGCTGTACATGAAGATGTGCGGAGCCTCGTCGAAGATGATCTCGGAGGCGTCGCAGTACAGCTGCTGACGGGCGTCGGGGTCGACCTCGATGGCCGCACTGGCCAGCAGGTCGTCGACCTCGCTGTTGTCGTAGAAGGACGTTCCCAGACCGTTCGGCGGGGCCTGGTTCGACTGGAAGATCACCATGTGCTGGAACGAGTCGAGGTAGGACGGGGCCCACCCGAGCAGGTGCACGTCCTGTTCCTGGTCGTCGGCCTCGGCGGTGATCCGACCGACGTAGGTCGGCCAGTCCATGGTCTCGAAGTTGACCGAGATCCCGACCTCCTCGAGGAAGCCCGAGACGGCCTGCGCGACCTCGGCGTCCTGGACGTAGCGACCAGTCGGTGCGATGAAGTCGATCTCCAGGTCCTCGGCACCGGCCTCGGCGAGCAGTTCACGCGCCTGGTCGGGGTCGTACTCGAGGTCACGGACGGAGCAGTAGCCCACGAGCGACTCGTCCATCGGCGCGTCGACCGGGTCGGCCGCTCCGAACAGCACGTTGTCGATGATGGCCTGGCGGTCGACCGCGAGGTTCATCGCCTGGCGCACCAACGGGTCGGTGATCGTGTTGTTGTTGATCGCCATGAAGATCGTGCGGTTACCCGGCGCGAGCAGCAGTTCGGTGTCCGGAGCCTCCTCGAGTGCGGGGAGGTCCGAGATGGGCGGCAGGATGATCATGTCGGCCTGGCCGGCCCGCAGCAGACTGACGCGGGTGGCCGACTCGGGCACGATCTGGAACGTGACGTCGGAGTAGTAGGGCAGCTCGCCCCAGTAGTCGTCGTAGCGGCTGACCTGGAAGTTCTCGCCGGCGTTGTACTCCCCGTAGACGTACGGGCCGGTCCCGACGGGCTGGGTGTAGTCGGTGTAGGAGTTGCCCTCGGCCTCGACCGAGTCGGGCGAGATGATGGCACCACCCTCGAACGACAGCGCGGCGAGCAGCGGTGGGAACGGCTCGGCGAGCGTGATCTCCACGGTGGACTCGTCGAGCGCGGTGACCGACTCGATCGCCTCGAACGCGGCGCGGATCGGGACCTCGACGTCCGGGTCGCGGACCCGGTCCATCGTGTAGACGACGGCGTCGGCGTTGAACGGCGTGCCGTCGTGGAAGGTGGCGTCCTCGACCAGCGACAGGGTGTAGGTCAGCCCGTCGTCGCTGATCTCCCAGTCGGTGGCGAGCTGGGGCAGGACCTCGCCCTCCTCGTCGATCCGGGTCAGCGTCTCGACCATGTAGGAGACCATGTTGCCGACCGTGGTGGTCGTGGTCCCTGCGGGGTCGAAGGTGTCGAAGTCGACCCCGACCGCGATCGTGAAGCGCTCGTCGTCGGCGATGTCACCGGCCGCGTCGGCGGCGGTGGTGTCATCGGCATCGTCATCGGTGTCCGCGACGTCGTCCGCATCGTCCTCGGTGTCCTGGAGGACCTCCTCCGGATCATCCGCTGGCGCACATGCGGTGACCACGAGGCCCACCACGGCGGACAGGGCGACGACGCGCATCAGCGCACGTCCCCTGCCGATCTTCATACCACGCATCAGTTCTCCATCTCGTCGGTCGTCCCCCGGGCACTCTCCCGACCCGGCACCGCCGGGCTGCGGATGACGGTAGTGACACGCCGACATGAACGAACGGACCCCGTACGACTCTGCTCGTAGGTGTTCGTCCACCGAACACCGGGCGGGCCCGGAGGCCACGATCCACGGGAATCGGTGGCGCCCCGTCAGCCGGCGTGCTACGGCCACCTAGAGTGGTCGCGTCACCGCCCGGGACCGCTTCGGGGGCCGCGGACGGACGACGACCCCACCCGCGCCCCATCCACGCCAGCCCCCGGGTTCCGAAGATGGACGACGACGGTTGCGGGAGCAATGACCCGGGCGTCGGCGACGTCCGCACGCGAACCAAGGACCCTCGATGGCGCTGACCGACGACCAGATCACCGAACTCGACGCCGTGCGCGAACGGCTCAAGGCCGCCCATCTGCGCCCCGCGGGCGAGCGCCCCGCCTCGTCGGCCCGCGGCCTGCACCACACGGCCCTCATCGCCTCCGACGTGGAACAGACGATCGACTTCTACCAGGGGCTGCTCGAGTTCCCACTGGTCGAGGTGTTCGAGAACCGCGACTACGCCGGGTCCACGCACTTCTTCTTCGACATCGGCAACGGGAACACGATCGCCTTCTTCGATCTGCCGGGCCTCGGCCTCGGTGGGTACCGGGAGGTCCTCGGTGGTCTGCACCACATCGCGATCTCGGTCGAGCCGCAGCGCTGGAGCCAGCTCAAGGCCAAACTCGACGCCGCCGAGGTGCCCTACATGCTCGAGAGCGAGGTCTCGTTGTACTTCGAGGACCCGGACGGTGCCCGCGTCGAGTTGATCGCCGACCCGCTCGGTGAGATGTACGGCGACCGACTGCTCTGACGCGGCATATGATTGCACTGCGAACCAACCCCTGATCAGACCGAGGATGTGCGCCATGGCCGCTCCCGACGACCTCGTCCTGCAGCAGGTCCGGCTCGACCGTGTCTGGCAGACCGTCGACCCGTTCCTGTTCTGCGTGCACCACAACGACGACTACCCGGAAGGCGACGAGGAGTTCGGCCCCTGCGCCCCGCTGGTGGGTCGCAACCTCGGCATGGACTTCTCCGGCCGTGACGGCTGGTCGATGTACCACGGCTCGCAGGTCCCCGGGTTCCCGCAGCATCCCCACCGCGGGTTCGAGACCATCTCGTTCATGCGCAAGGGGTTCATGGACCACTCGGACTCGCTCGGCGCGGCGGCGCGTTTCGGCCGCGGCGACGTGCAGTGGATGACGGCCGGCTCCGGCATCGTCCACGCGGAGATGTTCCCGCTGCTCAAGCGCGACGAACACAACGAGACCGAGTTGTTCCAGATCTGGATCAACCTCCCGGCGACCGACAAGATGGTGCCGCCGCACTTCTCGATGCTGTGGAACCACGAGATCCCCCAGCACACCTTCCTCGACGATGCCGGCCGACCCACCGCGGTCACGGTGGTGGCCGGTGAGCTGGTGCAGGGCCAGCGTGCGCCCACGCCGCCACCGCACTCGTGGGCCTCCCGACCGGACACCGACGTCGGGATCTACCACGCGGCCATCGCCCCCGAGGGCTCGTGGCGACTGCCGGCGGCCGCACACCCGGACACCATCCGCACCGTCTACGTCTTCCGGGGCGGCTCGGTGCGCATCGGCGGCACCGAGGTGGCCGGTGGCCACGGCGCGGTGGTGCGCTCCGAGGCCGACCTCACCCTGACCGACACCGGCGACGGGGCCGAGGTCCTGGTGCTGCAGGGTCGGCCCATCGGCGAACCGATCGTGCAGTACGGCCCGTTCGTGATGAACACGAAGGCGGAGATCCAGAAGGCCTACCACGATTACCAGGAGACCCATTTCGGCGGGTGGCCGTGGTCCGAGGACGAGCCCAACCACGGTGCGGACCTGCGTCGGTTCGCGCGACACGCCGACGGCCGGACCGAGGAACTGACCGCGACCAGCTGACCGCGACCGGCTGACCGCCCCGAAGTACTCAAGATCCACCCCCATCGGCCGACCGGCATCGGGACCGCACATCGGATGACGGGGTGGACGAGGTTTCCACGGGCTCCACGCCCGTGTCCGACGAACCGCGCGAGACCGCGGCGACCACCACTGCCCTGGTGGTCGGTTTCCTGCGCTCCTGGGGCGGCGAGGCGGCCGTCGACCAGCTGCTGCGCGTGGCGGACGTCGGGTTCACGGCCGCCGAGCTCGAGGATCCGTCGCGGTGGTACTCGTATGCCATCCGGATCCGGCTGTTCGAGGCGGCCACGCAGGTCACGGGTGACCCCGACGTCACGTTCGCCATCGGCGCGACCGCCCCCGAGAACGGACTCGCCCCGACCGTCATCCTGCTGCTGCAGGCCGTGGGCACGCCCGCGCAGATCATCCGCCAACTGCCGGCGGCGGTCACCAAGTTCTCGACCACCTCGACCATGGAGGTGCTCGAGCTCGGGCGGACCCACGCCTCGCTGCGCTTCCGCCTCCACGAGGGCTACACGCACTCCCGGCTCGACTGCCGTTACGCCCAGGGGCTGCTGTCCAACATCCCGACGCTGTGCGGCCTGCCGCCCGCGACCATCGACCACCGCGCCTGTGAGTCCGACGGCGCGCCGGCCTGCATCTATGAGGTGCACTGGCGGCGGCGCTCCCGCCTGCCCTGGCGTCGCGGCTACGACCGCGACACGGTCGACGAACTACGGGCCCTGCGCGAGCAGCTCCAGACCCTCCAGACCGACGCGGCCGACCTGGTGTCCTCCGACGACCTGGACACCACGCTGCGCCGCATCACCGAACGTGCCGCCGCCGCGGTGATCGCGCCCGGCTACGTCCTGGCGGTCCGCCCCGCCGAGGGCACGACCCCGCTCATCCGCAGCGCGGGACTCGATCCGGTCACCGCCGACCGGGTCGCCCAACAGCTCCTGGCGGGCGAGCGACTCCACGAACAGGCGGTCGCCGTCGAGGTGCGCACCGCCCGTCGGTCCTACGGTCACCTGGCCGCGATCTACGGACCGGACCAGCAGAGCATGGCCCACGAGGCAGCGCTGCTCGCCGCCTATGCGAACCACGTCGCCGCCGCGCTGGAACTCGTGCTCAGTCGGGACGCCTCCCGCCGGGACGCGGCCCGGGCCCGGGAGCTGGTCGCGCTCGCCGGACGCCTGTCGCGTGCCCGCGACGAGCAGGCGGTGGCGGACGCCGTCATCGAGGCCATCCGGACGATCGTCGGCACGTCGCGCGCCACGGTGCTGCGCTGGGACGCGGGCACCGGCCAGCTCGAGGCACTCGCCTGCAGCGGTCTGTCCGAGGCGCAGTCGGCCGCCCTGTTCGCCTCCCGGCTCCGGCCCGACGACACCCCGGAACTCGCGCGCATGCTCGCGCGCCACGAACCGACGACCCTGCACCTCAACGGGCAGAGCCCGGTACTCGATCAGCTGCTGGCGGCCGTCGGATCCCGAGCCGCGATCGCGATGCCCCTGCTCGCCGGCGACCAGCTGCTCGGGGTCGCGACCGCCTCGACCGGCAACGAGGTCCCCGCGGGCTGGCCCGACGCGGACACCATGGGCCGTGTCCGGGGTATCGCCGACCAGGCCGCCTCGGCGATGTACAACACCCGCCTGCTGAGCCAGATCCGCCATCAGGCCACCCACGACGGACTGACCGGGCTGCCGAACCGGGCCATGTTCATGACCCGGTTGCGCGAACGGATCGACGCGGCCTGCGCGGTCGACGACACCTGCACCGGCGTGCTGTTCTGCGACCTCGACGGCTTCAAGGACGTCAACGACCGCCACGGCCACGCCACGGGTGACGAACTGCTGCGCCAGGTGTCCGCCCGGCTGCGTGCCGTGCTGCGCGGCGGCGACACCGTGGCCCGACTCAGCGGCGACGAGTTCGCGCTGCTGGTCACGGGCATCGGCGTGGACTCGATCGCCGGTGAGGTCGGCCTGCGGGTCGCCGACGGCTTCGCCGAACCGTTCAAGGTCGACGGTCACGAACTGCGCATCAGTGCGAGCATCGGTGTCGCCGTCCAGCGGGACACCGACGACGCCGACCGCCTCCTGCAGCGGGCCGATGCGGCGATGTACGTGGCCAAACGCCGGGGGCGCAACCAGATCGCGTTCGCCGACGACCGTGCACCGGTGCAGCTGTCCGCTCGGTCGTCCGGCGAGGAGCTGCGTCGGGCCCTGGCGGACGGTGCGTTCGAACTCCACTACCAACCGATCGTCGCCTTGGAGCCGGGTCCGAACGGGGCCGGGACCCGGATCGTCGGTCACGAGGCACTGGCCCGATGGCGCCACCCCGAGCTCGGGCTCCTGGCTCCGGCCTCGTTCATCCCCCTGGCCGAGCGACACGGCAGCGTGGTCGACCTCGATCTGTGGGCGATCGCCACGGCGGTGCGTACCGCCGCCGCGTGGCGTGACGAGGCCGCCGACTGGCACGTGGCCGTCAACGTCGCGGCCCAGACCCTCGTCGATCCCCGGCTGGGCGGTGCGGTCCGCCAGGCCCTGGCCGAGGCCGACCTCGAGGCCGAACGGCTCACCCTCGAGATCGTCGAGAGTCGGGCGTTGACCGACCTGCCGGGGGTGACCGACCAACTCACGTTCCTGCGCCGGTTGGGGGTCCGTACGGCGCTCGACGACTTCGGTACCGGGTTCTCGACCCTGACCTGGCTGCAGCGCCTGCCGATCGATCAGATCAAGCTCGACCGCAGCTTCGTCGCGGCCCTCGACGAGGATCCGGACGCCGGCTCCCTGATCGTCGGGGTCCTCGCCCTGGCCCGGGCACTCGGCCACGACGTGATCGCCGAGGGCGTGGAGCACGAGACCCAGCTCGACACGCTCCGCCGGGTCGGCTGCGGCCTGGTGCAGGGCTACTGGTTCGCCCGACCGACCCCGGATCCGTGCGCCCGACTGGCGGTCACCTGAACCGTGACGGGCACCGTCAGCGGTCGCGGTCAGTCCCAGTCCGGAGCGCCGTCGGGATCGATCAGCCGCTCGCCACGCTCGAGCGCGTCGACCTGCTGCATCTGCTCGTCGGACAGCTCGAAGTCGAACACCTCGATGTTGGACCGGATCCGTTCCGCCGTGGCCGACTTGGGGATGGCGACCGTGCCCGGGGTCTGCAGCATCCAGCGCAGCGTGACCTGGGCGGGACCGACCCCGTGTTCCTCGCCGAGTTCGATCAGCGTGTCGTCCGTCGCCACCTTCCCGCGCGCCAGCGGCGAATAGGCGGTCAGGAAACCGTCCTCGTCGGCGAGCACCGACCGGATCGGGTCGACACCGAGGTAGGGGTGGTGCTCGACCTGGTCGGTCACGATCGGCGCGAGTCCGCAGGCCCGGGTCAACATGGCCGAGGGGAAGTTCGACACACCGATGGCACGGGTGGCACCGTCGTCCCACAGCTTGGTCATGGCCGCCAGCGTCTCCTCGAGCGGCGCGACGTGCTCCGCCGGCCAGTGCAGCAGCAGCAGGTCGAGCTGGTCGACACCGAGCTGACCCATGCTCGCGCGCGTCGTGGCGACCACGTCGCCGGCGGCGGCGTTCGACGGCTTGATCTTGGTGGTGATGAAGACGTCCGCCCGGTCGACGTCGCTGTCCGCCACGGCCCGGCCGACCTCGGCCTCGTTCCCATAGCCCTGCGCGGTGTCGATGTGCCGGTAGCCAGCCTCCAGGGCCGTCCGAACGCCGTCGTAGGCCTCGTCGCCGTCGAGCTGGAACGTCCCGTAGCCGAGGCGGGGGACCTCGAGGCCACGTTCGAGTTCGATCGTCGGCTGCATGCGGTGGTCTTTCGGGTCGTGGACGGCGACGACGCTAGGGCATCGCCGCCCGTGGTTCCCGGGCGGTCGGTCAGGGTGCGGGCGGTCATCGGTCACGCAGCCGGGGGCCTGTGCGCGGGTCGAAGGCGTCGATCCTGTCCGGATCCCGGATAGGGTCGGTGGCCGCAGCACGCGGATCGCGGCACCATCCCCACCGGGTGGCCGCCGCACCGCGAGGCCCCATCAGGAGGGACACGACGGTGGCCAGCGCCGTGCGCGATCGCCCGGGTGATGTGCCCGGCCATGTCGGCCGCTCGATGCTGACCGGGGAGGCCGAGCGCGGCCACCTCGCCGCGGTCTTCTTCGGTGCCGGGGGTCTGATCGTGCTCGTCGCCGCGATCGAGCCCACCGGCCGACCGATCATGCTCCTCCTGGCGGCGGCCGCGTTGACCGTCAGCGCCGTCGCCTTCATCTGGCGGGACCGGTTCGACTACCGGGCGACGCTGCTCTCCAGTGCACTCGGCCCGGCGCTCATCGCGACGGGCATCGTCGCCGGGCAGGAGACGTGGGCGTCGAGCCTCATCGGCGCGACCTACACCTTCGTCGCGGTGCACACAGCACTGGTCCTGCGCTGGCAGCACGCCGCCGGGCTGTTCGCCTGGTCGACCCTGTCCGCGATCGTCGCCCTGGCGATCGGGGCACCGAGCCTGCCCGCCGTGCCGCTGACCGCCGGATTCGTCCTGATCTACGGGACGCTCGTCAGCGTGACGAGTTGGCTGACCCAACGGGTGCAGCGCCAGGCCGCGACCGACCCGTTGACCGGTCTGGCGAACCGGGCGGCGTTCGATGCGGCCCTGGCCCACGCCCGCGCGACGGTCGCGCGGACCGGCGAGGCGCTGAGCCTGATCGCGCTCGACCTCGACGACTTCAAGCGCGTCAACGACACCCAGGGCCATGCGGCCGGCGACGCGGTCCTGGTCGCGGCCGCGGCGGCCTGGAGCGCCCAGCTGCGTGAACGGGACGTGCTGGCGCGGACCGGCGGTGACGAGTTCGTCGCCATCCTGCCGGGTGCCGACGCCGACGAGGCCCACCAGGTCGCCGCCCGCCTGGTCGCGGCCCTGACCGGTCCGGTGGCATGTTCCGCCGGGGTGGCGACCTGGGACGAGCACCAGGACCTCGACCAGCTGCTCCGGGGCGCGGACCGGGCGTTGTACGCGGCCAAGCAGCAGCGCACCCTGGACGGGCGTCAACCCTGAGCGCCCCACCCGACGGATCGGAGTCAGCCATCCAGCCCCTGCTCTACCACCTCGTGCCACAGGCCGAGTGGGCGGCCGCGTCCGACCCCTACGCACCGGCGTCCGTCGCCGCCGAGGGCTTCGTGCACTGTTCGACCGCGACACAGGTCGTCGGGGTGGCGACGGGCCTGTTCGCCGGTCGGGACGATCTGCTGCTGCTGCACATCGATCCGGCACGTCTCGACGGCGAACTGCGTTGGGAGGACTGCTACGACCACGGTCAGGCCTTCCCGCACGTCTACGCCCCGATCGACCACGACGCCATCGTGGCCGTCACGCCCTACCCACCCCCACCCGATGCGCAGGGGCGGTTCACCCCGCCGACGCCGGACGCCTGAACGGCCCTGAACGGC
>CAYTLZ010000006.1:9593-28265 GCA_964438785.1 uncultured Actinomycetota bacterium | reverse complement strand
AGACCGCCCTCGAGCAGGTCGACGCCGCCATCGCGCTGCTGCGCGAGGCGGGGTTCGAGCCCCACCGTGACGTCACCGGCCTGATCGACCGTTCCACGGGCACGGCGCGAGCGGCCGTCGTGGTCCACGCGCCCGAGGCCGACGACGTCCAGGACCTGCTCGATGCCGAGCTCGGTGCGGGCACCGTCACCGTCTGGGCCGACCCGTGGGATGCCCGTGAGGTGCAGGCGGCCCAGGAGGCCCTCAACGAGCTGATGGGGCCCGGAAGCGATGGGCCCGGGGCGATCGTGTCGACCAGTGGGGCACCCGGCCCGGTCGCGATCGGGATGGTCGACCCGACCCGCGCGGCGCTCGACGCCATCGCGGACCGGGTCGATACGGACCTCGTCTGCGTGGACGTCATCCGCTCGGGTGTGGAGCCGCGACCCGCCGGGTGAGGCCGGACGCCGGGCACCGTGTCATCGCGTCACCGCGTCGCACCTGCGATGATCGCCGACGGCCTGCGGCAACGGCGAACCCCCGCCATCGACCCCGCGGTCGCGGAGACGGGCGAGCGATGCGTACCGAGCAGCTGCTGCCGTGCTGACGCTGGCCGCCATCGCAGCGCTGGTCGCCGGGCTGGTGATCCTGACGAAATCGGCGGACGCGTTCGTCGGGGCCGCCGAGGGCGTGGCCGTGCACCTGCGCTGGTCGCCGACGGTGATCGGGGCCGTGGTCGTGGGGTTCGGTACCTCGCTGCCCGAACTGGTGACCTCGGCAGCCGCCGCACTCGACGGCCAGGCCGAGATCGCGATCGGCAATGCCGCCGGCTCCAACGTGGCCAACCTGCTGCTGATCCTGGGTACGGCCGCCGCGATCGCCCCGCTCCGTGGCACGGGGCGGGGACCGGGCCGCGACATCGCGATCGCCATCGGTGGCGGCCTGCTCCTGATCGCGCTGTCACTCGGTGGCGCGGTGGGTCTCCTCGAGGGCGTCCTGCTCGTCGCGGCGCTCCTCGCGACCGTCGCCTGGCAGGTCGTCACGGGCCGCGCGGACGACCTCGAGGTGGCGGCGACCGGCCGACCCGGACCGCTGCTCGGACGTGTCGTCCTCGGGCTCGTCGGCGTGGTCGTCGGTGCCCAGCTGCTGGTGTTCGGGGCCACGACGATCGCCACGGAACTCGGCGTGCCGGCCATCGTCATCGGCTCCGTGCTCGTCGCGATCGGGACGTCCCTGCCCGAGCTCGCCACCGCCGTGGCCTCCGCCCGACGTGGCCAGACCGAGCTGTTGATCGGCAACCTCATCGGCTCCAACGCCTTCAACGCCCTGGGGGTCGTCGGCCTCGCCGCCCTGCTGGGGGTCGCCCGCGACGAGCCGTTGGTGGTCGACACCCCCGGGTTCGTCGTGGTCGTCGCCGCCGGGGTGGTGACGCTGGCCGTCGGCTGGTGGCTGTGGCGTCGGCCGCGTGTCAGCCGGATCGCCGGCATCGCGCTGATCGTGCTCTACGTCGCATCGGTCCCGTTCCTGCTCGCCGTGAGTTGAGCGCCATGGCGCGGCCGCGGTCGACCGGAACACCTCACCACTGCCGGGCGTCGACGCGATCACCACGCTCGACCACGACCCGGACCGGAGCCCGTGTGACACGACCTCCGCTGCGCACTGGTCGTCGGTGTGGCCCGACGGCAGACCGCAGCAGTTCCTCGACGGGCTGTTCCGTCGCCGCGGCTGAACGAACCGCGGGGCCGGGCGTCAGACGCGGGGCCGGCCGTACCCGACGATGCCGCGACGGGTGAGACCGTCATGGCGGATGCGCACGTTGTAGCGGCTGTTGGCGGCCTCGACGACCTTGCCGTCACCGATGTACATCGCCACGTGGCTGATCGGTGAGTGGTAGAAGACGAGGTCGCCCTCACGCAGTTCGCTGCGCGAGATCCGCTGCGTTGCGCTGTACTGCGACCGCGAGGTCCGCGTGATGTCGACCCCGGCCGCCCGCCAGGCGAAGGACGTCAGTCCGGAGCAGTCGAAGCTGTGGGGACCGCCCGAGCCGTACCGGTAGGGCTTGCCGACCTGGGCGAGGGCCACCTCGACCGCCTTGCGCCCCGGAGCGAGTTCGGCCTCCCGCTCGGCCTCCGCCTGCCGCTTGGCCTCGGCCTCCGCCTCGGCGGCAGCCGCGGCAGCGGCAGCCTCCTCCTCGGCGACCCGCTCCTCGTAGGCGGCCTTGCGCTCGTCGAACGGATCGATCTCGACGCGTTCGACCAGGTCGAGCGCACGGGCGATGAAGATGGCGGCATGACCACGATTCAGCGGCTGCTGGGTGCAGAAGTGGACGAGGTCGCAGCCGTTGCTGATACCGGCGTGGGTGATGGCATCGATGGCGACCTGGTGCGTCTCGCTGGCGTCGATGAAGTAGCGGTTCCCGACCGGCGCATCCGGCAGTTCGAAGGCGCGGTGGAACACCGCCGCGAGCTGGCCGCGGGTGATCGGCTGGTCCGGGCAGAAGTCGCCGGCGTCGCAACCGACCATCAGCCCGGCGTGGGCGACGGCCTCGATCGCCTCGCGGTGGACGTTGTCGCGGATGTCCCCGAACGAGATGAGGGGGTCGTCGGCGTCCTCGCTGGCACCCGAGAGCGCCGCGTCCATCTCCGCGGACAGGCCCAGCGCCCGGTCCATCAGCGCCGCGACGTGGGCGCGGTTCAGAGCGTCCTCCGGGCAGTAGCGGTCGGGCTCACAGCCGCGGATGATGTCGGCCGCCGCGAGCTCGGTCACCGCCTGGCGCTGCGCGTCGTTGCCGAGGTCGGTGAACGACACGTCCTCGGCGGCGCCCGCCGACGACGCGAACAGACTCAGGATCAGCATGGCGGGCAGGACGATCAGGATGCGATGCGACGACACGGGCGCTCCGGAGCTCAGCGGTCACCGAGCCCGAGCGGGCAGGGCGCGACGACCGATGCTGGGTGGTGTCACGACCGGTTCGATCCGAACCGGAACGATCGACCTTCGAGGGGCGAAGCAGGGGTAGTTGCGAACCGCGGCCACCGGGGGGAGGTGGCGGGGCTCGGTCACACGGCCGGGGAGAGTGGCCAGCAGCCGGGGGACCGTCAAACAACACGCGTCCCCTTCGGACACTGTCCGCCCGGTCAACCGGCCGAACGGGCCGCACCGTCAAGGGCGATCAGCCGGCGACCGGGCCGCGGTGGAAGGGCGCTGACGGTGCACTCACACCAGCGGTAGGCAAAAAACCACGCAGCGTGACATCTCGGCGAGCGAGTCGGGCGGCATCCCCGCAGCCCCCGCGCGATCGGTGGCGGACATCCGTGGCTGTGTGGTGCCACCGCCCGCGGCGCGCCCGGATGCCCGCCGACAGTCCTACGCTCGCCCGCCGACGCCCGCCGACGCCCGCCAGGAACCACCGATCGCCCGCCAGGAACAACCGATGCCGTGCCACCGTCCGACCCGACGCCAGGCGGCCGGCGCATGCTGACATCGTGGTGACACCGGTGGGCGACGGCACCGCGCGCCGCGCCATGGCGATCGGGACGGCGGCGACCGTCGTCGGGTCGCTTCCGGTCTTCTTCACCGCGGCCATGGCGGTGCAACTGTCGGCCGACCTCGGCTTCGGGCCGGTCGGTATCGGTGCCGCCGTCGGGACGTTCTTCGGCACGATGGCCGCGGCCTCGATGTACCTCGGCCGGGTCGCCGATCGGCTCGGGGCCACGCTGTCGCTGCGCATCGCCACGCTCGGGGCCGCGACCTCGGCCTTCGGCATCGCCCTCGGGGTGCGCGACTTCGCCGGTTTGCTCGCCGGGCTGGTGGTCGCCGGACTGGCTGCCTCGCTGGCGCAGCCGGCCGCCAACCGCCTGCTGATGAACCGGGTCCGCCTCGCGCGGCTCGGCAGCGCATTCGGTCTGAAACAATCGGCACCCCCGATCGCGTCCATGCTGGCCGGTCTGGCTGTTCCCGCCATCGCACTGACCGTCGGTTGGCGGTTCGCCTACGTCGGGGCCGGGGTCCTGGCACTGGCCGTGGCCATCGCCGTGGGACCACGACCGGACAGCGCCCCGGCCCGGGTGGGGCGCCGCGCCCGGACCAGACCCGATCCGCTCCCCCATCGCCTGACGCTCGTCACCCTGGCGCTCGGCTTCGGGCTGGCCTTCGCGGCGAGCTCCGTCGTGCTCGGTTTCGCGGTCGACTCCGCCGTCCGCGCCGGCATCAGCCCGCAGCGTGCCGGGCTGATCTTCGCCGCCGCGAGCCTGACCGCGATCGCGACCCGGTTGACCGCCGGCGTCGCCTGCGACCGCTACACGTTCGCGCCCCTCAACCTCAGTGCACTGCTGCTGACCCTGGGAGCGGTCGGCGTCGGGCTGCTGGCGACGGGCCGGCCGACCGTGCTGACCGTCGGCACGGTGCTGGCGTTGGCCGGCACTTGGGGCTTTCCGGGCGTGTTCTGGTTCGCACTGGTCCGGGCCTATCCGACGACTCCCGGGCGGATCACCGGGACCATGGCACCGGCGGCGATCGGCGGGGTCATCGGACCGGTCGGGTTCGGTGCGATCGCGACCAATGCCGGCTACCCGGTCGCCTGGGGCATCGCCGGCGGGTTGGCCCTGCTCGCGTCGCTCGCGATGCTCGTCGGGGCGCGTCGGCTGTCGGATCTCGCCGCGGCCGACGTCGGGCGCTGACCCGCCGCTACGGTCCCCGGTCGCCCGCAGGACGCCGACGCCGGAGCCATCGTGCTGTTCATCGCCGCGGGGGCGATCGCCGCGATCCCGGTGCTGTGGGCGTTGACCATCGGCGCGCTGCGCAACGCACAGCGCGCCCGCGACGCCGATCCCCGCCGGGGGTGCCAGGCCTGGGTCACGATCGCGGGGCTCCCCCGGCGTCGCTACCGGTGTGGCACACCGCGTGACGCCGGTGGCCGCTGGTGTCGACGCCACGAGGCCGCCCACCGCCGCGGCGAGCTGGAACCCGAACCGGATGCGACGCTGATCGACGCGCCGCAGGAACTGGGTCGCAGCCTGGTCCAGGCCCGGATCGGCATCCCGCTGACGGCGCTGTACCTGCTCGGTGCCGTGGGCCTCGCCACCTGGCTGGTGCGCTGAGCCTGCACGGTCCCCGACGACCCGGCGGGCGACGACGGGTCGACAGACGGCGTGCCGCGCGTCATGCTCGCGGGACCGCCACCGAGGACCGCCGATGCGTGCCCTGCTCGCCACCGTCACGACCCTCGGTCTGCTGCTGGTCGGCACCACGGGCAGCGCCGCGGTGGGACCGGACCAACTCACCGACATCGACGGGACCACCCACGCCAGCGCCATCCGGGCGATCGTCGACGCGGACATCGCCGGCGGCTATCCGGACGCCACCTTCCGGCCGGGCACCGGCCTGACCCGCGGGCAGATGGCGACGGTCCTGCGCAACGCCCTCGACCTCGGCGACGGTGACGCGTCCACGCTCACGGACGTGGAGGGCACCACCCATGCGGCGGCCATCGGCGCGCTGCTCGAGGCGGGCATCGCCAGCGGTTACCCGGACGGCACCTTCCGGCCGGGCTCGGACGTCACCCGCGGGCAACTCGCCACGTTCCTGACCAACGCCCTCGAACTCGACATCGACGCGACCACCCGGTTCGTCGACGTCGACGGGACCACCCATGCCGCGGCCAGCAACAGCCTCGCCGCGGCGGGCATCACCGGCGGGGTCATCGCCCGACGCTACGAGCCGGGCACCACGGTCACGCGCGGGCAGCTGGCGACGTTCCTCGCCCGCGGTCTCGACCTCGTCGAGCGCATCGCACCGCCGGGCGAACTCCTGCCCCGTCCGGCCGCGCTCGACGTCGACGTGCGCCTCACCGAGGTGGCGTCCATGGCGTCACCGACGGCCGGGGCCGTCGCCCCGGATGGCACGCTCTACCTCGCCGAGCGGGCCGGAACCGTGCACGCACTCACCGACGACGGCGTCGGCCCGGCCGTGCTGGACATCAGCGGCTCGACCACCACGGATGGCGAACGGGGCCTGCTCGGCATCGCCTTCGGCCCCGACGAGCTCTACCTGGTGCACACCGACCCGGACGGCGACACGGTCATCGCGGGCATGATGCTCGCGGCCGACGGGACGCCGGACCCCGCGCAGATCCGCACGATCCGGACGATTGCGCAGCCGGCCAGCAACCACAACGGTGGTGATGTCGCCGTCGGACCCGACGGGTTGCTGTACGTGGCCATCGGTGACGGTGGCGGGGCCGGCGACCGGGCCGGCAACGCCCAGAACCTCGGCAACCTGCTCGGCACCATCCTGCGCATCGACCCGCGCTCCGGTGCCTACTACGCCATCCCGGCGGACAACCCGTTCGTCGGCCGCGACGGCGCGGCCGACGAGATCTACGCCTACGGGCTGCGCAACCCGTGGCGGTTCTCCTTCGACCGCGAGACCGCGGAGCTGTGGATCGCCGACGTCGGCCAGAACACGCGCGAGGAGATCAACCGCGTCACGATCCGCGAGGGGCGCGGTGCGAACTTCGGCTGGAACCTGATGGAGGGCACGCTGCCGTTCGCCGGCTCCGAACCCGCCGACCACGTCCCGCCGGTCTACGAGTACGCCACGCGCGGCGATCAGGGCTGCTCGGTCACCGGTGGCTACGTCTACACGGGGACCGCCATCCCACAGCTGCGCGGTGCCTACCTGTACGCCGACTTCTGCAACGGTCAGGTGCGTGGCCTGGTCGTCGATGCGGACGGCCAGGTGACCGCGCAGGCCGGGCTCGGTATCGACGGCGGGCAGGTGGTCTCCTTCGCCCAGGACGCCGACGGCGAGTTGTACGTGTTGGACCTCGGGGGCCGGGTCGCCCGCATCGACCCGAGCTGACCGTCGCGGTCGCGGTCGCGGTCGCGGCCCGGCCGGTCCGTCAGGCGGCCGGATCGTCCGGGTCGCCGCGCCGCCCCACGAGTTCGTCGAAGCGGTGACGCGCGTCCTCGGTGAGTTCGTCGAGTCGCTGCCGGGCCTCCTCGGTGATCTCCTCGGCCCGATGGCGGGTGCGCTCGGTCAGTTCGTCGAGCCGGTGGCGGGCCTCGTCGGTCAACTCGTCGGTCCGCACGCGCGTCCGCTGGGCGAGTTCCTCGGCCCGGTCGCGGGTCTGCTCCGCGAAGTCGTCGAGTCGGTGACGGGCCTCGTCGGTCAGTTCGTCCGCGCGGGCACGGGCCGCGGCCACCCGCTGCTCGACGTCGTGGTCGGCCGCGAAGGCCGCCATCCGGGCACGGGCCTGGTCGACCGCCTCACCCATGCTGTGGCGATAGCGCTCGAGGCTGTCCCGGGCCGTCGCGCTGGGCGATCCGGGCCGGGCGTAGGGGGGCCACCAGGCCGCATCGGGGGCGGCCTGCGGATACTCGCGCCGCAGCTGCTCGCTGCGGTCGATCATGGTCGCGGCGATGCGACCGGTGAGTGCCCCGGCGTCCTCGTCGGGCCAGGGCCGCAGCAGATCGAAGGCCATGGTCACCACGACCTGACGCTGCGGGGTCCGCACGACCGGTGAGAAGGCTCGTTGCGCCCCGAAGTGCGTGGCCACCAGCACGGGAACACCGGCTCCCAGTGCCATCCGCGCCGCACCGTGACGCAGCGGCAGCAACGAGCCGTCGTGGGTGATCGTGCCCTCGGGCGCGAGCAGGACCGTGCCGCCGGCGCCGAGACGCTCGAGCGCGGCTCCGTAGGCCGCCTCGCGACCGGCCCCCGCATCCCGCAGCACCGGGATCGCGCCGGCACGGTGCACCAGCAGCCGCAGCGCCGGCACCTCGAACAGCTCCTGCTTGACCAGGGGACGACTCCAGTGGCGCAGGCGACGCCAGATGGTGTCCGCGACGAGGAACGCGTCGACGTTCGAGGTGTGGTTGAACACGACCACCAGCGGCTGGTCGGGAGGTGGCAGCACCGCGGGTCGCCGGGCCTCGACCCGCCACCCGAACAACCGCCGCAACAGGCCGACCACGACGGCGATCGCCACACGCCAGGCCCACGGTGGCCGCTCCTCCGACCGCTGCACGTCCACGATGTGTCCCCTTCTCCTTCGATGAGCACGGTAGGCGCTCGACCCCCGAGCCCTCAGCCCCCAGCCCGAGCCCCCAGCCCCGAGCCCGACGCGCCATGGGCCTCCGGCTACGACCGGCGCGGATGGATGCGTTGCCGGGCCCGGATGCGGGCGTAGTCACGCAGATCCGCCCGACGGTCGGTCTCGTCGACGATCGGTCCGGTCAACACCTCGACGACGTCCTCGAGCGTCACCACCCCCAGCATGCCCCCGTACTCGTCGATCACGAGCACCAGGTGCTCCCGACCGAGACGGAACTGCCGGAGCAGGTCGTCCGCCCGGGCGAGCCAGGGCACGGCCCCGACGGGCCGGGCGTGCTGGCCCACGGTCGTGGTGGCGTCATCGAGCAGCGCCGCGAGCAGTTCGTGCTTCAGCGCGATCCCGACCACGTTGTCGAGGTCCCCGGACGCCACCAGGATGCGGGTGTGTTCCGAGGCGAGGATGTCGCCCCGGGCCTCGGCGACGGGGGTGTCGGCATCGAGCCAGGTGACCGCGATACGCGGCGACATCAGCTCACGTGCCATGCGGTCGTTGAGCTGGAAGACACGCTGGATCATCTCCACCTCGTCGTCCTCGATCACCCCCTCGGCACGGCCGATACCGGCGAGCAGGCGGATCTCCGCCTCGTTGGTCGACGGTCCCCGATCGCCGCTGGTCAGCGGCCGCATCAGCACCTCGAGCAGCACGACCATCGGCGTGAGCAGGGTGGTCAGCGCCCGGATCGGCACGGCGACACCGAGCGCGACCTGTTCGGCATACCGCTCACCGAGCGTCTTGGGCATGATCTCGGCGAACAGGATGATCAGGAAGGTGAGCACGCCGGAGACGACCCCGACCCAGCGACTGCCGAAGGTCGTGGTCGCCAGCGCCCCGACGACGATGCTGCCGACGATGTTGAACACGTTGTTGAGCACGACGATCGCGGCGATCGGCCGGGCGATCTGCTGCTTGATGGCCAACAGTGCCCGGGCGCGGTTGCCGCCCTCCTCGGCGAGCTGTCGCGCCCGCACCGCGGGCACCGACAACAGGGCCGTCTCCGTGCCGGAGCACAGTCCGGATCCGACGAGCACCACCAGGACGCTGATGATCAGGGTTCCCAGCGTGCCACTGTCCACCACGGCCCTGCTCCGATCCCGGAGGTCACGTCCCGACACGACCGCGCGCGCCGCCCGGCGGGGACGAGGCTACGCGGCGGCTGCGGTCACGCCCGTACCTCGAAGCCGTCGTGACCGGCGACCGCGACCGTGTGGGCATCGACCCGTGTGACGCGCGCCTGCGGTGGGCCACCGGCACGGATCCAGGACTCGACGGCTTCGACCGCCGCCCCGTCGCCCTCGAGCCACGCCTCGACGGTCCCGTCGGACCGGTTGGCGACCCACCCGTCGATCCCGTTCGCGCGGGCGTGACGGCGGGTCCCGGCCCGGAAGAACACGCCCTGCACCCGGCCGTGGACCTCGAGTCGACGGGCGATGCTGTCGGACATCGTCGGCTCCTGGGAGCGGCGTCAGGCCAGCTCGTCGAGGAAGCCGAAGAACGTCGCGCGGAACCGGTCGGCCGCGTCGAACATCGGGGCGTGGCCGGAACCCTCGAACCACTCGGCGCGGACCGAACCGCCGCGTGCGGCGTAGGCATCGAGCACGTCACGGATCTGGCTCACCATCTCCTGCGGTGGGAAGACCTCGGCACCCGGCCATCCCGGCACGGCCTCCAACGATCCCAGGGTGCCCATCTCCCACGGCGAACCGTCCGCGATGATGGCGTCCGCCGAGCCGTGGACCCACAGGATCGGCGGCTTGGGATCCATCTCGACGATGTCCGCCCAGTGGCAGTGCCTGCCCGACAGGGCGTTGAGGATCCCCCGCGTGCCGGGAGCGACGCCGGGCCAGTTCGGGGAGGCCGTGCTGTCACCCGGGTAGCCGTCGTCACCGGTGACCGACAACAGGATCTCGTCGACGAGCACGTCCTCGCGTTCCGGCGGCTCGCGGTGGTCGGGACGCCAGTAGGCGGCATTCATCACGTTGCGGGGTGACACCGGATCGTCGCTGCCACGGTCGCCGGCCGCGATCCGGGCCGTGAACGCCGGGTTCCCGGTCCCGCCGCCGCTGCCCGCCCAGTCGTCGAAGCAGGGCGTGCCGTCGCGGTGGGTGCCCCCGAAACCGTAGGGCGAGACCGGGTCGATCAGGGTCACCGAGGCGGTCGGATGCGCCCGGGCGTACCCGGCGACCGCCGCTCCGCCCGTCGACCAGCCGGCGAGGTGCACCGGCACCTCGATCCCGAGCGACTCGACGAGCGCGCGGATGTCGTCGGTCCAGTCCCCGAGCCCCCGGGTGGCGTCGATCGGCACCCGCTCGGTGCGGCCGAAGCCGCGCATGTCGGGTGCGATGAGCCGGTAGCGATCCGGCGCGCCGGACATCAGGTGCTCGTAGAAGCGCCCGGTCGACAGGTTCCCGTGGACCAGCACCACCGGGATCCCGTCCGCAGGCCCCGCCTCGTAGACCTGCATCCGCAGTCGGGCCGTGGCCACCTCACCACTGCGGACACCCGGCATCAGCGCGCTCATGGGAACTCCGTTGTCGTGACGGGTGCCGACGCTAGCAACGCCGAGATGACACGTGTCACCCTCCCGTGTCGACCTCGTCCGCATCCTCGTCCGGCTCCTCGTGCGGGAGCGGCTCCAGCTTCGGCCGCGCGCGACGTCGACGTCGCGCCGGCACCAGGTCGCGCATCTCCTCGAGCCGCCCGAAGCACAGCAGCCGATCGCCGACCTCCAGCTCGCGCTTGCCGCTCGGGTTGGGCACGACCTTCGTCCCCCGCGTCATGGTCAGCACGGTGATGTCGCGATCGCGCAGGCCCGACACGGCGAGCTGCTGGCCGACCAGGGTGGAGGACTCACCGATGAGCAGCTCCGCGACGCCGTACCCGGCGCTGACCGTGAGCCGCTGGCGGACGTCGAGTTCGGGGAAGGCGACCTGGTTGGCGACGAAGTCCACGATGGCCCCGGCGATGTCCAGGTCGGTGGCCGTCTCGATGCCCTCGAGACCGGGTGACGAGTTGACCTCCATCACCATGGGACCGGAGTCGGACTCGAGCATGTCGACCCCGGCGACCTTCAGCCCCATGATCTGCGCGGCCCGGACGGCAGCCTCCTGATACTCCTCGGACAGCTCGACGACCTCCGTGCTGCCGCCGCGGTGGACGTTGGAGCGAAACTCGTCGCCCTGGGCGCTGCGGCGCATGGCGGCGACGACCCGGTCGCCGATGACGAACGCCCGGATGTCCGTGCCCCGGGACTCGGCGACGAACCGCTGGATCAGGACGTTCTGGCGGGTGGACTGGAGCGTCTCGATGACCGCCTCGGCGACCTTCTTGTCGGGCGCGAGGATGACGCCGATGCCCTGGGTGCCCTCGAGCAGCTTGATGACGACCGGGGCGCCACCGACCCGTTCGATCGCGGCCAGCACGTCCTTGCGGTCACGCACGAACGTGGTCGCCGGAATGCCGATCTCGTGGCGCGAGAGGATCTGCATCGAGCGCAGCTTGTCGCGCGAGTTCGCGATCCCGGCCGCGGTCGTCGGGGTGTAGACGTCCATCTGCTCGAACTGACGGACCACCGCCATACCGAAGAACGTGACCGACGCTCCCACGCGCGGCAGGATCGCGTCGTAGTCGGACAGGTGCTTGCCCCGGTACTGCAGATCGGGCTCGTCGCCCGACAGGTCGATCGAGAACCGCAGCGTGTTGAGCACCTTGGCCTGGTGCCCCCGCTCCAGCGCGGCGGTCTTGAGCCGGCGGGTGCTGTAGCTGTCGGGCGACCGCGACAGGATGGCGAGCTTCATGGACGTTCCTGGATCGGCGTGCGGGCCCGCGACCGTAGTGCGAACGGCGGGGGCCGGCGTCAGGGCAGCTCGGCCAGCAGCCGCTCGAACACGCCCTCGAGCGTCGCACTGCCGTCGTCGTGATCGTGGTTGGCCGTGGTCATCACCGCGACCGCGACCCGGGTGCCGTCGACGTGGTCGAGCCGGACCACCTGGTGGTTGACCGCGCCGGTACGCGCGCCCCAGCCGCCCTTGAAGTGGGCCGTCCAGCCCGGGGTGTCGACCTGCCCGATCCCCCACCGCTGGTCGGTGACGATCTCCGTCAGCAGCTGTGACGCGTACGCGCGGTGGCGCTGCGGCAGGTGGTCGTCGAGGTCGAGCATGAACCTGGCCTGGTCACGTGCCGAGGTGCTGCTGAGCCCCCAGGGCCGCGTGTAGGCGAAGTCGCGCATCCCGGCACGTTCGGCGAGCTGCTCGATCGGCCCGGGTCCCAGCAGGTTGGCGATGTCGGTCGCCGGCTGGTTCGCCGAGCGTCGGATCATCGGCTCCAGCAGATCACGGTCGGCCTGACGGAGCGCGCGGTCGGCCACGTCCGGCTGGCGGAGATAGGCGACCATGAACATCACCTTGAGCACGCTCGCCGCCGCCACCGGCGTGTCCGCCCGGTGGCCGATCAGCCGGCCGTCGGTGCCGATGGCGGCGAAGCTGACGCTGCCTGTACGCGTGTCGGCGTGGGCCCGCGCCGCCGCGATGTCGGGGACCCACTGCAGCGACGGACAGTCGGTGTCGGGCAGGTGCCGCTCGTGTGTGCCGGCCTCGAGGGCATCCAGTGCGCGCAGCATCCGCACGAGGATGGTCGCGACCTGCTGGCGCTCGGTCGGAGCCGAGGGCACGAACCGACCGAACCCGTCGCCACAGGGCCGACGCACACCCGTGACCAACCCGAACTCGAAGCCGGCGTCGACGGCGTTGCGGTGCACGCCACCGCCGACGTCGAGGTAGTGGGGACCACCGGCCGGCTCCAGGGTGCGACCGGTCGCGAACGAGGTGGCACGCACGAGCAGCGAGGCGGCCTGATCCCTGCGGACGGGTGCCTCGGGCGCGAAGCGCTGCTCGTCGACCCCGCGGATCACCTCGGCGGCGGCCAACGCGTGGATCGCCTCGTCGAACGTGTGGCCGGCCGCGACGTCGTCGAACCGGGGCCGGCGTCGTTCGACCAGCGCGACACCGGCATCGTCCTCGAGCAGTCGGTGCAGGAGACCGGCCAGTTGGCCGCGACTGACGTCCGCCTGCGGGTCGAATCGCAGCCGACCGTCGGCGCCACGGCTCCCGCGCACGACCCCGAGCGCCCACAGGCAGTCGACCGCCTCCAGGTGCACGCTGGCGATGGTGCCACGGTCGGCGAAGGGCGCTTCGCCCGCATCGACGCACGGGTCCTCGTCGGCCTGCTGCGCGCGGGCCGGATCGTCGTCGGCCTGCTGCGCGTGGGCCGGGGCGGGCGGGACCGACAGCCCGGCGAGCGCGATCAGGACGAGTGCCGTCGCGAGCGCCACACCCCGTGCGGGCATCACGCCAGCGCCCGTGCGAACGTCCGGATGTCGTCCACCAGCGCCGCGGGCTGCTCGAGCGCGGCGAAGTGCCCGCCGCGCGGATGCTCGACGTAGGTACGCAGGTCGGTGAACCGGGCCTCGATGAAGCGGCGCGAGGCCGGGATGATCTCCCGCGGGAAGATCGAACAGCCGGTCGGGACCGAGACGGCGTCGAGGTTGGGGCGGTCGTAGCTCTCGGCGTACAACCGCGCCGAGCTGGCACCGGTGTTGGTGAGCCAGTAGAGCATCACGTTGTCGAGTAGTCGGTCGCGGTCGACGACCTGTTCGTGGTCACCGTCGTGGTCGGTCCAGGCGTGGAACTTCTCGATGATCCAGGCGGCCTGCCCCATCGGGGAGTCGGCCAGGCCGTAGCCGAGCGTCTGCGGCCGGGTGGCCTGCTGGTTGGCGTAGGCCGTCCCCATCCGGCGGTGCCGGCGGTAGCGCTCCTGACCGGCCTGCTCGGCGGGCGTGAGCTCGTCGGTCGTCGGGCGCGCGATGGGCATGTTGAGGTGGATGCCCGCGACGGCCTCGGGGTGTCGCTGCGCGATGCAGCTCGACACGATCGCACCCCAGTCGCCCCCCTGGGCGATGAAGTCGTGGTAGCCGAGCCGGGCCATCAGTTCGACCCAGAGGTCAGCGATGCGCTCGGTCCTGAAGCCGGTCGTCGCCGGGACGCCACTGAACCCGTAGCCGGGCAGTGCGGGCACGACGACGTGGAACGCGTCCGCTGGCTGGCCGCCGTGGGCGACGGGGTCGATCAGCGGCCCGATGACGTCGAGGAACTCGACCACCGATCCCGGCCAGCCGTGGGTGAGCAGCAGCGGCCGTGCACCGGCGACGTCGGAGGTGACGTGCAGCAGGTGGATGGCGAGCCCGTCGATGGTGGTCGTGGACGAGCCGAGCGCGTTCAGTCGCGCCTCGGTGGCCCGCCAGTCGTAGACCTCGAGCCAATGGTCCCGGAGCTCGCGGGCGTAGCGGACCGGCAGACCCTGGCTCCAGTCATCGACCGGCTCGGGTGCCGGGAACCGGGTGCGGGCGAGTCGGGTGCGCAGGTCGTCGAGCACCGCATCGGGGACGTCGATGACGAACGGTTCCATGCTCATGCCTCCGACGGTGGTGGGTGCTCCGTGATCAGCGGCACGCGCCGCATCGCCTCGAGCACACGGACGTCCTCGACGTCGCGACTGGCGATCTGCGTATCCACCATCGACGTGCGCAGGTGGCTCTCGTCGGGCATGGTCATGGCTCGTCGACCCCGCCCGTGGTGTCCTCACGCGGCACGGGGAGGTTGATCCCTGCGAGCCGACTGCCGACGCGTACCAGCACGGTGGCGGCGATCCCGGCGCTCAGCGCGAGCAGCGGATCGACCGGCATCAGCAACCCGGTGGTCGCGGCACCGACGGCACCGGCCGTGGCGTAGAAGTCCCCGGACCGGTAGAGCACCACGGGGATCTGACCGGTGAGCAGATCACGGATGATCCCGCCGCCGACACCGCTGACCGCCCCGGCGAACACCGTGCCCCAGAAGCCGAACCCGACCTCGGCGGCGCGCTGCGCGCCGAGCGCCGCGAAGATGGCCAGGCTGGCGGTGTCGAACACGTACAGGGTCCGACCCTCGGGCAGGTAGCGGTGCAGGACGAACACCAGCAGGCCGGTGACGAACACCGCCCACAGCAGCGGCTCGTTGGTCAACGACGCCGGGGGCACGATGCCGGCGATGACGTCGCGGATCGACCCGCCGCCGATGGCGGTCACGAAGGCGAGCACCAGCACGCCCACGATGTCGAAGCGCTGCTTGATCGCCGTCAGGGCACCGCTGACCGCGAACGTGATCGTGCCCACCAGCACGAGCGCGTCCTCACCGCCCACGCAGCCTGCCCTTCGTCGCCGTCGACCCGACGCAGTAGAGCAGGATGGGCCACCGACCGGGCACCACGGGACCGGTCGGTGGCCGGGGACGCCTCAGGCCGGTTGCAGCGCGTGGCGGTAGACGGCGGTCTCCAGATCGAGGTAGCCGCCGACCGACGTCGGGTCGGCGAACGGGAAGATCTGCGTGGCCCAGAACCCGCCGATGCCGGTGCGCCGATCGATCCAGTAGTACAGGTTGGCCAGTCCTGCCCAGGCGAGTGATCCCGCGGGCCGGCCGGTCGGCGCGTCCTCGTCGTTGATCATGAAGGTCAGTGCCCAGGTCTTGGGCATACCGGGGAAGAACTCGGCGTCGTTGGTCAGGGTCGGATCGACGGCCGACAGCATCTTGATGGTCATGCCCTCGGGCAGGTGGTTGCGCGACGCCATGGCGATGGTCTCCGGCGCGAGGATCCGCTCGCCGTCGTCAGCCGCCCCGTTGTTGAGCCACATACGGATGAACCGGATGTAGTCGTCGGCGGTGCCGTACAGCCCGTGTCCGGCCATGTGCACGTCCGGGTCGGACGGCAACTCGAAGTCGGCCAAGGGGGTCAGCGATCCGTCCGTGCCCCGGGCGTGGACCGGCGCCCACCGTCGGCGCATGTCGTCGGTCATGCTGAAGGCGGTGTCGTTCATGCCGAGCGGCTCGAACACCCGTGTGCGCAGCGTCTCACCGAGCCGTTGGCCGGTGATCGCCTCCACGACCTGACCGACCCAGTCGATGTTCGATCCGTACTCCCACCGCTCGCCGGGATCGAACAGCAGCGGCGTCTCGATGCTGGCACGCGAGGCGCTGATCACCCCGGGCTGGCCGTGCTCCCTGGCCAGCCGCGTGTAGTCGGCGTTGAAGAAGTCGTAGGCGAAACCGGCCGTGTGGGTGAGCAGATGGCGGGTGGTGATGTCACGCTTCGGCGGACGCAGCCGGGGCTGGCCCTCGTCGTCGAAGCCGTCGAGGACCTGCAGGTCCCCGAGCGCCGGTTCGTAGGCCTTCGCCGGGGCGTCGAGGTCGAGCCGGCCCTCCTCGACCAACTGCAGCGCCGCGGTGCCACCGAGCGCCTTGGTGGTCGAGAAGATCGCACAGACGGTGTCGGTCGTGAACGGCTCGTCGCCGTCCAGTGACCGCACCCCACGGGCACCCTCGTAGATGGTGCCGTTTCGATCGGTCACACAGGCGGCGACACCCGGCACCCGGGGGGTGCCGCTCACCACCCCATCGAGTACGGCATCAGCGGCGGCGGCGAGTTCGGACATGTTGGCCTCCTCGCGAGGATCAGTGGCAGGCGTGCGACGTCGACGCGGGCAGGTCCAGCGACGCGCTGCGGTCGAAGAACCCGCTGGGCTTCAACGTGAAGCCGATGCTCGCCACGGGCATGACCGGCCAGTCCTCCAGCGAGGGCAGATGGTTGTGGCCCATCACATACCAGACCACCAGGTCCTCACCATCGATGCCGCGGTCGGCCTCGGTCCACCGCGGCAGGCCGTCACCCCCGGCGTGCTGGTTGGGGTAGTCGCCCGCGGGGTAGCGCTCATCCGCGCGGTAGGGGGTGACCCACAGGTGCTGCCACATGTAGGCCGCCCGCTGCCGGATCGACGAACCTTCCGTCGCGAACGGCATCACGTTCTCGCCGTGGATCAACTTGTAGCTCGTCGGCGTGCCCATCTTGTTGGTGCGCGTCGTCGAGGTGATGGCCCAGTACCGCCCGGCGAACGGATCGATGTGCCGCTTGGCCTGCTGCTCGGTGGCCAGCACGGTGCGCTTGGCCCGGAAGGCGTTGCCCCACGGGTTCTCGTCGTCGGGTGCCGGCACCGTGTCCACCTCGACGACGCGGTTGTCGGGGCCGTCCACCTGCATGTCGAGCCGGACGCAGAAGAAGTGCTGGTGGTTGGCGGCGTAGAGGTGCTCGGTGAGCTTGGTGCCGTAGTCGGTCGAACCGCCCTCGGGCAGTGCGGCGGTCGACAGGATCCCGGTCAGCTTGATCTCGTGCTCGATCCGCCCGTCCTGGTAGAGGTACCAGTACAGCCCGTACTCGTAGTTGCCCACCGTGCAGATGAACGACACCACCAGCCGGCGCAGGCGTCGGACCTCGACCTCCTCGGTGCGGAAGTCGGTGTGCTTCCAGGCGATCCCGAAGTCCTCCTCGTGAATGCAGATCGCCTGCGGGATCTTGAAGATGTCGCCGCTGGCGGTGCACACGTGGGCGTCGAGGTAGCGGATCTCGCCGAGGCAGTCGCAGCCGAGCGTCAGCGGGTTGGCGAGCATGCCGAGGCCGTACTCACCGACGTCGAACGCGTTCTTGCGCGCCTGGGTGTTCGACGGGTCGCCGTAGGGCACCGTCATCTCCGCGAGCGAGGCGCGGTAGAGCACCGGGCGGACCTCGTCGCCGTCGGTGTAGGTGATGGTGTGCAGCACCAGGCCCTCGCGGTGGGTCCAACCGATGCGCAGGTCCCACTTCTGCCACGACAGGTGATCGCCGTCCACCGTGAAGCTCGGACCATCCGGCTGGGTGATCTCCAGCGGCTTCACGTCGGTGCGGGCCGGGCCGGTGAACCGGCTCGACCACTCCGCATCACCGTCGGCCTGCGGGACGGGCAGCACCTGCTCGTCGTCGATGCGGATGACCTCCATGGTGAGCAGGTCCACGATGATCATCAGCCCGTCCACGGGCCGGGCGTACTGGTTGTCCCCGTCACGTTCGTGGACCCAGACGAGCCCCCGGATGATGCGCCGCTCGGACTCGACCGGGTCGCCGTAGTTGCCCGCCGACCACGGATCGATGGTGACGAGATCCAGGTCGGTGATCCCGCGTCTGGCCAGCGCCTCCTGCACGCGGCTGTCCGCCCGGATCGCGGCCTCGGACTCGAAGAACTCGTCGAGGATCACCGCGGGCTGGACGCCCTCGATCCGCTCCCAGCGCTCGACCCGCTCCGCGCTGAGGGACACGGTCACCTCGATGGTGGCACCGTCCGCCCGGTCGAGCAGCACCACGGCCGCGGCGCGGTCGAACGCGTCGCCGGGGGTGAAGGCGAGCACCTCGTCCTTGGGCGGTTCGTGCAGGTTGACGCACGCGAACCGCATCGTGTCGAGGTAGCGGTCGTCGGCCTTGATCAGCGCGACCACCGCGCTGGTCTCCGCCTCGGTGAGCCGATCGAGCGGGTGGGGGGCGGTGGTCGTGACGGGGGCGGCCAGGTCGGTCATGGTGCACTCGCTCGGTCGCGGACACGGGAGCACCGATCCTGGCAGGCACCCCGCCCCGCGCAGGCCATGACGTGACTGGCCGCACGAGCGTGTGCGCCCACCGGTCCGGCGCGA
>CAYTLZ010000006.1:0-9493 GCA_964438785.1 uncultured Actinomycetota bacterium | reverse complement strand
TCAGGCCACGACCTGCCCGACGCAGTCCGGGCAGCGGGCCCGGAAGGTGACCTCGACCTCCAGCAACTCGAAGCCGTAGCGCTGATCCGTGGGCAACCGCGGATCATCAGCACGCACATCCAGCATCCGCCCGCAGTCCACACAGACCAGGTGGTGATGGCGCTCTCCGACGTTGGGATCGAACCGGCGGCGACCGTCCACGTGGGTGATCTCGAGCAACTCCCCCATCTCGACGAGTTCGTTGAGGGTGTTGTAGACCGTGGCGAGACTGACCTCGGGCAGCAGCGCACGTGCCCGCTCGAACACCTCATCGGCGGCCAGGTGCACGTGTTCGCCCGTCATCGCCTCGGCGATGACCCGCCGCTGGGCCGTCAGGCGCCAGCCACGGTTCCTCAGACGAACCATCAGCGGTTCCACGTTTGACCTTCATGCGCGTTACTGGACAGTGTCGGACGTCAGAACACTACCAGAATGCGGAACGGGTCCCGGTTCAGTTTTGCTCTCGACCTCGAACTCTTCTAGATTGGGAGTGTCACGCCCACGACGCGGTCACCTGCTGCAACGATGACGACCCGTCCGCTCGACACCGAAACCCGTGACCCCCTCGAGGAGAACACCGTGTCCGACCAACAAGCCCTCCGCCCCGATCTGGGCGTCCGGACCACCCCCGGCCTGCGCGGCAACGCGGACTGGTGGCCCGAGCAGCTCAACCTCAACGTGCTGCACCAGAAGCACCCGGGCACCAACCCGATGGGTGACGGCTACGTCTACGCCGACGCGTTCGCCCGGCTCGACGTCGATGCGCTGACCGCCGACGTCGATGCGCTGATGACCGACTCGCAGGAGTGGTGGCCGGCCGACTGGGGCCACTACGGCCCGTTCTTCATCCGCATGTCCTGGCACGCGGCCGGGACCTACCGCCAGACCGACGGTCGCGGCGGTGGCGGCACGGGCGCGCAGCGCTTCGCGCCGCTCAACAGCTGGCCGGACAACGGCAACCTCGACAAGGCGCGTCGTCTGCTGTGGCCGATCAAGCAGAAGTACGGCGAGCAGATCTCCTGGGCGGATCTGTTCGTGTTCGCCGGGAACCGGGCGATGGAGACGATGGGCTTCCAGACGTTCGGGTTCGCCTTCGGCCGGGCCGACATCTGGGCCCCCGAGGACGACATCTACTGGGGCCCGGAGAACGAGTGGCTCGCCACCGAGGACGAGCGCTACTCGGGCACCTGGGAGGACGGCAGCCGGACGCTCGACAACCCGCTCGCCGCGGTCCAGATGGGCCTCATCTACGTCAACCCGGAAGGGCCCAACGGTCTGCCGGACGCGCTGAAGTCCGCGCAGGACATCCGCGAGACGTTCGGCCGCATGGCCATGAACGACCGGGAGACGGTCGCCCTGACCGTCGGTGGCCACACCTTCGGCAAGATGCACGGTGCCGGCCCCGACGACGTCGTCGGTGAGGCACCCGAGGGTGCCAAGATCCACGACCAGGGCTTCGGCTGGGCCAACCCCCACGAGACCGGACTCGGTGAGTACACCGTCACCTCCGGGCTCGAGGGTGCCTGGACCCCGACGCCGACCCAGTGGGACAACAGCTACCTCAACACGATCTTCGCCCACGAGTGGGAGCTGGTCGAGTCGCCGGCCGGTGCCAAGCAGTGGCAGCCTGTCGAGGTCCAGGACGGCTACTGGGTCCCCGACGCCCACGTCGAGGGCCGCAAGACGCCCCCGACGATGTCCACCGCGGACATGGCGATGATCACCGATCCGGCCTACCTGGAGATCTCCAAGGAGTACCACGAGCACCCGGACGTCCTCGCGGACGAGTTCGCCCGTGCCTGGTACAAGCTCCTGCACCGTGACATGGGGCCCAAGGACCGCTACCTCGGCCCGCAGGTCCCCGACGAGGTGCTGATCTGGCAGGACCCGGTGCCCGCGCACGAGGGTCCGCTGGTCTCCGACGCCGAGGTGGCCGCGCTCAAGACGCAGATCGCCGACTCGGGCCTCACCGCCAAGCAGCTGGTGTCGACCGCGTGGGCGTCGGCGTCCACCTACCGGCAGACCGACCACCGTGGCGGTGCCAACGGTGCCCGGATCCGGCTCGAGCCGCAGGCCGGCTGGGACATCAACGTGCGCTCCGGCGTCGCGTCCGTCATCAGCACGCTCGAGGGCATCAAGGACGCCTCGGACGCGAACATCTCGCTGGCCGACCTGATCGTGCTCGGCGGGAGCGTCGGGGTCGAGATGGCCGCGAAGGCCGCCGGTCACGACGTGACCGTGCCGTTCCACCCGGGCCGCACCGACGCGACCCAGGACATGACGGAGATCGACACCTTCGCGCACCTCGAGCCCAAGGCGGACCCCTTCCGCAACTACCTGCAGAAGGGCGGCAGCATTCCGTCCGAGCACCTGCTCGTCGACAAGGCCTTCATGCTCAACCTGACGGCACCGGAGATGACGGCGCTGATCGGCGGGATGCGGGCCATCGGCGCGAACGCCGGTGACGACGACACCAATGGGCTGCTGACCGAGCGCCCGGGGCAGCTGTCGAACGACTTCTTCGTCAACCTGCTCGACATGCGCACCGTGTGGTCGCCGGTCGGCGAGGGCGAGGAGGTCTTCGAGGGTGTCGACCGTTCGTCCGGCACGCCGAAGTGGACGGCCACGCGCGTCGACCTGGTCTTCGGTCACAACTCGCAGCTGCGCGCGATCGCCGAGGAGTACGCGGCGAACGGCGGCGAGGACCGCATGGTCAAGCAGTTCGTCGACGGCTTCGTCAAGGTGATGGAGGCCGACCGGTTCGACCTGCACCGGTGAGCACGCGACGCTGAGCACGACGGCACGAACGCGGACGGCCGCCCCATCGGGGCGGCCGTCCGTCGTCGAGGCTCACCCACCGGCCTGCGCACGGACCGCTGCTGCTCCACGAACGTCCGTCGGCAGGTAGCCCGTGCCCACCTCGGCCCCGGTGAGCAGTTGCTCGATCGCCACCGCCGACATCGGACGGGCATAGAAGAACCCCTGGGCGTAGTCGCAGCCCATGGCGGTGACCTCGTCGCGCTGATGCCGGGTCTCGACGCCCTCGGCGGTGACCTGCAGCGACAACAGGTGGGCCAGGTCGGTGACCGCCCCGAGGATCGCACCGCCGTCGGGTGACGCCTCGATGTCGGCGACGAAGCTGCGGTCGACCTTGATGATGTCGATCGGCACGTGACGCAGATAGCTCAGCGAGGAGAAGCCGGTCCCGAAGTCGTCGAGGGCGATGCGCATGCCGCGCGCACGCAGCTGATCGAGCACCACGGCGGCCTGGTGCGCATCGTCCATCAACACGCTCTCGGTCATCTCCAGGATGACGGCGGTCGGCACCGTGTCCGTCGCCTCGAGCACCGTCATGACCGACTCCGCGAAGCCCGGTGTCATCAGCTGTTGGACGGACACGTTCACGGCCAGGTCGAGGGCCAGACCACAGCCGGTCACCCACCGACGGTGATCGTCACAACTGCGTCGCAGCACCCAGGCCCCGACCTCACCGATGAGGCCGCTGTGTTCGGCGACCGCGACGATGACCGGCGGCGGGACGACACCGTGCGTCGCGTGGGTCCAGCGCAGCAGCGCCTCCACACCGACGATCAGGCCATCGGTGCTGCGGACCTGCGGTTGGTAGACGACCTCGAGCTCATCGTTGGCCAACGCCACGCGCAACTGTCGGTCGAGATCGCCGTGGTGCGGCTCCGACGGGCCGCGCCGGTCCACCCGGGGACCGTCGCGATGGCGGTTGCGCTTGATCGCGTACATCGCGGCGTCCGCCTCGACCAGCAGCCCCTCGGAGATCGCCTCGCCCGGCGCGGCGATCGCGATCCCGACACTGGCCGTGAGCGGGACCTGTATGCCGGTCAGGTCGAACGGGAGCTCGAAGGACGCGGCGACACGACGTTCGAGCAGATGGGCGTCGTCAGCATCGGCGAGGTTCTCGCACAGGAAGACGAATTCGTCGCCCGACACCCGTGCCAGGGTGTCGTCGGGACGCACCAGCGCAGCGAGCCGTCGCGCCACCGCCACCAGCAGTTCGTCACCGACGTGGTGGCCATGCGTGTCGTTGATGAGCTTGAAGCCGTCGAGATCGATGAACAGGACCGCGACTGTCTTGTGGGTGCGCACCACCCGCTGGGCAGCGTGCTCCATCCGGTCCCGTAGCAACAGACGGTTCGGGAGCCCGGTCAGCGCATCGTGCAGCGCCTGCTGGCGGTGCTCGTCCGAGGCCTTCTGCGCCTGCTGACGTGCCTGGGCGTTGATCAGGTAGGCGGCAGCGACGTCGGCCAGGGTCTGGGCCGTCTCCATCGTGTGGGGATCGAGGCCGCCGGCGGTCTCGCGGTACAGGTCCAGCGCACCGAGTCGCCGATCCCCGTGGTGCAGGGGGAAGGTGAACACGGCGGCCAGCCCGGCCGCCCGGGCCGCTGCGGCGAAGGTCGGAAACCGCTCGTCGGTGGTCAGGTCCGCGACCGCGACCGGCTCACCGGAGTCGAACGTCACGACACACGGGCCTTCACCGACCTCGGTCTGCAGGCGTTCGTAGCGCAACGCGCTCGCATCCGACGCCGCCACGAACTGCGGCTCGCGCTCCTCGCCGATCAGCGTCACGCCCGCGGACGTCACCGGCAGGATGCCGACGATGCGCTCGACCAGGTGGTCGAGGATTTGCTGGATCGGGAACTCCGTCGCCAGCGTCCGGGCGAACTCACTCAACACCGTCGAGAGCTTGCCCTCATCGACCATGGGGATACCCGTCCCTGACGCATCGGTCCATCACGCATCGGTCCATCACGCATCGGTGGGTCGGGCCCCACCGGCCCGATGCGGGCTGTCCCCCGATCCGCATGCCGCTCATGCCAGGTCGGACGTGGCGCGGACGCCCCTGACGACATCACGTGCGACGTCGTGGAGCTTCTGGTTGTGGTTGCGCGAATAGCCGCGCAACCGCGCGAAGGCCTCGTCCATCGGGATCCCGAGCCGCTCGGACACGACCCCCTTCGCCTGCTCGATGCTGATCCGTGTCTGGAGCGCCTGCTGCAGTTGTCCCTGCACGGTGTGCGCCCGATCGAGCTCGCGCTGCTGCAGCAGCCCGATGGTGGCGACGTCCGCCATCGCCTGGACCACGGCCTCGGCGTCGTCGTCGAGTCCACCGGTCTCGTTGAGGAACAGGTTGAAGGCCCCGAGCACCGCCCCACGCAGCCGCAACGGCACGGCCTGGACGGACAGGAATCCCGCGGCGACGGCCCGCGGCGCGAACAGCGGCCAGCGCTCACGTGCCGCCTCCAGGTCGGGAACCCCGACCGGTGCACCCGTGGTGAAACAGTCCTGACAGGGGCCTTCCTCGTTCTGGACCTGGAACAGCTCCAGCAGGTGCGTGCGCTCATCCGACGCGGCGACGTACTGCAGATCGCCGGCCTCGTCGACCAGCAGGATCCCGGCCTCGGCCGCGATCCCGATCTCGACCACACGTTCGGTCAGCGAGGAGAAGAAGTCGACGACGTCGAAATCCTCCACCAGGGTGTCCGCGAGTTCGACGAACGTCTCGACCAGCCGGCGCTCCCGGTTCGGTGCGATCGTTTGTGTTCCAACCATGCAGGTGGTCTTCCTCGACGTTCTCACGCCGTCGTGGCGATGTGGCGGGTGGCGCGCTCGTCGGCGCCTCGATCAGGGTGCATCGGTCGTGGGTCGGTCGTCAGTGGTCGGTCGTTGGCACGCCATCATGGGTGGGTCATCAGTCGACGAGGGGGCCGAGCTGCAGCCGATGGTCGATGACCTCGACGGCGATCTCGGCCAGGCTGCAGGCTTCGGTGAAGGCGTGTGCCCGCAGCACCGCCAGGGCGGCATCGACCGGGATCGCCAGTTGCACGGCGACGACCCCGGAGGCCTGATGCACCTCCACGGAGGCCGACAACGAGTCCGTGAACACCTGGGCCAGCTCATCGGGTGGCTGACCCTCCTGCAGTGAACTCAACAGATCCAGCGCGAAGCGGGCGACCACCAACGCGTCGGCGTACTGCTCCGCGCTCAACGCACCGGTCACCTGCTGGTAGAGCGTCAACGCACCGAGACCGAGCGAGCCGGATCGCAGCGGGAAGGCGAAGACGGCCTGAAACCCCAACTCGACGGCCACCTCGGCGAACGCCGGCCAGGTGTCGTCCTGCGCCAGATCCGGTACCTGGACCGGTCGGCCGGTTCGATGGGCGGTGTAGGCGGGCCCCTCGCCGAGGTCGAACTGGCGCATGTCACCCACCCGTCCCCCGTCGGTCGAACAGACCGTCTGCAGACCACTGGCGTCCGCGTCGCCGCCGACACCGAGGGACACGGCGACCCCCGCGGTGTGCAACAGCGTGGACGCCGCCGTGCACAGGCGCGTCTCGGCCGGACCCGATGGCTGCGCGGAAAAGGCTTCCACCGTGCGGATCAGGCGACGCTCCTGCCCGTCGTCCGTCGCCCCACACGAGTCCAGACCGGGTGGTGGCGTCGATGGACGACGATCGGACATGCAGGCTCCCGGGACGCGGCGGATACAGAAGTGCCGAAGTCCGGAGCACATGCGGATCGACCACCAATATATGTCGCGCACGGGTTCTGTCAACTACCGGGCCGGCGTTGGCTCGCTGACCGCTGCACATTCCGGTGTCGATCGTCGCGGTGGTGTGGTACCTGTGGTGGTGCTGCTCCAGATCTCGGCGGCCTCATGTAACTGCATCGGAGGCTGACCGTGACCACTGTGACGACCTCGACGGACCCCAACGAACGGAACCCGGCGGCGTCCGACGGGATCGGCTCCGATGAGCTAGGTCGTGCCGAGCCGTCGGATGCCGAGCGGTCGTTCGAACGCTGGTTGACCAGCCTCGGTGCCTCCGATGCCGGGCCGATCGTCGGGCTCGTCGATCCACAGCAGGCGCTCACCGGGATGCTCGGCGAACTCATCCTCTCCGGTCGACCGCTCACCAGCGGGGCGGCGGTGCAGCTCGGGCTCCCGGTCGGGACGACCCAGGGACACGCCGCCACCGAGCTCCTGCTCGCGGTGAACGATCCGGACGGGCCCAACTGCCGGTCGTATCGATCTGCGCTGTACTTCCTGCGCGATCGCGACGACACCCGCGTCGACCCGTGAACCGTCGGACCATCGACCCGGACGGCGCCCGGGCGCATTCGCCGACCAGCGCGAGACCGATCCCGAGAGACGGACATCGCCGTCCGCTGGCGAGCGTCACCGACGTTGACGGTAGAGCGCAGCATCCGCGCGTTCGACGAGACTCGACAGCGACTCGTCGCCTTCGAGCGCAGCGATCCCGACCGTGATGGACCCGGGCTCGGACGCCGCGCCCAACGCCGTGTTCACCGCGGCGAGACGCTCGGCCGCCTCGGCACGGGTCAGCCCCATCAGGGCACAGACGAACTCGTCACCGCCGTAACGGACGACCGCGTCGTGCGCCCGGAGGTGCGCCTGCAGGGCATCGGCGACCTGCCGGAGCAACCGATCTCCGGCCGGGTGGCCGGCACGGTCGTTGGTGCCCTTGAGATCATCCACGTCGACGAACGCGAGCGCCATCGGCTCGCCGGCCCGCGCCGCGCGGGACCGGTCACGTTCCAACTCGATCATGCCCGGTCCACGGGCGTACACGCCGGTCAACGCGTCCAGACTCGCCGCGTCGATCTCCTCCATCGCCTCCACCCGATCGGTCGCGGAGCCGTCACGGTCCTGCTCGGCGTGGCGTCGATCACCGGCCGACGCATCCCGGTCGAGGCCCGCAGCCGTACGCTCCTCGGCCGCCAGCACCCGGTCCTGCTCGGAGCCGCGTCGATCGGCTGCGGCGTCCTCCCGGGCATGGACCGCGTCCACACGCGATCGCGCGTCGACGTCGGTCACGAGCTGCTGCTCGTCCTCCGCTGCCCTGGCCGCCTCGTCGCGCTGCTCGGCGGCCCGGTCGCGATCGCGGGCCTGCCGATCACGGTCCGCCGCGTCGTCGTCGTGCGCATCTGCGGTCCGGTCCTTCGCAGCCGTCCCTCCAGACGTCGCGGGGTGAGCGCGCGCGTCGGGCTGCGCAGGCGATCCGCCCTCCCCCAGCTCACCTGCAGGATCCTCAGGACCCGCTGCGGTCCGCTCCCCGGGCTCGCCTGCCGCGTCGCGCAGGTCGGCGATCTCATCACGCAACACCGCGACCTCGTCACGCAACGCCGCCGACTCGTCACGCCGACCAGCCGCCTCGTCACGTCTGCGTGCCGACTCGCTCCCCCGCAGTGGAGGTCCATCGGCCGAACGTGACGATCCCACGGCGGTGACCCTCTCGACGGACACGATGCAACGTCGTCTCACGATACGGCGCGATCACCACGTCCTGGCCGTCCCATTGGCCGACACCCCTCCCGGCCGCACCCAGGGGCAGAATGCGGACCTGTTCGTCATCCTCGTCGAGTTCGTCCACGACCGGGTCGCCGCCACAGGACTGGAGGCCCACCTCGAGTCCGGTCGGGCTGGCCAGCACCACACCCGACCCGCAATCTCCCACCCAGATCGATCAGTAGGGCGGGGCGAGGCTCGCGAACATGGGGAAGTGCTTCACGTTCAGGGTCCACAACCGAGCGTTCTGATCTTGCCTGACGGTGGTGGCGTGGACGGTCGCCGCGATGATGTAGTCCATGGGGTCGATGCCCGTGTGGGACCGGGCGTACTGGTTGGCCAGCATGCCCGCGTCCTCGGCGATGAGGTCATCGACCGCGATCCAGTCGATGCCGTCCAGCAGCCGACGTGTCGCTTGCTCCTCATGGGGACGCATGCCAGCCAGGACCTCGACCTTGACCACGACCGAGGCGGCCAGGGCACGTCCGGCTCCAACGGCGTCGCGCACGGCGTCGTGCGCAGCGGCGTTCCCCCGCAGCAGGTCGACGACCACGGAGGTGTCGAGCAGGACCGTCACCCGTTGGCGTCCGCGAGGCGCTTGGCCATCCCCGGCCGGATGCGCTCGACGTACGCCGCACCGTCCTCGTCGTGGGCTTCATCGCCCCAGGCACCGAAGCCCGCCTCGATCGCGGCCAGACGCTCCTCACGACTCACGGTGCGGTAGGACGTGTCGACGGCCCGCCGCACCAGCTCAGCGACCCCGAAGCCGGTCTGCTCGGACTCGGCGCGCAACCGGGCGTACTGCTCGTCGGTCAACGTGATCTGGGTGCGGTGGCTCATGGTGGAATGCTACATCTCGACGGTCCACGCGTCACGGGTCGCCACGACGTCTGTGACTACTCGAACCTCGACGTTTGAACGACCCAACGTGGTGCCCGGGAACCCGTGCCCAACACCCCTTTGGTGCCCCGAACGACAACTCGCGGTCAGCGCTCCTCAACGTCGCCGGGAGGAGCCCAAAGGCCCCTCCCGGCACTGCGCCTACTGCTTGCTGACGCAAGCGGGCAGTCTCACTTCGATGCGGATCCAGTCCCGATCGGATGCGGATCTGGTCTC
>CAYTLZ010000005.1:25437-43455 GCA_964438785.1 uncultured Actinomycetota bacterium | reverse complement strand
CCCGCTGCACCATCACGAACGCGTCCTGCACGCCCGGATGCGCCAACGCATGGAACAGCAGCGGCGTGGCCACGTTGTAGGGCAGGTTCGCGACCAGGCGCCCCGGGGCACCGTCGGTCAGTACCCCGAGATCGGCCCGCAGCGCATCGGCGTGGTGGACCGTCACGTTGTCGAGTCCGCCCACCACCTCGGTGAGCGCGGCCACGAAGCCCGCGTCGATCTCCACCGCGACGACCTGCGCCGCATGGGCGGCGAGCCCCAGCGTGAGCGAACCGAGCCCCGGACCGATCTCGAGCACCGTGTCACCCGCGTCGAGTTCGGCCGCCGCGACGATCCGCCGCACGGTGTTGGGGTCGATGACGAAGTTCTGACCGTCACTCTTGCGCGGAGCCAACCCGTGGACGTCGAGCAACCGGGTGACGTCCCGGGGCGTGAGCAGCTCGGTCACGACCTCAACGCTGCGCGTCGGCGTCGATGGTGGGCAGGGCGAAGGCCCGCACGGTGGTGTCGTAGACCGCGTCGATGACCTCCTGCAGTTCGCGTCCCTGGACGCCCGCCAGGACCTGCGCCGTCAACGGCACGAAGGACGGATCGTTGGGGGTCCCCCGATGGGGATGCGGGGTGAGAAACGGCGCGTCCGTCTCGGTCAACAGGCGGTCGAGCGGGACGAGCGCCGCGACCTCGCGCAGCGCCGAGGCGTTGCCGAAGGTCACGTTGCCCGCGAACGACAGGTAGTAACCGGCATCGAGGCAGCGCTTGGTCACCGCGGTGTCGCCCGAGTAGCAGTGCATGACGACCCGCTCCGGGGGGCCGTGATCCGCGAGGATCGCCAGGCACTCGTCCCAGGCCTCCCGGCAGTGGATCACCAGCGCGCGGTCCTGACGATGTGCGATGTCGATGTGGGCGCGGAACGACGCCTCCTGCTGCTGCGGGGTCGTGTGGTCCCGGTAGTAGTCCAGGCCCGTCTCACCGACCGCGACGCACGCCGGGTCCTTGGCCAGCCGCTCGATGACCTCGAGCACCTGCGGGGAGGCCTCCATCGCATCGTTGGGATGGACGCCGACAGCCGCCCAGACCCCGTCGAAACGGGTCGCCGTCGCCACCGCCTGGGTCGAGGACGCCATGTCGGTTCCGACCGTGACCATGATCCCGACCCCGGCCTCGCGGGCACGCCGTACCTGGGTGGCCGGGGACAACTCGTCGTGGTGGTCGAGGTGGCAGTGCGTGTCGACGTAGCGCACGTGCGATCACAACCTCTCGGTCAGGTGGTCGAAATGGACACCGGCAACACCAGCGTCGCCGGTGGGTCCCGACTCCCGGGACAGCAGTCGCCGACCGGTTCCCGGACGCTGCCGGCAGCGAGCCTCGAGGAGGGCTCGAGCCGCTCGGCATGCAACATGCCCGCCATGAGGTCGGGCACCGCACAGACTACCAGCTCGCTCACCCGGACGTGCGGCCCCGGTCGCGGCTCACCGCAGACACTCGACGAACGGGAATCAACGGGCGTCGATCAGACCGAGCCGTCGACCTCCGCGGCCGAACGGGCATCGAGCACGGCCTGGTAGAGCTCCCGCCGCGATGCGCCGGTGGCCGCCGCCACCTCGGCGACCGCGTGCTTGGTCCCCGCCCCCGCGGCCACGAGCGCGGCGACGCGCGCCACCTGCTCGTCGACGCCGACGACGGTCTCCTCGGGCGGCTCCAGGCCGGCGATGACCAGGGTCACCTCCCCGCGCATCCCGGCCGCCGCCTGCACAGCGAGCTCGGCGAGGCTGCCGCGGCGGACCTCCTCGTGCAGCTTGGTCAGCTCGCGGCAGAGCACGGCCGGTCGGTCCCCACCGCAGGCCGTGGCCAGATCGTCGAGGTCGGCGGCCACCCGATGAGGGGCGGCGAACAGCACCACGGTGCGGCGCTCGACGGCGAGTTCGGCGAGCCGCTCCCGACGTGCGGCGCCCTTGCGCGGCAGGAAGCCGTCGAAGCTCACCCGGTCGGTGGGGAACCCGGACACGACCAGCGCAGCGAGCACCGCCGAGGGACCCGGGATCGGCTCGACCCGGATGCCGGCCGCCGCGCAGGCCGCCAGCAGCCGGTAGCCCGGATCGGACACACCGGGCGTACCGGCGTCGGACACCAGCACGATGCGCTGTCCGGCGGTGAGCAGCTCCAGGATCTCCGGAATCCGATCGCGTTCGTTGTGCTCGTGCAGGGACCGCTGCTGCACCCGGGAGTCGACGTGCGCGAGCAGGCGACCGGTGCGTCGGGTGTCCTCCGCGAGGACGAGGTCCGCGTCACGCAACGTCCGCGCCGCGCGGAGCGACAGGTCCTCCAGATTGCCGATCGGGGTCGCGACGACCTGCAGCGTTCCGGACATCGCGCTCTCCCTTCAGTCGGTCCGACGGCAGCCGACGGGGATCGCAGCGTAGGCCCGGCCGCGCAGCTGGAACGCCGAGGTGGTACCAACCGCACCGGCGGTCACGACGCGTGACCGCGAAGCTCACGCGGGTCGGGGTGGCCGCGAACAGGAGCGATCGATGCGGCGCGCAACCAGACTCGGTCTGATCGGTCTCGTCGTGCTCGTCGTGCTCGGTGCCGCAGGGCTGGGAGCCGGCGGCTGGATCTACAGCGACGAACTGCTGCCTGCACCACCTCCGTTCACCCCGACCCGAGACGTCCTGGTGCTGGACGCCGACGAGGCAGACAGCCGCGTCGAGCTCGCGGTCACCGGTGGCGACCTCGTCGATCTGTACACCGTCGGGCTGGTCACCGACGACGGCCTGCTCGTGCTCGAGGGGGACGCCGTCCCGAGCGCGGAGGGCTTCGTGCGGACCGGGGTCCTGGTCGACGGCACCTGGCCCACGGCCGGCGAACGGGTCGGCGCGAGTGTCGACACCTACTTCGGGTCGCCGTCGGACACGCTGGGCATCCCCTACGAGACCGTGGAGATCCCCTCGCCCGAGGGCACGCTGCCGGGTTGGCGGGTCGTTCCCAACGGTGCCGACACCGACACCTGGGTCGTGATCATCCACGGGCGCGGTGGTGGACTGTCCGAGGGCAACCGGCTGCTGCCCACCCTGGAACGGCTACGCGTGCCCGCACTGACCATCTCGGTGCGCAACGACCTCGACGCCCCGGCGGATCCGGACGGCTACGGCTACTACGGCGCGCGCGAATGGGAGGACCTCACGGCCGCCGTCGACCACCTCGTCGCCACCGAAGAGGCTGAGCGGATCGTGCTCGTCGGCTACAGCCAGGGGGCCTCGATCGCCCTGTCGTATCTGCGCCGCTCGCCGGACGCGGACCTGGTCGCGGGTGCGGTCCTGATCTCGCCGCTGATCTCGCTGCAGGAGACGCTGACCCTGCAGGCCCAATTGCGCGACATCCCGGATCCGCTCATCCCGGCGCTGCTGACCGCCACGCGCGCGATCAGCACCGCGCGGTCCGGACTCGACTTCGATCAGGTCGAGCACCTCGACCGCGCCGACGAACTCCCCGACGACGTCCCGATGCTCGTGACCCACGGCGACAGCGACGCCTTCGTGCCCATCGGCCCGTCACGCGCCTTCAGTACGGCGCTCGGTGATCAGGTCGTCTACGAGGAGTACCCGGGTGCCGACCATGTCCGGGAGTGGAACGTCGACCGGGAACGGTTCGAGGCCGATCTGGCCGACTTCCTGACCGGAGCGCTGGACCCGACCGACTGACGCGGGTCAGACACCGTCCATCGCGATCATGGCCGCGCGCCACCGGATCTCGTCGCGGGCGCGTAGGGCGGCGACGTCGTCGTCGAGATCGACCGAGCGCCACCCGTGGTCATCGGGCAGGGCGAGCCAGTCCGTCGCCGTGCCCGCGACCGCTGCCTCGACGTCGCCCGCTGGACCTGCGGGACGGACACCGGGGACGCCACCGACGAGCACGATGCCGGCCGCCGCGCGCCGGTCGTCGTCCACGGCCGGGGCGGCGACTCCCCCGGGCCGGACCAGCCGCTCGCGCACCAGCGGCCGGGAGGCGACGGTCACGTCGAGTTGGCTGTCACTGGTTCCCGGGGCCTCGTCGGTCCGCCCGAGCACGACCAGCTCCCGCAGCAGCAGCCGGGCGTCCCCGGCCAGTCGCACCGACGTCGAGGTGGCGTGTTCCGCCCCGGCGGCGACCACCGTCGGACCGAGATCGATGATCGCCGTGCCGCCCGGCTCGACGTCGACGTGCACGTCGAACCGCGAGCGTGCCGTCGTGCGTCCGGGTAGGGCGATGGTCGCCGCGACGGATGCGAGTTCCAGTCGCGCGCCGGCGCCGACGTGCACCGTCAACGCGACCCGGTCCCCGCCCAGGGGCCATGCCCCGGTGCCGACCAGGTGGACCCGGTGTGGACCCGTCCGCCGCATGGCCAGCGGAAAGCCGCCCCCGCGCATGACCAGCGCGGTGCCGGAACCGCGGGCCGTGGCCCGCAGCTGCAGGGCGTCGTCGACCCGGGAGCGGTCGACGCCCGGTGCCAGCGCACTCACGCCGGCACGGTCGTGGCACCGGTCGGCAGCTGGGCGCGGACCCAGGCGGACGTCTCGGCGACCGGATCCCCGGCGACCAGTGACGACAGGATGGTCGTCCGCCCATCGCGGACCCGGGCCGCGTCACTGGCCATGAGGTCGAGGTCCGCACCGACGTACGGCGCGAGATCCGTCTTGTTGATCACCAGCAGGTCACAGCCGGCGACGCCGGGGCCGCCCTTGCGGGGGACGTCGTCGCCACCGGCGACATCGAGCACGAACACCTCGCGGTCGACCAATGCCTGCGACCAGGTCAGCGTCAGGTTGTCGCCGCCGGACTCGACCAGGATCAGCTGGAGGTCGGGGAACCGGGCCTGCAATCCCTCGACCGCATCGAGGTTGGTGCTGATGTCGTCGCGTACCGCGGTGTGGGGGCAGCAGCCGGTCCGCACCGCGACGATGCGGTCGTCGTCGAGGATCGCATCGGCGCGCAGACGGTCGGCGTCCTCGGTGGTGTAGATGTCGTTGGTGACCACCGCGACGGACAGCTCGCTCGACAGGGCACGGCACAGCGCGGCGATGAGCGCCGTCTTGCCGCTGCCGACGGGCCCGCCGATCCCGATGCGGACGGGGCGGTCGGTCGGGACCGGGCGCGTCCCGCCCCCGCCGGTGGACAGGTCATCGGGCAGACGGTGCATGGGTCGCTCCTGAGTCGTGCGGGGTCGTGACGCCTTGGGGTTCGCGGCTGCCGGGTTCGTGTGGCCGGTCGGACCGTGCGGCCGGTCAGGTGTCGAAGTAGCGGTCGTCGCGGGCGGCGTGGACGGTCGCGGTCAGATCCCAGCGCGGGGTGGCCGGGGCGGGCCAGTCAGCCGGGTCGTCCCGCTCCGCCGCCAGCGTGGCCCGGTCGACGTGCTCGTCGATGACCGGCTGCAGTCCGCTGATGACGGCGGTCACCCCGACCGGGTCGAGCCCGAGCAGCCGGACGGCGGCCTGGGCCGGTTCGGCCACGGCCGCGTGCTGCGCCAGCAGCGCGGCCGCCGCGGCGGCCTGGCCGAGCGCGCCGGCGACCGCACCGAGCACCAGCGGCAGGGGCCCGCCCGGATGCGCGGCCAACGCGGGCGGCAGAGCCCCGTCGTCGAGCAGCGGCGTCGCGACGCGGACCAGGTGACGGCCACGCGTCCGGGCCGCGGTGCGCAGCGCCGGGACGGGCACCCGGGCGTCGAACTCGTCGATCAGGCGCGACCACCCCCACGCCGACGCTCCGACGATCTCGCGTTGCGCCGCGGCGGTGAAGCACGCCTCGACGGCTCCGACGGTGACCACACGTGCCTCAAGGTAGCGGGCCAACGAGGCGACATCGTGCACGAGCCCATCGACGATGGCCTGCTCGACACCGCCGGAGTGCACGTGCCCACCGGCGGGCAGCCGGCCGTCGGCCAGCAGCAGCAGTGGTAGCAACGACGGGGTCACGGGGCGCTCAGAAGAGGAAGTAGCGCTGCGCGAGCGGGAGCTCGCCTGCCGGGTCCGGATCGATGATCTCGCCGTCGATCCGGACGGTGAAGGTGTCCGGGTCGATGTCGATGCGGGGGGTGGCGGTGTTGTTGGGCAGATCCGCCTTCATGACGCCGCGGCAGTCGTCGACCGCCACCACCCGGCTGCCCAAGCCGAGCTCCGCGCCGATCCCCGCCTCGGCCGCGGCGCGGCTGACGAAGCTGACGCTCGAGCGGGCGGCGAGCATCGGGGCCGCACCGAACATCGGCCGGGGCAGGTAGGGCTGCGGGGTCGGGATGGACGCATTGGCGTCCCCGTTCTGCGCATAGGCGATCGAGCCGCCCTTGATGACCAGGTCCGGCTTGACGCCGAAGAACCGCGGGTCCCACACGACCAGGTCGGCGAGCTTGCCCGGCTCGACCGAGCCGACCTCGGAGGCCAGCCCGTGGGCGACCGCCGGCACGATGGTGTACTTGGCGACGTACCGACGGATGCGTTCGTTGTCGGCGGCGCCGTCGCCGGCCAGCGAGCCCCAGCGCGCCTTGGCGACGTGCGCGGTCTGCCAGGTTCGGCAGATGACCTCGCCGATGCGCCCCATCGCCTGGCTGTCGGAACCGATCATCGAGATGGCTCCGAGGTCGTGCAGCAGATCCTCGGCGGCGATGGTGGACGGCCGGATCCGCGATTCGGCGAAGGCGAGGTCCTCGGGGATGGACGCCTTGAGGTGGTGGCAGACCATGAGCATGTCGAGGTGTTCGTCGACGGTGTTGACGGTGTGCGGGCGGGTCGGGTTGGTCGAGCTCGGCAGCACGTTGGGCTCGGAGGCGACGGTCATGATGTCCGGGGCGTGGCCACCGCCGGCACCCTCGGTGTGGAACGTGTGGATGCTGCGCCCGGCGAACGCCTCCAGGGTCGACTCGACGTAGCCGGCCTCGTTGAGCGTGTCGGTGTGGATGGCGACCTGCACGCCGTGTTCGTCGGCGACGCTCAGCGCCGCGTCGATCGCCGCGGGCGTGGTCCCCCAGTCCTCGTGCAGCTTGAACCCGGACGCGCCGGCGACCAACTGCTCGACGAGGGCGGCGCGGTTGACGGTGTTGCCCTTGGCCAGCAGCGCGATGTTCATCGGCCAGTGGTCGACGGCCTGCAGCATGGCACCGAGGTGGAACGCACCGGGGGTCACCGTGGTCGCCTTGGTGCCCTCGGCCGGGCCCGTCCCACCACCGATGAGGGTGGTGGTCCCGGTCTCGAGCGCCGTGGTCAGCAGCTGCGGTGCGGTCAGGTGGACGTGCGCGTCGATCGCCCCGGCGGTGACGATCCGGCCGTTGCCGGCGATGATCTCCGTCGACGGACCGATCACGAGATCCGGATGGATGCCGTCCATCGTGTCCGGGTTACCGGCCTTGCCGAGCGCGACGATCCGCCCGTCGCGCAGGCCGATGTCGGCCTTGACGATCCCCCAGTGGTCGATGACGACCGCACCGGTGATGACGGTGTCCGGGACCCGCTCGCCCCGCTCGACCGTGGCCTGCCCCATCGACTCACGGATGACCTTGCCACCGCCGAAGACGACCTCGTCACCGCCGCCGGAGCGATCCTCGGTCACCTCGGCGAACAGGTCGGTGTCCCCGAGCCGGATGCGGTCGCCGACGGTCGGACCCAGCAGGGACGCGTAGCGGGAACGGGCGATCTCACGCATCGGATGCTCCTTCGTCGGACGCGTCGGACTGGTCGACGGGGCCGGCCGTCTCCCCCCGGAGACCGGCCACGATCCGCGCACCGCCGAGCGCGACCAGCGTCACCGAACGGGCCATCCCGGGCTCGAAGCGCACGGAGGTCCCGGCCGGCACGGCGAGCCGGAAGCCACGGGCGGCGGCGCGGTCGAAGCGCAGCGCGGGGTTGGCCTCGGCGAAGTGGTAGTGCGAGCCGACCTGGATCGGACGGTCGCCCGAGTTGGTCACCTCGAGCTCCAGCATCGTGCGGTCGGGTAGCGCCACCACCTCGCCGTCGGGGTGGATGATCTCGCCGGGGATCATGTCGCGTGGCTCCTCGTCGGGGACGTCGCCGCCCGGTCGTGGGCGTGGGGACCGGGCGGGTGGTCGTCTCGGGTGGTCCGGTCAGGCGATCGGCTCGTGCAGGGTCACCAGCTTGGTGCCGTCCGGGAACGTGGCCTCGACCTGGACCTGGTCCAGCATCTCCGGCACCCCGTCCATGACGTCGTCACGGGTCAGCACCTCCCGGCCGGCCTGCATCAGCTCCGCCACGGACCGGCCGTCGCGGGCCCCCTCGAGCACGAACACCGTCAGGATCGCCGTGGCCTCCGGGTGGTTGAGCTTCAGCCCCCGGTCGCGTCGCCGAGTGGCGACGTCCGCGGCGACGTGCACCATCAGCCGCTCGATCTCCATCGTGGTCAACCGCATGCGTCGCCTCCCACCGCTGTCGTCCGCCGCCGGTCGGCCACTGCCGCCGGGCACGGTCGCGGAGTCTGCCCCGGCACTGTTTCGGACGGATGAACGGCATCCGGCGGAGTAGGGTCGATCGCCGACCACCGGAGGCCCGCCGTGCTCTACCTCGCCACCACCGACGGCCACGACCTCGTCGACGCCACGGGGGATCACCCGGACGGACCCTGGCGCGACATGTGCCGACTGCGCCCTGGCCTCACCCTGATCGACAGCGAGCAGCGGCGCTCGATCGTCTATCACGCGATCAAGGACCTGCTGGCGGCCGACACGCCGCTGCTGGTCCTCCAGGCCCACGAGATCCCCAAGTTCAAGGGCATGGCCCCGGGTGCCCTGGCCTGGGCCCGTGCGCACGCCTGAACGGCGCGCGGACCGGTGGGTGAGCGCGTCAGCGCAGGACGACCAGCGAGAGCGCCGACAGCGGCACGAGGTACCAGGCGAAGCGGTCGATCCCGATCCGACTGACCAGGCGGACCAGGAACGCGATGGCGAGGTAGCCCGACACCGCCGCGGCCAGGATGCCGACCGCCAGTTCCGTCCCGGAGATCGTGGCCAGGTCGTCGACGTCCGGGATGGAGACCACCGCGGCACCGGCGATGGCGGGCAGACCGAGCAGGAAGGCGAACCGTGTCGCGGCGCTCCGCGACAGCCCGGCGGCGACCCCCGCGGAGATTGTCAGCCCGGCCCGTGACAGCCCCGGCAACAGCGCCAACGACTGGGCCACTCCCACGAGCACGGCCTGCCGCCACGACAACGACTCGAGGCCGACCCCGCGGGTGCTCGCCGGGTCGACCGCCTCGTCGGAGGTGTCTCCGGAGGCCTCCGCCGGGCCGTCAGCCGGGCCCGAGGTGTCCGCAGCAGCGCTCGTGGGCTGCTCCAGACGGTTCGCCGGGTGCGCCAGCGGGGCATCGGACGCCGTCGGCGTCTCGGCGACCGGGTCCTGTCGCCGACGTCGGCCGGCATCGCGCCGATCGGCGATCCGTTCACCGCCGACCAGGACCGCCGCCGTGACCAACAGCAGCCAGGCAGCCGTCGTGGGCGCGGCGAAGACCGACTCCACCGCACCACGCAGGGTCAGCCCGACGATGGCGACCGGGACACTGCCCACGACCAGCAGGACGAGCAGGCGCCGGTAGAAGGCGCGCTCGTCCGACGGCTGACGACCGACGAGCGCGCGGGTCATCCCCCACAGATCGGCGCGGTAGAAGACGAGTAGTGCCGCCAGCGTGCCGACGTGCAGCGCGACGTCGAAGGCGATCCCGTGGCGTTCCCAGCCCGCCAGGGCCGGGACGAGCACGAGATGCCCCGACGACGACACGGGGATGAACTCCGTCAGTCCCTGGACGATGCCCAGCACCAGGGCCTGGATCCACTCCGGCGCATCGGGGAACAACCTGACTCCTTGGGACGGACCGACGGACCGACGGTCGTTGCAGGACGGACGTTGCGGGGGGCGACCGGGCGCACGGACCGGGTGGTACGGGCGGTCGGGGGTCAGCTCCGTGTCGCAGTCAACGCCTGTTCCAGGCGGGCGACATCGCTGACCCACAGGTGGGCCGGCGGCCGACCCGCGAGTTCCAGGCTCAACACGCCGTCGTTCGCCCAGAGCCTACGGGCGTGGATGCGGACCTGGTCGACGGCATCCAGATCGGCATCGAGGTAGCGACGCCCCCAGCTCGAGCGGATGCGCGCGCCATCGGCCGCGGACCCGGCCTCCGAGCTGGAGCGAGCCTCCTCGGCCGGGTCGTGCGACGCCCGTGCACCCGACGGCGGCAGCGTCGGATCGGCTCCCGGCGGTGATGCCGTCGCGGACGGGTCCACGCCGTCAGCCGAAAGCGACGTGTCCGGTGGCGGATCCGGCCGGAACCGGACCTGTCGGTCGACGACGGTCAGGACGCCGGCGACCGCGTCGACCTGCCAGAGCCAGCGGGCCCGACTGCCGTGTCCGCGTCGACCCAGACAGGCCGGTAGGGACGTCGTCGCCGCAGCGTCGGCAGCACGAGCCCCGTCCGACGTCGGGCGCGGGGATGCCGCCGGGTCCGGGGCCGCGCCCGGTGCCGGAGGCGTGGTCGGCGTGACCAGTCGCGCGCGCGCCCACGGGGGCAGCAACCACCTCGGCGGCCACACGGTCAGCCCCACGATCGGCACGAGGTACAGCCCGGCGAACACCAGCGCATCCCCGAGGTCGGTGAGCTGCTGACCCATCGCCGCGAGCCCCATGTCGAACGCTGCACGCACTGGGCCGACCACGAGCGGGGTCAGCACCAGCACGGCGGGCAGCGGCCAGACCATCGCGGTCCAGCCACCCGGGCGACCGAACCAGAATCGCAGCCGCCCGCGCCACACGAGCCAGCAGCCCACCAACGTCGTGACGATGGCCACCTGGACGAGCGGGTCGAGGAACAGCAAACCCATGGTGGTCATCCGAGCGTGAGGGTGGTGGCACCGCGGGCCGACGCCGACCGCGCCACCACGTCATCAAGGTAGGGGTGGCAGACGAGCACACGGTGGACGGCTGTGCGCGATCCTCGTCGGGCCGGGCCCGGGCACCCAAGATGAACAGCTTCTCAGGCGCGCTTCAGGGTCGCTTCACCTCGACACCCCAGGATCCTTGCTCGCGGTTGCGGCGGTCGGACCGCCACGACCGTGTCCGTCCGGGTCGCCGGCACGGTGACCATCGCGTCCATCCCGGGGGCACGTCCATGAGCACGATCGGTCTGGTGCTCGGCAAACCCGCCGGACGCTCACCCGTCATCGGCGAGGTGGCGGATCGGTTGCGGGCGCAGGGGCATCTCGTGATGACCCATGTTCCGGGCCGGGACGCGGGACTCCCGAGCTGGCTCGACCACGCGGACCTCGTGGCACTGCGGGGACTCGACCCCCGGACACTGCAGGCGCTCGCGGAACACGACCCGTCGGATGTGCGCTTCCTCGACACCCCGGGTGCCCTGCTCGCGGCCCAGGACCGCCCGTGGACGGCGAACCGACTGCGCGACGTCGGACTCGCGACGCCACCGTGGTGGCCGGCACCGACCTGGCGGGAGGCCACCGAACTCATCACCCGACACGCGGGGCGATTCGTCGTCAAGCACACCGACGGCTCGATCGGACGCAGCGCGCGGGTCTGGATGGGAGACGCCGGCACGCTGCCGGCCCAGCCGCCCTTCACCGGCCCCTTCCACGTCGAGCGCGACGTGGGCTCGGGACGCACGGAGGTCAAGCTCTACCGTGTCGGACCACACACCGCCGCGTTCGAACGCCGGGCGACGAGGTTCGCGGCCATCCCCGTGGACGCCCGCCTGCACGAGGTGACGGTCCGGGCCGCTGGAGCGCTCGGTCTGTCGCTGGCCGGGTTCGATCTGCTGGTCGACACCTCGGAGGTCGCCGTCATCGATGTGAATGCGTTCCCGAGCTGTCGTCGGCTGCCCGATGCCGCGCAGCGGATCGCCGACCATCTCGTCGCCCGGGCCCGCGCACCGGCGCTCGCCGTCACGCCGGTGCGCGACGATGCCGGGTCGGTGCCATGAAGATCCTGGTCGTCGAGGACGAACCGCGCATCTCCGAGCTCGTGGCGCGGGGGCTGACCGAGCGCGGCTTCATCGTCGAGATCCGCGAGGACGGCCTCAGCGGGCTCGAGGCGGCGCTCGACGAATCGGTGGATCTGATGATCCTCGACCTGAACCTGCCATTGTTGCCCGGCGAGCAGATCCTGGAGCGACTGGCGGTCGCCAGGCCCGGCCTTCCCGTCATCGTCCTGAGCGCCAAGGACGGTGTCGATGACCGCGTCCGCAACCTGCGGGCCGGTGCCGACGACTACGTCACCAAGCCGTTCAGCTTCGCGGAGCTGCTCGCCCGGGTCCAGGCCCGACTGCGGACCCCGGCGGTGGAGGCGGATCCCGTGATGTCCTACGGGCGCGTCGTGTTGGACCTGCACAGCCGGCTGGTCACCATCGACGGGCGTGAGGCGGAACTGACGAGCCGGGAGTTCGCCCTGCTCGCGGTCCTGATGGACCATCCCCGCCAGATCCTCAGCCATGCGCAACTGCTCGACCGGGTCTGGGACGATCAGCACCTGCCCGGCAGCAACGTCATCGAGGTCTACGTCCGCCACCTGCGGCGCAAGCTCACCAGCGACGTGATCGAGACCGTCCGCGGTGCCGGCTACCGGTTCGTGGGATGAAGGCACCCGCGACGGATGCAGGCGCGCGCCGGCCCCGCCATCTCGGCATCCGGCCGCGCATCCTGGCCTGGTACGTCGTCCTGCTCACGCTCGCGACCGGCTTCACGATCGTCTTGGAACGCAATGCGCTGCTCAGCGGACTCGACCAACGCATCCAGCAGGAACTCGAGCAGGAAGTCGACGAGTTCCGGCGGCTGATCGGTGGCACCGCCCCGGATGGCAGTTGCTATGCGGCCCGTCAGCCGGACGGGACCTGCGAGGTCGGGCTCGACCCGACCACGGGCGCACCGTTCGGCACCGACGTCGCCTCGGCATTCGACACCTTCCTGCGGCGCTCCATTCCCGGCGAGCACGAGACGTTCGTGACCTTCGTCGACGACCAATTCCACGCCGCGAGCATCGACGAGCCCCCGATCGCGCTGCAGGAGGTCCCGGCGATCGCCGACCTGGTGCGCGGCCTGGGGCAGCCCGATCAGCGTGACATCGACACGGTGGCCGGTCCGGTGCGGCTGTTGGCCGTGCCGGTCGGCCCGGTGGAGTCCCGGGCGGTGTTCATGGTGGCGCAGTTCCTCGAGCCGCAGCTCGCGCAGGTCAGCGAGAGCGCCCGGATCGCGATCATCGCGAACCTGATCGTGCTGGGCGTCGCCTCGGTCCTGGCCTACCTCGCCACGGGCCGGCTGTTGCGGCCGGTCCGACTCGTGACCGAGACGGCGAACACCATCTCGGAGACCGACCTCAGCCAACGCATCCGGGTCGACGGAGACGACGAGATCTCGCAACTCGCGCGGACCTTCAACGCGATGCTCGATCGGCTGGAGGACGCGTTCGCGAGCCAGCGACGCTTCTTCGACGATGCCGGCCACGAACTCCGCACGCCGATCACGATCGTGCGCGGCAACCTCGAGCTGCTCCCGGAGGAGCCCGAGGCGCGGGCGCGGGCACTGAGGATCGTGACTGCCGAGCTGGACCGGATGGCTCGGATGGTGCAGGACCTGCTGACACTCGCAAAATCCGAACGACCGGACTTCCTGTCCAGCGAACCGATCGAACTGCGCGCGGTGGTGGCCGATGCACACGAGATGGCGCAGGCGCTGGCTCCCCGCGACTGGACGCGGGAGATCCGTGCGAGCGCCACGATCGAGGCGGACGCGCAGCGCCTGCGCCAGGCCATCGTGCAACTGGCCGACAACGCGATCGACCACACCGAGCCCGGGGATCGCATCAGTATCGGGTGCGACGTCGACGGCACCGATGTCGTGCTGTGGGTCAGCGACACGGGGGTCGGCATCGCGCAGGAGGACCAGGACCGCATCTTCGATCGGTTCACGCGCGGAACCAACCCCCGACATGAGGGCACCGGCCTCGGCCTCTCGATCGTTGCGGCCATCGCCGACGCACATGGCGGCGACGTCGCCGTGCGGAGCGATCCGGGATCCGGTGCCACCTTCACCCTGCGACTCCCGCGGCAACGCGACCCGGGTCGCGAACACATCGTGGGGCCATCATGATCCGGATCGGGCTCCTCCACGAGGTCCCGCGCGTGCGGGCGCTCTACGAAGCGGTCCTCGTCGGCCGTGGCCACGCGGTCGTGGTCGGCTCCCTGATGGACCCCACCGCCATCGCCATCCCGACGTCGGGCCGCGACTGGCACGACTGCGACCTGTTGGTCGTCCACGTGCCAGACGGCCAGCAGGGCCTCGACCGGCTGGCGGCGCTGCACAGCACGGTCCCGGTCGTCTGCATCGACGACGACACCGATCCGGCCCGGGAACGTTGGCTCGCCGCCCACGGCTTCGAGCAGGTCCTGCACGGACCGATCCGACTCCGCGATCTCGTCGAGGCCATCGAGGTCGCGATCACCAAGCTGCAGGCACCCCGCTGGACGGCGGACCAGACCGTGGCCCGCGTCGTCCACGACTCGCGCGAGCGCGCCGGGCGGTCGCTCGACAAGCGCGGGCACGCCCCGCGAGCCGGCCGTCACCTGCTGCTCGAGGCGGACGCACTGCAGGTCGCCATCCATCTGTTCCCACGTGACACCCGCCTGCGCCTGGTCGGCACCGTCGCCGGCACGGACGAACCGGTGCTCGCCCGTGTCGAGCTCGCCCACGGCAGCGCGATCGGACGCACCCGGACGGACGTGGCCGGCCGGTTCGAGTTCGGGGACGTCGTCCCGGGACCGGCACGGCTGCGGGTCGATGGCCGTGGCTGGGCGATCGATGCCGCAGTCGCATTGGCGATCGACTGATGCCGGCCGAGCGAACGGATTTCGACCGGCATGTGACCGAGTTGCGCGCCCTGCTCGACCACGACCCGGGGGCCGCGTTGCCGCGCGTGGAGGCGCTCTACCGTGCGACCGTCGACGATGGCGACGAGCGGCGCGCGACGACCGCCTACCTGCTCGGTCAGGCACGGGCCGCGACCGGCGATCCGACCGAGGCCACCGAACTCGTCCGCGAGGCCCAGGCCCGATGGGAGTCGGCCGGGAACGAGCTGCAGGCGGTCCGCACCCGCGCCGGGCTCATGCAGTTGCTGACGGCGGCCGGACATTCGGACGCGGCCATCCGGACGGGACTGGACGCGCTCGAGCAACTCCGGGCCATCGCCACGGACGCAGCCACCGAGGAGATCGCGGGCCTGCTGCACCAGAACATCGGCGTCGCGGCGGGCCACATCGGCTCGTTCCAGATGGCACTGGACTCCTACGACCGCGCCGCAGCGGCCTACCAGGCCGCCGGGGCATCGGACCGGCTCCCCTTCCTCGGCGCGAACCGGGCCGCCGAGTTGCTCGACCTCGGCCGTATCGGCGCGGCACTGCTCGAGCTCGAGCGGGCCCATGCGGATGCGCGGGCGCTGGGCTCGGGTGCCCTGGTGGCGCGGTGTGACGCCATGATCGGCTGGGGGCAGGTGCTGGCGGGCAACCCGGACCAGGGAATCCGTCACCTGCGTTCGGCGGCGGAGGGGTTCCAGGCGACCTCGATGCGCGCGGACGCGGAGCTCGCCCGGCTACGGCTCGGCGAGGCCCATCTGCTGCTCTCCGACTGGACCGAGGCCGCCACGGTCTTCGAGCGGCTCCTGGCCGACCACACGCCGGTCACGGCGGCGACGCGCTGCGCTGCGCAGACGGGTGCCGCCGCGGCGCGGATCGGGCAGGGCCAGCACGCCGCGGCTCGCCGGGACCTGCAGACCGCCATCGCCGCGTGGGAGGCGGCCGGCAACCTGCCCGGTGCCGTGAGCGCCCGCCTGGAGCTCGCCGGGCTGCTGCTCGCGGCCGGCGACCGGGACGGAGCGATCGCCATCAGTCTCCATGCCGCCGACAGTCTCGGTGCCGACGGTCCGGAGCGCTACCCCCTGCAGATGCTCTACGTGGCGTTGCGGCTCGTCGACGTCCTGCTGCCCGATCACGAGGCGGCCCGCCCCTACGCCGAGCAGGCGCTGGACATCGCCACCCGGGCGGGCATCCCGTTGCTGGTGTGTCGCGCCCGCCGCCGACTCGCGTCGGTCGAGATCGAGGCCGGCCACACCGACGCCGCGGAGCGGCAGTTGCGTGCGACCATCGAGCTCGGTGAGACCCTGCGGGCACGGCTGCCCCGGGAGGGACAGCGGCTGTCCTTCGGCGACGACATCGACCTCACGTTGTCGATGATCACGGAGATCCTGGTCGAGCGGGGGACGGCGGAGGCCGTCAACGAGGCCGCCACGTTGGCCGACCGTCGGCGTGACCGGGTGTTGCGCGAACTGGTCGACGGCACCGTCCAACTCGACGAACTCGAGCGAACCCCGGGCCGTGACCCGTTCCACGCGTCGATGACCGCGCTCAGCGACGCCCTGCTCGATGTCGACTCACCCCGTCGGGCCGCCGCCCTGCGCGAACACGTACGCGGACTCGTCGAGCGACATGCCGGTGCCACCCACGCGGACGCGGCGCGTGCAGGTACCGAAACGATCCGCGCCACGGCCACGGCTCCGACCGCAGCCGCGATCGGGACGCTCAACCGGCCCGACGGACGCGGCACCTCGGGCGCGCCCGTGGGCTCGGCGACGATCGCCTACACGGTCACCGACGACCGGATCGCCGCGTTCGTGACCCGCGGGGGATTCACCCGTGCCGTGCGACTGGACACCGACACCCGCAGGGTGTCCGAGCTGCTCGAGGAGCTCGATGCCGAACTGTGGCAGGCCGGGGTGAGTGCCCGCGACGAGCTCGACGCCGGTCATCCCTTCACCCGCAGCGCCGACCGGCTCCTGCGCCGCATCGGAGCCGGCCTGATCGACCCGCTCGCGCACCTGCTGCCGCAGAGCGAGCGCAGCCACTGGCAGGTGGTCCCGCACGGTCTGCTGCACGACGTGCCCTTCCACGCCCTGATCGATGCCGGGGGACCCCTGATCGACCGCGCCACCATCACCGTCAGCCCCAACCTGTCGTTCGCCGCCCCCGCCACGCTCGGTCCGACCGCGACGCCCCGGGTGCTGGCGATCGGGCTTCCGACCGCCGGCAACCCGGGCGTCGCGGACGAACTGGCCGCCTTCGGTTCCGCCGGGCTGCCGACCGATGTCCTGATCGGTGCCGAGGCCACCAGCGAGGCGCTCGCCACCGCCTCGAGCCGGGCGACCATCCTGCATCTGGCCGGCCATGGGGAGTTCGATCGCGACCATCCACGTCGTTCGCGCCTCCAGCTCGCCGATCGCTCGATCACCGCGGACGACGTGGCACGGCTCCGACTCGGCGGCATGACCGTCATCGTCAGCGCCTGCGACGTCGGCCGCGCCGGCTACCGGGCACCGACCGGCGCCGCCATCGGGCTCGGGCGGGCCTTCCTCGCCGCGGGTGCCCACACCGTGCTCGCCAGTCGATGGCTGCTCGACGACCGCGTCGCTGCCGACACGGTGGGCGCGCTCGCCCGGGAACTCGCCGCGGGACACCCGGTCGGCACCGCGCTCCGCCGCGCGCAGCAGCACCAGCGCGACGCCACACCCCACCCGGCCCACTGGGCCGCCTTCAGCACCTTTGGCCACCCTGACCCACCGGAGTCGGATCGATGAACACCGCTTCCCCCCGCACCGCCACGTCGACGACGCTGCGGCTGATAGCCGCCGCCCTGACCGTGGCGCTGTGCGCCGCTCTGCTCCCGGCGACACCCGCCGACGCGGAGCCGTCCCCCGACCATCAGCTCGCGGTGCGCGTCGGCCCGGAGGTCGATGTCCGGCAACTCGCACACCGACACGGTGCGCTCGAGGCCGAGCCGCTGGTGGCGTCACACGACCTGTGGGTGTTGAGCTTCACGGACGCGGACGCCGAGCAGGATGCCCTCGACGAGCTGGCGGACACCGACGGGGTCCGCTGGACCGTGGAACACCGGATGGCCCAGAGCCCGACGGCCAGCCACCGCAGCTGGGCATGGCACCGCAGCTGGGC
>CAYTLZ010000005.1:0-25337 GCA_964438785.1 uncultured Actinomycetota bacterium | reverse complement strand
TGGCCCAGAGCCCGACGGCCAGCCACCGCAGCTGGGCATGGCACCGCAGCTGGGCATGGATGGACGACGTCGACCGCGACGAGCTGACCGCCAGCCACCGCAGCTGGGCGTGGGCCGACGACGAACGGGATCTCGCTGACGTCCACGACGACTTCGTCGGTGGATCGCTGTACACCCACCTCGGCCTGGATGCGGCGCACGCCGCGATGACCGGTGATGATGACGTGCCCCCTGGTGCCGGCACCACGATCGCGCTGCTCGACACCGGGCTCGATGCGACCCACCCGGCGTTCACCGGCGCGGTGGTCGCCGACGGGTTCGATCTCGTCGACGACGACGACCAACCGGACGAAGCTGCCCCCGGCGCCGGAAGCGCCGTCGGACACGGCACCCATGTGGCCGCGCAGGCCCACCTCATCGCCCCCGGCGCGACCCTGCTGCCCATCCGCGTCCTCGATGCCGACGGAGGCGGCTCGTTGGCGACGCTGATCCTCGGCATCGAGCTGGCGGTCGCCGCGGGCGCCGATGTGATCAACGTCAGCCTCGGCACCGCAGCGGAATCCGACGTGCTCGAGGACCTGATCGAGGAGGCGGAGGAGGACGGCGTCGTGTTCGTCGCCGCCGCCGGCAACCGGGAGGGCGACGTCGAGGAGTACCCCGCGCGCTTCAACGAGGTGGTGGCGGTCGCCGCCGTCGATGCCCGGGACGTCGCCACCGACTTCACCAGCGACGGCGACTGGATCGACGTCGCGGCCCCTGGCGTGAAACTGCTCGGCCCCTACCCGGACGGTGGTGTGGCCAGCTGGAGCGGGACCTCCATGGCCGCACCGCTGGTCGCCGGTCAGGCCGCCCTGCTGCGCTCGCTCGACCCGCACCGCAGCGCCGAGGACATCGTCGACGTGATCGACGCGACGGTGGTCCCCGTCACGCGGACAGGCAGCGCCATCGGCGAGGGGCGCATCCACGTCGGCGCGAGCATCGAGTACCTGCTGCACGATTGACCGACCCGTGCGTCGCACCTGAAGCGCCCATCAGCCAGATGAAGGCGGTCTCAGCGACCCCTCACCTGCCGTTCAGTTCCCGTCGATTCTCTGTTCACGTGGCCCACCCGGCCACCACGTCCAGGATCGACAGGATCGGAGCACCAGGTGCGCATCACCGTCATCGGCGTCGGGCACGTCGGGCTCGTCTCAGCAGCGGCGTTCGCCCATTGGGGGCACGAGGTCGTCGGCCTGGACCACGACCCGGCCAAGATCGCCCAGCTGCGGACCGGCGAGCCGTGGTTCCACGAGCCCGACCTCACCGAGCTGCTCACCGACATGGTCGCGACGGGCCGTCTGCGCTTCACCACCGATGAAACCGAGGCCTACGCCGGTGCCGAGGCCGCGTTCATCTGCGTCGGGACCCCGCCGCTGGCGGACGGCAGCCCCGACCTGCGCTTCGTCGAGGCAGCAGGCCGCGCGGCGGTGGCGCACGCCGACCGGGATCTGGTGCTCATCGAGAAGTCCACCGTCCCCGCCGCCACGGGTGCCCGCCTGGAGCAGACGATCGCGGCGGAGCGGCTCCGGTTGGAGGTCCCCCACCGCATCGAGGTGGCCTCCAATCCGGAGTTCCTGCGCGAGGGCGCCGCGGTCGCCGACACCCTGCACCCCGATCGGGTCGTCTACGGCACGGGCAGCACCATGGCGCGCGAGACGCTGCGCGAGCTCTACAAGCCGCTCGTCGCCGAGCACGACGTCCCGGTCGTGGAGACGGACGTCGCCACGGCCGAGCTGATCAAGCACGCCTCGAACGCCTTTCTCGCCACCCGGATCTCGTTCATCAATGCCGTGGCACGCATCTGCGATCGCGTCGGCGCGGATGTCACCGTCGTCGCGGACGGGATGGGCCACGACCCACGGATCGGACGTGCGTTCCTCCACGCCGGTCTCGGCTACGGCGGCTCCTGCTTCCCCAAGGACATCGATGCCTTCGCCCACCTCGCCGCCTCCGTCGGCGAGCCCTTCGAGCTGCTCGAGGCGGTGCGGGACGTCAACGTCGGCCAGCGCCAGCTCGTCGTCGATCGGCTGACGACCGAGCTCTGGCACCTGCAGGGCAAGACCGTGGCTCTGCTCGGTGCCGCGTTCAAGCCCGGGACCGACGATCTGCGCGAGGCACCGTCGCTGTACCTCGCCGACCTGCTCCGGGAGCAGGGTGCCGAGGTCCGCCTCTACGACCCCGTCGCCACGGAGGCGCTCGCCCGCGAGCGCCCCGAGTTGTCGGCGACCGACGATCTCGCGAGGGCGATGCACGGTGCCCATGCCGTCGTCGTGTGCACCGACTGGCCGCAGATCGCGGCCCTCACGCCGGCCGACTACCTCCACCACCTCACCTACCCCGTGGTCATCGACGGCCGCAACGTCCACGATCCCGCGCCGATGCTCGCCGCCGGTGTCCGCTATCACGCCATCGGACGCCGCAGCGCCGCCACGACCGGTCATGGGGTCCGCTCATGAGCGCCGCGACCGCCCTCACCGGGGCCGACCGGGCCGTCGCCGAGCAACCGTCGCCCCCCACCCACGTGTCCGGGGTACCGGCGCGCATCGCGCTGTACTCCCACGACTCGACGGGGCTCGGCCACGTCCGCCGGAACCTGCTGCTCGCGCAGCAGCTCACCGCAGACGGCCACGACGTGCTGTTGGTCTCCGGCAGTCCGGAAGCGGCAGCCATGCCCCGTCCCCCGTCGACCGACATCGTCACCCTTCCGGCGCTCGGCAAGGACGAGCGGGGGGCCTATCGGGCCCGCAACCTGCGGATGGGCGTCGTCGAGCTCACGGCGATCCGTCGCGGCATCCTCAGTTCGACGCTCGGTGGCTTCGCGCCGGATCTGCTCGTCGTCGACCGTCACGCCCGCGGGTTCCGCGGCGAACTCGAACCGGCCCTCGACCAGCTGTCCTCGACCCGCGCCACCCGGGTCGTCCTGGGGCTGCGCGACGTGCTCGATGCACCGGCCGCCGTCCGCCGCGAGTGGCACGAGCGTCGCATCCCCGAGGCGCTGCAACGGTGGTACGACGAGGTCTGGGTCTACGGCGACGCCCGCCTGCACCACCCGCTGGAGTCCGCGGGTCTGCACGCGCCCGTCCCCGTGAGCCAGGTCGGCTACCTCAACGGTGCGCGGCCACCCGCCACCCTCACGGACCCGGTCCCGACCGATCGACCCTTCGTGCTCTGCATGCTCGGTGGCGGCGCGGACGGTGCCCGGGCCGCCTCCGCCGTGCTCGAGGCCCCCCTGCCCGCCGGCCTCGGCCTCGTGCTCGTCACCGGACCGCAGATGCCGCCCGCGGACCGGGCCCGGCTGTCGGCCCATGCCCGGTCACGGCCGGAGCTCACCGTCCTGACCTTCGTCCACGACGCGGCCGGACTGCTCGCGCGGTCCCGGGCCGCGGTCGTGATGGGGGGCTACAACACCGCCTGTGAGGTGCTGGCGAGCGACACGCCCGCCCTGATCCTCCCCCGGGCCGAGCCCCGACTCGAGCAGCACCTGCGCGCGACGACGCTCGCCGATGCGGGCCTGCTGGACATGTTGCCCCTCACCAGCGCCGACGGGCCGCGGATCGGCCGCTGGCTCGAACGCGCCGTCGCCGGCGGACGCCGACCCCGTCGCGGCGCCGACCTCGACGGGCTCGAGCGGGTCGGTCACCACACGCGGCGGCTCCTGGCCGCCACGCCCGCGGCCCGACCCGTCGGGCCCACCCACGCTGCCCACCCCGGCGCGCCCCGATCCGCCGCCGACCCCGCCACGCCCCCTGCTGCCCACCCCACCCCGGCCCAGCCCACCCCGGCCCAGCCCACCACCGCCCGAGGAGTCCACCATGTCGCCGTCTGAGTCCCGCATCGCCTACGTCTGCAAGATGTACCCACGGTTCAGCGAGACCTTCATCGTCTCGGAGGTCCTGGCCCGCGAAGCCGCCGGCGAATCGATCGAGATCGTGTCGCTGCGTGCGCCGGCCGACGGACGGTTCCACGCCGCGCTCGCCGACGTGCGGGCACCCGTGCACTACCTCGATCCCGGCAGTCCACGGGCCAAGGACCTGTGGGCCGCGCTGGCGGCGGCAGCGCCACGGCTCGACGCCGAGGTGCTCGAGGAGTTGCTCGCGGCACCCGTCCGCGACGTCGGCCAGGCGCTCGAACTGGCGACGATGATCGACGCGCGCGGCATCGACCACCTGCACGCGCACTTCGGTTCGATCGCCACCACGATCGCCCGACTCGCCGCCCGGATCGCCGGCATCACCTACTCGTTCACCGCCCACGCCAAGGACATCTTCCACGAGTCGGTGGACGAGGACGAACTCGCGGTCAAACTGCGCGACGCCGACCACGTGGTCACGGTCAGCGAGTACAACCTGCGCTACCTGCGAGCGCGGTTCGGCCGGGATGCCGATCGCGTCGAGCGCGTCTACAACGGGCTCGACCTCGAGGCGTTCGCCTTCGATCCGACGCCCGGGAAGCGGGCCACCGACGTCGTCGCCGTCGGCCGACTGGTCGAGAAAAAGGGCTTCGACGTCCTCGTCGAGGCCTGCGCGTTGGCACGCGACTGGGGGACGCCGCTCACCGCCCGCATCGTCGGCACCGGCGACTGCGAGCGGCAACTGCGTTCGCTGATCGCCGCCCACCACCTCGAGGGCACCGTCGAGCTCGTCGGGGCCCTGCCCCAGGACCACGTCCGCGAGGAGATCCGCGGCGCGGCGACGATGGCGGCACCGTGTGTCGTCGGCGGTGATGGCAACGCCGACGGGCTGCCGACGGTGATCCTGGAGGCGATGGCGCTCGGCACCCCGGTCGTCTCGACGCCCGTGACCGGGATCCCGGAGGCCATCGTCGACGGCGACACGGGTCGCCTGGTCGATGAACGGGACGCCCGCGCCCTGGCGACCACCTTGCTCGCCCTGCGGAACGACGCCGACGAGCGGCTGCGGATCGCGTCCGCCGCCCGGCGGCACGTCGAGGCCGAGTTCTGCTCACGTCGCCAGGCCGAACAGCTCCGCACGCTGGCACCGGCGGCGGTCGATGCCCGTCGGGCGGTGGCCTGATGCGTATCGCCTACGTCTGCACCGACCCGGGCATCCCGGCCTACGGCTCCAAGGGCGCATCGGTCCACGTCCAGGAACTCCTGCGCGCGTACCGCCGCCTGGGCCATGACGTCGTCCTCGTCGCCGCCCGCGTCGACGGGTCGGCCCCGGCGGATCTCGCCGATGTCGAGGTGATCGAGCTCGGACGCGCCCGCGGGGCCGACACCGCGCACCGCGAACTCGCGACGATGGCCGTCGACGACCGTGCCGAGCGGATCCTCGCCGAACGCGACGACATCGCGCTCGTCCACGAGCGCTACAGCCTCTGGGGCGGTGCCGGTGTCCGAGCGGCGACGCGACGCGGGATCCCCGGCGTGCTCGAGGTCAACGCACCACTCATCGACGAGCAGGCCACCCACCGCGAGCTCGTCCATCGCGAGCTCGCGACCCAGCGGCTCGTCGCCACCGTCCGGGAAGCCACCGTCGTCACCGCGGTCTCCGCGCCGGTGGCGGACTGGGTCCGGGCGCACGCACCCGACGCCACCGACGCGGTGCACGTCGTCCCCAACGGCGTGGACACCGATCGCATCCGACCGGCCGAACGCCACGGGCAGCGACCCTTCACGGTCGGCTTCGTCGGCAACCTGCGGCCATGGCACGGGGTCGAGACGATGGTCGATGCCGTCGCCCGCCTGCGGAGCCGCGGCGCCGATGGGCGTGTGCTGCTCGTCGGTGACGGCAAGGCCCGCGCCGGGCTCGAGGCGCGCGCTGCGGCCGCCGGGGTCCCCCTGACCTGCACGGGCTCGCTGCCCCCCGCCGAGGTCCCCGCCCACCTGCACCGGATGGACGTGGCCTGCGCGCCGTACCCGCCAGGTGACGCCGCGGCCTACTTCTCGCCGCTGAAGGTCCTGGAGTACCTCGCCGCCGGCGTGGCCGTCATCGCCAGCGAGACCGGCCAACTCCCCGAACTGCTCGACCACGGCCGCTGCGGCGTCCTGGTCGCCCCGGGTGACGCCGACGCGCTCGCCGCCGGGCTCGGCGTGCTGGCCGCCGATCCGTCCCGTCGTGCGGAACTGGCCGACGCCGGCCGCGCCAAGGCGGTCCGAGCGCACCAGTGGCGCGACGTCGCCCGCCACACCCTCAACCTCGCCCACCAGCCCGATCGCGTACCCGCCGGAGTCGCCACATGAGTGTCCAGAAGGATCTGAAAACCGCCGGCCCCGCGCTCAAGCGCACCATCGGGGCCGTCCGTCCGCACCTGAAACCGCACCGCAAGCTCATCGCCGGCGGCATCGCCGCGATGTTCCTGCAGGTCGGCTTCCGACTGCTCGAGCCGTGGCCGATCAAGATCGTGATCGACCGGATCACCGAGGACGGCGCCACGGTGACCAACGCCACCCTGGTGGTGCTCGGCCTGTGTGGGCTGGCCGTCATCGGGGCGTCGGCCGGACGGGCCATCTCGAACTACTCGTCCACGATCGCCTTCGCGTTGGCGGGCACCCGGGCGGCGACCGCGATCCGCGGCCAGGTGTTCGCCCACGTTCAACGGCTGTCGCTGCGCCAGCACGGCAAGATGCGCGTCGGTGATCTCGTCCAGCGGATGATCGGTGACGTCGGTCGGCTGCAGGAGGTCGCCGTGATGGCGGGCCTGCCCCTGGTGGGCAACGTCATCACCTTCATCGCGATGGTCGGGGTCATGTTGTGGCTCGATCCGCTGCTCACCATCGGTGGCCTGGTCGCGACGATCATCTTCCTGTTCATGAGCAAGAAGCGCTCCCCCGCGATCACGACCGCGGCCCGCAGGACCCGCAAGTGCGAGGGGGACCTCGCCACGCAGGTCGCGGAGACCGTCGGTGCCCTGCCGGTCGTCCAGGCCTTCCAGCTCGAGGACGAGACGCAGAAGTCCTTCAAGGACGCGAACAACAAGAGCCTGAAGGAGGGCGTCAAGGCCCGTCGCCTGGCCGCCGGACTGGAACGACGCACCGACGTCATCGTCGCCGGGGCGACCGCGACCGTGCTGTCGTTCGGTGGCTGGCGGGTGCTGACCGGCGTCCTCAGCGTCGGCGACCTGGTCATCTTCATGACCTACATGAAGGCGTCGATGAAGCCGTTGCGCGACCTCGCCAAGTACACCGGCCGCATCGCCAAGGCGGCGGCCGCCGGCGAACGGGTCGTTGAGCTGCTGGAGACCTCACCGGAGATCGTCGACCGGCGCGGCGCGAAGAACGTCACCGACCTCAGGGGCGGTATCCGCATGGAGGGCGTCCACCTCGCCTACGAGCCGGGCAGCTGGGCACTGCAGGACGTCGATCTGCAGATCGAGCCCGGCGAGACCGTGGCGCTGATCGGGCCGTCGGGAGGCGGCAAGTCCAGCCTGGCGTCGCTGCTGCTCCGGCTCATCGAGCCGACCCGTGGGTCGATCTTCTACGACGAGCACGACGCGGAGTCGCTGAAGGTGTCCTCGTTGCGCGAACAGGTCTCCGTGGTCCTGCAGGAGCCCGTGCTCTTCGCGGCGTCCATCCGCGACAACATCCGCTACGGCCGGCTCGACGCGACCGACGAGGAGATCGAACAGGTCGCCCGGGCCGCCAACGCCCACGACTTCATCCTCGGCCTGTCCCAGGGCTACGACCACGAGGTCGAGGAGCGCGGCTCCAGCCTCTCCGGCGGACAACGGCAACGGATCGCCCTGGCACGGGCCATGCTGAGCGACGCCCCGATCGTCGTGCTCGACGAGGCGACCTCGTCGGTGGACCCGGAGAACCAGCGCGAGATCGAGGAGGCGATCCGGCGGCTGACCGAAGGGCGCACCACCATCGTCATCACCCACGACCGCTCCAGCATCCTCGAGTGCGAGCGTGCGCTGTGGGTGGACGAGGGGCACGTGACGGAGTACCCGCTCGACGCCCACCGCCCCGAGGGGGACCCCGTTGTTGCCGGGTGACGACGGCATCGTCGCCCGGGACCCCTGGATCCCGGGCCTGCCGCTCGTGCTCGACGACGAGCGGTTGACCGACCGGGTGCGGGCGGGGTGGTGTGGACAGGGCCCCGCACCGATCCGTGCCCGGGTGCGCTATCTGCGCTACAAGCCCGGCGTCCAGATCCTGGCCGACCTGCTGCTGACCTTCGGCTCCCACGACCGGCATGCGTTGCTGCTCGCGACCTCGTCGGGGGCCGCGGCGAAACTGGCCAAGCAGCACCGCCACACCCTGGCGGAGGGCCACGCCGTGCTGGCCGAGGACCGCTCGCAGTTCCTGCTCGTCGTCCCGGCCGAGTCCGACCGTCACCTGCCGGGTTGCCATCGACTCACCGACCGGATCGGGTGGCTGGACCGCTCACTCCGGAAGAGCGAGCTCGAGGTGCTCGCCTACAAGCCGCATCGCCGGCTCGTAGCCCGCGTCGATCACCAGGGCTCCCCGGCGGCACTGCTGAAGCTGCACCATCCGGCTGCCGCCGGCGACGCGATCACCGCGCTGCGCTGGGCTGCGGCGCAACGCTGTTCACGTCTGCGACTCCCGGCCCTGCGCGAGGCCGACGAGGACGCGGGTGCCGTGCTCACCGACTGGACGCCCGGTGCCGCGCTCGACCGGCAGGAACCGGACCGGCAGCGCGCGACGCTCCGGGACGTGGGCAAGCAGCTCGGTCGGCTGCACCAGCTTGCGCCCGGCGACCTCCCGCTGCGGTCACACGCCACGGACCCGTCCGCGATCGTCGCGGGCATCGTCCGGCTCCGTCCCGAACTCGCCGTCCACGCCGAGCGGGCACTGCGCCGACCCGCGCCGACGTCCCACCTCGTGCCGATCCACGGGGACCTCTCCACGGACCAGGTCGTCCACGGCCACGACGGGGTGACGCTGATCGACCTCGACCGGACCGGGCTCGGCTCGGCCGCGGCGGACCTCGCCAGCTGGGTCGCCGCCGAGCTGGTCGCCGGCGAACCGGGCTCCGCGTCCGCGGAACTGCCGGCGGCCCTGTGGGAGGGCTACCGCAGCGTCGGCGGACCGGCCACGGAGCAGCAGGTCATGGCGGAGCTGCCCGTTCAGCTCCTGCGTCGCGCCGGCGAACCCTTCCGGTTGCGGCACGGCGACTGGCACGAGCGCATGGAGGGTCTGGTCCTGCGCGCCGAGCGTCTGACCGCGTTGGCCGGTGTCCCATGATCCCCGCCGACCACCAGCGCATCGATGCGACCGTCTGGACGCTGACACGGGCCTGGCCCCGCCCCGACGGCGACGTGCCCCTCGAGCTCACCCGGGTCGGCGACGACAGCATGCGCCACGACCTCGTCGGGCGCTGGTACCCCGATCCGGACGCCGCCTCACACGAGTGCGCTCGCATCGAGGGGGCCCGACTCGGCGACGATCCACGCCTGCTGCTCCAGCCACACGGTGCCGACCGCAAGCTGCCCGGGCTCGCACCCGCCCTGGATGCCGGTGCCACGTTGATCGCCCACCGTCCCGGGAAACGGGCCGTGATCCGCACCTCGGACGGTTCGTTCGTCAAGTTCGTCCGCGCCGGACGCACGTCGACGCTGGCGCTGCGCCACCGGCAGCTGGCCATGGCGCTGGGTGACACCGCAGCGGTCCCGCGCATCCGCGACGAGCACGACGACCGCGTCGTGCTGGAACCGATGCCCGGACGCACCCCGCTGGAGCGTGATGCGCGGTCCCTCGACGACGACTTCGGCCGCATCGGTCGCATGCTCGCGGCCCTGAGCCGCCACCCCGGCGATGACCTGCCCACGCACGACGCCGCCGCCGAGGCCGAGGTGACCCGGGGCTGGGTGGAGCGGGCCGTGCGCGCCGGGCGACTCCCGGCCGCGGACATCGAACCGGCCCTGCGTCCACTGACCGGGCCGGCGACGACGGAACTGGTCTGTGCCCATCGCGATCTGCACGACGGCCAACTGCTGATGACCGACGACGGCCTCACCGTGCTCGATCCGGACACCCTCTGTCGCGCCGAGCCGGCCCTCGACCTGGCCAACCTCCTGGTGCACCTCGACCTCCGGGTGGCGCAGCACCTGCTCAGCGACGACGGTCGGACCCGGGCCCGGGAAGCGGTGCTCGATGCCGCGGCACCCTCGATGCCGACCCGGCAACGCCTCCCCGCCTACGAGCAGGCCTGCCGCCTGCGACTGGCCGCCGTCTACGCCTTCCGCCCACGGTGGCACGCGCTCGCGCGACGCCTGTTCGCGGATGAGCTCGCCCGATCCGCACCATGACCCGGGGTCGCCCCATGCTCACACCCACATCGTTGTCCACGTCCTTCACGCCGGGCCCGGCGACCAAGCGCATCACGCTGAGCGCACGGGAGCGGACGTTGCCGGTGTTGCACACGCTGCGCCGGGAGCGCTATTCCGACGCGGTGCCCTACCGGGTGCTCGACATCCCGACGCAACGCATCACCCACATGCAGCAGCACTGGGAGGGCCCGGTGCAACTGCCCTGGATGAAGCACGGCCGCAACGAGGGGTACGCGACGCTGCGACGCCGTTGGCACGCCGGCATCGTGCTCGACGGCGACTGGGACGAAGCCACCGTGGCCTTCGACGATTACCACCTCGCCCGGGTCCTGCACAAGCGCTTCCACCGGGGGCTCGAGTGGGAGCAGATCCCCTACATCCGCAAGGCACTGCGCAAGGTCGACGCCGGTGAACGCGCCTGGGGTGGCCGCTGCCGCACGGCCGCCGACGTGCACGCCCGATGCGCCTACCTCGACGACCTGCACCATCGCCTGTCCACCCAGGGCTACCGACCCGACCGGGCGGACACCGGCAAGCTGACGTTCACCCATTTCCTGGTCAACATCGGGCGCGACGGCACGATCATCCGCAACAACGACGGCAAACATCGGATCCTGCTGTCGCGCATCATCGGCATCCCGACGCTGCAGGCGCGTGTCCTGGTCCGTCACCGGCACTGGCAGCAGGTGCGCAACGCCATCCGCGCCGGGGACCGGACGCTGGCGGCGCGGTTCGCCGATCATCCCGACCTCGCCGACCTCGCCGACCTGGCCCCCTGAGCACCGACGAGACGGCGGCGGCACCTCGCGGTGCCGCCGCCGTCATCGAGCCGTGGCCGGAGCCGGCCGGGGTCAGCCGGTGACCGGACCGACGACCTCGTAGTCGATCTCGATGTCGACGGTGCCGTCGCTCTCGAGCTCGATCTCCACGTCGAAGGTCCGCGGCCCGTTGGTGAGCTCGAACTCGATCTCGTCGGCCTCCTCGTCGGTCTCGACCAGCGTCCAGCCATCGGTGAGGTTCAGGTCGTCGAGCACGAGCCGACCGTCCCGGACCGAGAAGGCGAACGTGCCGGCGTCGCCGATGTCGTAGCTGCCGGTGGCGGCGTCCTCGATGTCCTGGTCGATCTCGATCTCCAGGATGGCACCGCCGTCCTCGAGCTCGATCTCGATCTCCCACTCGACGTTGGCCTGCCGGAAGTCGACCTCGATCTCGTCGGGGTCCTGCTCGTCGATGTCGGCGCGCCAGCCGTCGCTGGCGGTGACGTCGTCCAGCACGAGTGCGCCGTCGGCGATGGAGAACGTCACGGTGCCGGCGTCACCGACGGGCCAGGTACCGGCGATGGCCTCGGTCATGTCGACGAGGCCATCGGCGGCGGGGTCGCCGCTCGTCGTCGCGGTGTCCTGGTCGGCATCCGGCTCGGCCGCGTCGTCGTCGGTCGCGGAAGCCGACGCCGCGTCGTCGTCATCATCGGGGTCGGTCGCGGCATCGGTGTCGTCATCGGTCTCGACATCGGCGGTGGTGTCGTCCGACTGGTCACTGGCACCGAGGTCGATGCCGTCAGTGCCGTCGTCGGCTCCGCTGCAGGCCGCCAGGACGAGTGCAGCACCGGCGATGGGTAGGGCGAATCGGGTTCGCATGGAACTCCTCGTTGTCGTGGTCGCGTGGGTGGCGATCAGGCGTGGGCCGATCGCGTTGTCATGGAACGTACGAAGCCCGAGCAGCCTCGGAGCGTGACGAACGGGCAGTCTGAGCGTCCTCTCATCTGGCCCTCAGGTGCCGCTCAGGCATCGGCGGCGACAGCCCCGATGACCGGTCGGTGGTGCTGACTATCCTGCGTCGGACGCACCGCCCGGGCCAGTGCCGCACACGACGACCGCCCGCGACCGCCGGACCAGGGGCTTCGAGGGAGATCACCATGGGAACGCTCGACGAGTTGCTGCACGGTCTGGCCGACGGTCGCATCGAGGTGATCGACCTCACCGCACCGTTGCACAGCGGCACACCGATCCTGGAGCTGCCGGAGCAGTTCGGCCAGACCGCCCCCTTCCAGCTCGACGAGATCAGTCGCTACGACGACCGTGGACCGGCCTGGTACTGGAACAACTTCACCACCGGCGAACACACCGGGACCCACTTCGACGCGCCCAACCACTGGGTCACGGGCAGGGACGGCGACGACGTCGCCCAGGTCCCACCGGCCCGGCTCGTCGGCCCGGCCGTCGTGCTCGACCACAGCGAGCAGTCCGAGGCCGATCCCGACTTCCTGCTGCAGATCGATCACGTCAAGGCGTTCGAGGCCGAACACGGCGCGCTGCCCGAGGGCGGCTGGTTGCTGTACCGCACCGGCTGGGACGCTCGCGGTGACGACCCGGAGGCCTACGCCAACGCCGACGAGACCGGCCCGCACACCCCCGGCATCGCCCCCGACTGCGCCCGCTGGCTCGCGGAGGAGACCCCGATCATGGGACTCGGCGTGGAGACGGTCGGGACCGACGCGGGAGCCGCCCACAGCTTCGATCCCCCCTTCCCCTGCCACGCCTGGTTCATGGGGGCCGGCAAGTACGGCCTGACCCAGCTGCAGCAACTCGGCCGTCTGCCGGCCACCGGTGCCGTCGTCATCGCCGCACCACTGAAGATCGTCGGCGGTTCCGGCTCGCCCACCCGGGTGCTGGCGCTGGTCGAGCGCGACGCGTGACCGACACCGGACCGGTCGCCCAGGCCGTCGGAGAGGCGCTGGTCGAGGCCGGGGTGCGGCGTACGTTCGGGGTCGTCGGCAGCGGCAACTTCCACGTGACCAACGCGATGGTCGCCGCCGGGGCCACCTACGTGGCGGCCCGCCACGAGGGTGGTGCCGCGACCATGGCCGACGCCTACGCGCGGGTCACTGGCGAGGTGGCGGTGGTGTCGCTGCACCAGGGGTGCGGGCTGACCAATGCCCTGACCGGGATCACGGAGGCGGCGAAGAGCCGCACGCCGCTGCTGGTCCTGGCAGCCGCCACCGCGGCCGACGCGACGCTGTCCAACTTCCGGATCGATCAGGACGCGGTCACCACCGCGGTGGGTGCGGTGCCGGCCTGGATCACCTCGCCGGCCACCGCCGTCGACGAGGCGCTGGAGGCGTTGCGCCGCGCCCGAGACGAATCCTGCACCGTGGTGCTGCACCTGCCCCTGGACATCCAGGGGGCGCCACAGGACCAGCATCGGACGTCGTCCCCGCCGCAACGCCGACGACACGTGCCGACCGCACCGGGCGATGCGGACGTCGCCGCGCTCGCCGCGCTGCTGCGCCGCGCCGAACGCCCGGTGCTGATCGCCGGGCGTGGTGCCCGCCACGCCGGGGGCGAGCTGCGCGAGCTCGGCGCGACGAGCGGGGCGCTGCTCGCGACCTCGGCGGTGGCCAAGGGTCTGTTCCGCGGCGACGACTTCGACCTCGACATCTCCGGGGGCTTCTCCACCCCGGTGGCCGCCGAGCTGATCGGTGAAGCCGACGTCGTCGTCGCCTTCGGGTGCGCGCTGAACATGTGGACCACGCGCCACGGGCGGCTCGTGGCCGACACGAGCCACCTCGTCCAGGTCGACCTGGATCCGTCGGCACTGGGTCGCCACCGACCGGTGCAGCTCGGCATCGTCGGCGACACGGCCGCGACGGCGACGGCGGTCACGGCCGCGCTCCGCGCCGATCCGCCCGCGAACGGCGAGGGCTACCGGACCGCTCGGGTGGCCGCACGCCTCGCAACGGGTGGGCGGTGGCGGGACGAGCCCTACGACGACTGGGGAACGGCGACGACCATCGACCCGCGGACCCTCACGATCGCGCTCGACGATCTTCTCCCGGCCGAGCGGATCGTGTCGACCGACTCGGGCAACTTCATGGGCTACCCGGCGATGTTCCTCGACGTCCCCGACGAGCACGGCTTCTGCTTCACCCAGGCCTACCAGTCGGTCGGTCTCGGGCTGGCCACGGCCATCGGTGCCGCCCTCGCCCGACCGGACCGACTGGCCGTCGCCGCGCTCGGCGACGGCGGTCTCACGATGGGTGCCAGCGAACTGGACACCGTCGTGCGACTCGGCCTCGACCTCGTCGCCGTGGTCTACGACGACGGCGGCTACGGCGCGGAGATGCACCACTTCGGTCCCGATGCCGACCTCGACGCGGTCCGGTTCCCGCCGACCGATCATGCAGCGATCGCCCGCGGGTACGGCTTCGAGGCGATCACGGTCCGGACGCCCGCGGACCTCGCCCCCGTGGCCGACTGGGTCGCCGGCCCGCGCGACCGGCCACTGCTGGTCGACGCCAAGGTGGCGGCCGACCGCGGTGCCTGGTGGCTCGAGGAGGCCTTCCGCGGGCACTGAGGACCGACGCTGCTCCGACTCAGCCGTTGGTCCGGCGGTAGATGCGGACCGCCAGCACCGCGAACAGCGCCGTGATGCCACCGATCCAGGCCAGCGAGGCCAGCACCTGCCCGGCGACCGTCGAGCCGTCGAGCAGGGCCTCCGGGCCGAGCATCAGCCCCCGCAACGCGTTGGCGACCACGGTCACGGGCTGGTTGTCGGCGAACACGCGCAACCAGTCGGGCATCGTCTGCGTCGGCAGGAACACCGACGACGCGAACACGAACGGGAAGACGGGCAGGAAGACCGCCGACTGGGCCGCCTCGGGGTTGCGGACCGCGAGACCGATCGAGGCCATGACCCACGACAGGGCGTAGGCGAACAGCAGGGCGATACCGAAGCCCGCGAGGAACCGCAGCAGCGAGGTCTCCCAGCGGAACCCGATCGCGAAGCCGACCAGCAGCATCAGCGACAGCACGGCGGCGTTGCGGATCAGGTCGGCCAGGGTGCGTCCCGCGAGGACCGCGGAGCGGGCCATCGGCAGCGAGCGGAACCGGTCGATGACGCCCTTGGAGAGATCCTCGGTCAGGCCGAGCGCCGTCTGGCCGGCACCGAAGGTGGCGATCTGGATGAGCAGTCCCGGCATCAGCCACTGGATGTAGTCGTAGCCCGCCGGCAGCGATCCCCCGATCGCCCCGCCGAACACGTAGTTGAACAGCAGCAGGAACATGACCGGCTGGATGGTCGAGAACAGCAGCAGCTGCGGCAGCCGAACGTTGCGCAGCAGGTTGCGCCGGGTGATCACCAGCGTGTCGGTCACGACCCGACGCAACGGGACCCGATCGAGGTCGCCGGTGGCGGTCGGGCTCAGGGCGGTGACGCTCATCGCGGGGCCTGTTCGGTGGAAGTGGCGTCGCCCGGCCCGCTCGCGGATGGCGGGTCCGTCACGGGTGGTGGGTCCTCGGTCTCGGTGAGCTTGAGGAACACGTCGTCGAGGGTGGGACGCAGCAGGCGCAGATCGTCCGGCTCGATGCTGACACCGTCGAGCATCCGCACCACCTCCACCAGCGTCCGGGTCCCGTCGGGAGCGGGCATGCGCAGCACCCCGAGCCCCTCGTCGACGGTCAGCGCATCGCCCATCATCGGCGCGAGCCGGGCCAGCGCCTCGTCCCGGCGTTCCGGCGCGACGACGATCTCGAGCACCGCGCCACCGAGCTCGTCCTTGAGTTCGTCCGCGGTGCCCTCACTGATGATGCGGCCATGGTCGATCACCCCGATCCGGTCGGCGAGCCGATCGGCCTCCTCGAGGTATTGCGTCGTGAGCAGCACCGTCGTGCCGCCCGACACCAAATGTTCGATCAGTTCCCACAACCCGGCCCGGTTGCGCGGATCGATGCCGGTCGTCGGCTCGTCGAGGAACAGCACCTGCGGGCGGCCGACGAGCGACGCGGCGAGATCGAGCCGGCGTCGCATCCCGCCGGAGTACTCGCGCACGGTCCGGCCCGAGGCCTCCGTGAGGTCGATCGCCTCGAGCACATCGGCGGCCCGACGTCGGGCCTCCTTCGCCGACAGGCCGTACAGCCGGCCGACCATCTCGACGTTCTCCCGGCCGGTGAGGTAGTCGTCGACCGCGGCGAACTGACCTGCCAGGCCGATCCGGGTCCGCGCCCGGGTGGGCTGGCGGAGCACGTCGACGCCCGCGACCGCCACCTCGCCGCTGTCGGGCGTCAGCAGGGTCGCCAGCACCCGGATCAGCGTCGTCTTGCCCGCACCGTTGGGCCCCAGCAGCCCTTAGACGATGCCCGGCTCGAAGGCCAGCGACACGCCGTCCAGCGCCCGCACGTCCTGACCGAAGGTGTGGACGACGTCGCGGACGACGACGATCGGATCGGTTGGCGGCATCGATGATCCCTGCTCGAGCGATGGGCCCGTGTCGTGAAGACCGGTGTGGACGTCGCGGCAGGGGTAGTGGTGCTCCCGGCCCGAAGCCGCGTCGGGTACCCACCCGGCACGGTCGGAACCGGTCACACGACCGTCCGCGACATTCGACGCGAACGTGCACCCGGATCCACCCATTCCCGCCCCGGTCCCCGCCGCGCGCGGTGCGGGCGCTGTCGTGGTTGGCTGCGCCGCGTGGAGGAGGCGGCCGTGCGGATCGTCTGGGACGAGCGGAACCGGCTGTGGGGTGGCGGCAGCCACCTCGCGGGCGGTGCCCCGTGGCGTCTGCTGCGGCTGTCGTCGCGGGCACGACCCGTCGTGCAGCGGCTGTCCGCCGCTGGACCGGCGGGCATCGACCCGACCACACCACTCGAGGTGGCGGTCACCCGGTGGCTGGTCGCACGGGGGCTGGCGCATCCGCAACCACCCCCGCGCACCACCGGACGCGACGACGTGGTCGTGATCATCCCGACCCACGGTCGTCCCGACCTGCTCGACGCCTGCCTGGCGGGTCTGGGGCCCACACCCGCCGTGGTCGTCGACGACGCCTCGCCGGACCCCGGGTCGATTCGGGCCGTGTGCCGAACCCACGGCGCGACCTACCTCGCCCACACCGTCAACCGGGGGCCGGGTGCCGCCCGCAACACCGGACTGGCCGCCACGACCGCGCCGACCGTCGTCTTCCTCGACTCCGACTGCACGGTGTCCCCCCGCTGGCTCGATCGGCTGGTGGGCCACCTCGACGACGACCGCGTCGGTCTGGTCGCCCCCCGGGTCCGGCCCCGCCCCGATGGTGACTCCGCCATCGCCCGGCACGAACACACCCGCTCCGCGCTCGACATGGGTCGGCGACCGGAGCTGGTCACGCACGGTGCCCGGCTCGGGTTCCTGCCCTCGGCGGCGCTGGTCGTCCGGCGCAGCGCCATCCCACCCGGGGGCTTCGAGCCGACGATGCGGGTCGGCGAGGACGTGGATCTGGTCTGGCGGATGATCGACGCCGGCTGGCTCGCCCGCTACGAACCGTCGGTCACGGTCCGCCATGAGATGCGACTACGTCCGAGCGCCTGGGTGGGGCGACGCTACGACTACGGCACCTCCGCCGCGGCACTGGATCGCCGGCACCCGGGCCGGCTGGCCCCGGCGCGACTCTCCGGCTGGAACCTGGCCATCGCCGCGCTGGTCACCCTGGGTCGGTTCCGTTCCGCGGGGGCGGTGGGCACCGTGGCGGTCGCCGCGCTGACCCGTGGGGCCGATCACACGACGCGGGTGGACCTGGCCGTCCGGGTGGCGTCCAAGGGGCTGGTCGCCGATGTCGCCGCAAGCGGTCACGCACTTCGACGGGAGTGGTGGCCGCTCGGCTGGCTCGCACTGCTCGCGATCCCACGGTCGCGATGGGGGCGGCTGGCTGCGGTGAGCATGCTGGGCCCCATCGTGTCGGAGTACGTCCGCGAGCGACCACCATTGGATCCGCTCCGGTACGTGGGCCTGCGTCTGGTCGAGGACGCGGCCTACGGCAGTGGCGTCATCGTCGGTGCCGCTCGACGACGCCACCCCCGACTGCTGCTGCCCGAGGTCCGGCTGCCCGGCGTGCCCGCCAGCCGGTCCGTGATGGCACGCCTCCGGTCGCGACGACGTGGTCGGCCGACAGCCGCACACGGCGGGGGCCGGGAGGCGGGGAGCCCGACTGCCCGCGAGCCCGACGACATCGAGCGACGCACGCCCGCACCGACGACCCGCCGCGCGCAGTGATCAGGTCCATGGCCCGAGGCGACGTCGACTGCGCAGCCACTTGTGCAGTTCGCTGACCAGGATGACCGCCAGCACCACCACCGTGATCCGAGCCCAGCCGCCACCGGTCACCGGGGCGATCTGCAGCACGGCCCGGGTCGGCCCCCAGTACGACGCACCGAGGTGGAGCACCAGGGCACCGACGACCGCGACGGCGAGGAACCGGTTGTCGAGCGGTGAGACCGCGAACAGGCTGCGCCGTTCGGAGCGGGCGTTGCCGGCGTGCACGGCCATCGCGACGACCAGCGTGGTCAGGGCGGCTCCGCGCTGCTGCGCGTCATCGAGCCCGGCCTCGATGGCCCACTGGAACAACCACAGCGAGCCGGCGGCCATCGTGATCCCGAGCAGCACGGTGCGCTCCCACAGCAGCGGGGTCACGATGCCCTCGTCACGCGCCCGGGGCGGATGCTCCAGGACGTCGGGTTCGCCCTTCTCGAACGCGAGCGCGACGTCCTGCAGGCCGTTGGTGACGACGTTCAACCACAACAGCGCCGCCGGGACGTAGGGCAGCGGCAGTCCGGCTGCGATCGAGTACAGGATCGCGACGATCGCCGCGACCCCGGTCGACAGGAGGAAGAACGTCACCTTCCGCACGTTGTCGAAGACGACCCGGCCCTCCTCGAGGGCGTTGGTGATCGACACGAAGTTGTCGTCGGTCAGCACCATGTCCGACGCCTCGCGGGCGACGTCGGTGCCGTCGCGACCCATGGCGATGCCGATGTCCGCGGCCTTCAACGCCGGGCCGTCGTTCACGCCGTCGCCGGTCACCGCGACGATCTGGTCGTGGAAACGCAGCGCGTTGACGACCCGCAACTTGTGCGCCGGCGCCACCCGGGCGAACACGTCGACCTCGAGCACACGCCGGCGCAGTTCGGCGTCCGCCATCGTCTCGAGTTCGGAGCCCTCGATCACCGCCGGCTCCTCACCCCTGGTGATGCCGAGCTCGCGGGCGATGGCCCGGCCCGTGGCGGCGTGATCACCGGTGATCATGATGACCCGGACGCCGGCCGCATGGCACGCCCCGATCGCGTCCCGGACCCCGGGTCGGGGTGGGTCCTGCATGCCCACCAGGCCGGTGAGCACGAGTTCGTCGGGCTCGGGTGTGGTACCCGGCGCGGGCGGTTCGTGCAGCGACTTCATCGCCATCGCCAGGACCCGCAACCCCTGCGCTGCCATGTCGTGCGCGGCGGCGAGCACCTCGTCGTCGTCGATCGGCCGGGGCCCCTGCGCCGTGGCCACCTGGCTGCACAGTTCCAGCACCCGTTCCGGCGCACCCTTCAGCCGGAGAACGGCACGACCCTCGTCGACGACGGCCAGTGAGTAGCGCCGCTCGGACTCGAAGGGCACCTCCGCGAGGACCGGATACCGGTGGCGGAGATCCTCCACGTCGACACCGACCCGCTGGGCGGCCTCGAGCAACGCGGTCTCGGTGGGGTCGCCCCGATAGCCCGGCCCGTCCTCGCCCGGGTCCGCGGTGTCACGCACGAGCTCGGCCTCGTTGGTGAGCACCGAGGACCGGATCGTCTCGGACAGCGGATCGCCGGCGTCGCCGGCGGTCCGGGCCTGGCGCTCGGCACCGCGCGTGGTCGGCTCGGTCCGGGGGTCGTGCTCGCCGACGCCGTACCAGCCATCAGCGGTCCAGATCCGCTGGACGGTCATCCGGTTCTGGGTCAGCGTCCCGGTCTTGTCGGATCCGATCGTCTGCGTCGAGCCGAGCGTCTCGACCGCCGGCAGGGAGCGGATGATGACGTTGCGTCGGGCCATGCGGTTGACGCCGAGTGCCATCGCGACCGTGAAGGCGACCGGGAGTCCCTCGGGAACGACGGCGACCGCCAGGGCGACGGCCGTGAGGAACATCTCGTCGACCGCCCCACCGAGGGCGAGCCCGAGGAAGAACGCGACGACGGTCGACCCGAGCACCGCCATCGCGACGATGTTCGCGAAACGGTGCATCCGGTGCTGCAGGGGCGTCTGCGGCTTGACCTCGGCGCGGATCTGCTCGGCGATCCGCCCGAGTTCCGTGGTCGCGGCCGTCGCGATCACGATGCCCCGGCCCCGCCCCGAGCTGACCGCCGAGCCCATGAACGCGATCGACGAGCGGTCCGCTGCGAGGAACTCCTCGTCCACCGCGTCGGTGCGCTTGTCCGCCGGAGCCGACTCGCCGGTCAACAGCGACTCGTCGATCAGGAGTTGGTTGGCGCGGATCAGACGCAGGTCCGCGGGCACCCGATCGCCCGACTGCAACAGCACCACGTCACCGGGCACGAGCACCCGTGCCTCGACCGTGCATGGCCGGCCGTCGCGAAGCACCCGGGCGCTGGGTGCGGCCAGGTCCATCAGCGCATTGACCGAACGGTCGGCCTTGCGCTCCTGGACGAACCCGATGATCGCGTTGATGACCAGTACCGCGGCGATCACGGCCGCATCGGTGTACTCGTCGATGACGAGCGTGACGGCCAACGCGACCAGGAGGATGTAGATCAGCGGGCTCTTGAACTGCGCCAGCAGGATGTCGAGGTTGCCGCGAGGCTCCTCGGTGGCCAGTTCGTTGGGGCCGTGCGCCTGAAGGCGGCGACCGGCCACCGCTGCCGACAGACCGGCATCCAGGTCGACGTCGAGTCGCCGTGCGGCCTGCTCGGTCGCCAGCGCGTGCCAGGCCACGGGGCGGCGGTCGTCGGCCCGATCGTCACGTGTCGCGGTCACGTCCTCCATGGGCTGGTCCTCGCGTGCTCGAGCGGATCGTCGCAGCCGTCGCCCTCCCGCGATCCGTCCGGGGTGTCCCGGCTCGCGATGTCGTGGCTCAGGGTGTCGTGGTTGCGACACCATCCTGACCGCGGCGCGACCGTGCGGCTAGGGACCTAGGGGAACGCGGCCGCGGGCCGTTCGGCGTCGCACCGGCGACGCACCGGTCCCCACCGCGGCGTGCGGGGCGTCGCACCCCGCACGACGCACCCGCGTTGGAACACGCGGCCTCCCTCTTGACAAAGGAATAACAGTTGTTACGTTATCGAATACTAGTACGTTTGACCGACCGTCTCCCTCGCGGGGAATCAGCAATCGAGGCCACTGATGACCGGTTCGACCGCCACCATCGACACCCGACCCGACCACCCGCTCGCGATCCGCGCCGCGACACTGCTCGGCTGGTTCTTCGCCGGAGCCGGGGTGATGCGGCTGCTGCCGGTGCCGTTCGACGTGGCCCTGTTCGCCTCGTGGGGCCTACCGGGTTGGTTCCGGGCCGCCGTGGGCCTCGCGGAGCTCGCGGTCGGACTCCTGGCGTTGCGCCCCGGTGTCCGTCCGGTCGGCCTCCTCGGCATCGGCGTGGTCATGGTGTCCGCCGGGACGATGCATGCGGCGCTCGGCCACTCGCTGCTGATCGCCGTGGCCGTCAACGGCACGCTCGCCGCGCTGGCGTTCGCGACCGCCTGGGTCCTGCGGGCCGAGGTGGACGGCATCGGCGGTGGACGATGAGTCACGCCACGGATCGCACCGACACGTCCGACAACGCCCCCACCGCGAGCCGGCATGGCGAGACCGGGCTGACCGTCCGACCGATGGAGCCGGGCGAGGAGACTGCGGTCCGTGCGATCGTCGGCCGGGCCTTCGAGCGCTTCGACATGCTGCTGTTCGCCACCCGCGGCCGTGAGACGCTGGTCGCGACGGGTCCGGACGGACGCATCGTCGGGGGCGTGGTCCTGCACGCCACGGCACCCGGGCGGCTCGGACGCCTGGGGATCGTGCACTTCGTCTTCGCCGACCCCGACGCGGGCATCCCGGGCATCGGTGCCGCTCTGCGGGACGCGGCCGACGAACGGTTCGACGAACTCGGCTGTACGGAGACCTCCGCCCGCATCGACGTGACCAACGCCGCGTCGCAGGCCCTGCACCACCGCGGCGGGTACCGACCGGCCACGGTCACGCAGCAGCTCCGTCGTTGGGGATGGCACCTGCCGCTGCGCTGGTGGCAGGCCGGCACGGGCTTCGACCCGGGCATGCAGCTGTGGCTACGACCCGCTCCCGCTGATCGCGCGACCCCGCCGTTGTGGCGCTCGCTGGGCGTCACGGCGATCATCAACCTGTTGCTCCTGGCCCTGGTCGCGTGGCGGGCACCCCGCGGCGACGCTGCCGGCGTGCTCAACGTCGGCGGCACCCTGATCGCGACCGTGGCCGTGCTGCTCGGCTTGCGCGAGGGAGCGATCCGACTGACCGCGCGGCAGCAGGGTGTGCAGCTCGGACACGTGCCCTGGACCAACGGCGTCGCGCTCGCCGGTGCGCTGGCAGCAGGCGTCGGGGTGTGGTTCCCGCTGACCGGATCGTCGACGACCCAACGACCCGGGTGGCGACACGACCGCGACGTCGCTCCGCTCGGCCGCGTCCACCTCGCGGGCGCGCTGGTGGTCGGGGCGCTGGCCGTCACCACTGTCGCGATCGAGCCGAACGTCGACTGGCTGGCGTGGGCCGAGGTCCGCCGGGCCGCCGTCATGCTGGCGCTGTTCGACCTCGCGCTGGGGTTCTCGCCGATGATCGGTACCGCCGCGTCCCACATCCGTCGCTGGTCCACGCCAACGTGGGTAGGCGTGGCCGTGCTCGGGATGGGCCCGTTGGTGTACACCCTGCTCTGAACCCGGCGGTGACCGGCCACGATGGACAGGACCGATCAATGGCACGAACCCGAGCTGCGCGCGGCGATGGCGACCAGCTGCGCGACGAACTGCTCGATGCGGCCGAGTACCTGCTCAACGAGGCCGGTGACGAACGGGCCGTCACCGTGCGCGCCATCGTGGAACGGGTCGGGGTGACCCCGCCGTCGCTGTACCGCCACTTCGACTCCAAGGAGGAGCTGATCCGGCAGGCGGTCGCGCAGCGGTTCGACGCGCTCGCCCGGGCGATCGGTGCGGGCACCGCCCCGGCGGCCGAACGTGGTGACGCGGCCGGCGCGCTGCGCGGCGGTTGCCTGGCCTACCTGCGCTGGGCGGACGAGGAGCCCGGCGGCTACGCCCTGCTGTTCGCCAGTCGCCGCCAGACCGAACTCACGCCCGACGGACCGACCCGGACCGAGGCGTTCGATGCCCTGATCCGCGGCATCACCCGCTGCCAGCAGGCCGGGGTCGCGCGCGCTGGCGACCCGGAGCGCATGGCCACGATCGTCTGGGCCGGCTTGCACGGCATCGCCAGCCTCACGGTCGCCCGACCCGCCATGGCCTGGCCCCCGCTCACCGATCTCGTCGACGACCTGCTCACCGGTCTGGTCGGACTCGTCCAGGCCGATGCGCACACTGCCGGTTGAGCCCGGCTCGGCCGACATGGCGGGCACGGCGCTCGGGGCGTTCGGTGGCGACTCGCTGTCCGCGCGAACAGTTCTGCGTCGTTCGACTCGCCCGAGTTGCCGCCGAGGCCATTGCAGCTGACGCGAGACGGTCGGGGAGAACCGCTTCATGCCACCGGTGGACGCGGCCAGCCGCACCCTGGCCGAGAAACGCCGCAGCGGACGGCACGCAACGAAAAGCGCCCCGTAGCGGGGGCTACGAGGCGTTTCGTGGTGGAGGTGAACGGATTTGAACCGTCGGCCCCTTCGTTGCGAAGCAAGGCCTCATGAACGACGGCCGAGTAGCCGTAGACGCCCGATTCAGGCCCATGCGAGCGAGAAACCGGCTCTAGCGCATCGATCGCGACCTTCTCGCCGCTCAGGCAGCGGGAGGCAGGGACAGGCACTCGGAGGCAGACAGAGGCAGCGCCGTGCGTACTTTTGCGTACTTTTCGGGGCTGCTCCACGGTGGCCTCCTCGCTGGATCGACGGTAGCTCCACGACCCTCAAGTTGGGCCGACGCCCGGCGGAGGCTGTGGAAGCCCGACGCTCCCCGCTGCGCCCAGGGTCAGCCTTGCCAAGGATTGCCAACCCATCGTAGACTCACCGCCATGCCAACGATGAACATCTCCCTGCCCGAGTCGCTGCGCAGCTACGTCGAGGAGCAGATCACCCGACGTCGCTACGGCACGACCAGCGAGTACGTCCGTGAGCTGATCCGTCGCGACCAAGACCGACAACACCTACGCGAACTGCTGGCCGCCGGGGCCGCGTCCGAGCCCGGACCGGTCGCCGACAGCGCGTACTTCGACGGCCTGCGAGACGAGATCGACACCCACACGGATGGCTGATGCCGTCCCAGTTGTCCCGCGCCGGCTGGCCACCGAGGACCTGCGCCACGCCGCATCCTGGTATGCGACCGAGGCTGGCGGGGCCGTCGCGCGACGATTCATCGACGAGACCCAGAAGGCCTTCACGCTCATCGGTCGTCGGCCAGGAATCGGCTCGCCGCGCTACGCCGTCGAACTCGCCTGGCCCGGACTCCGAAGTCACCCGCTTGACGGCTTCCCCTACCTGATCTTCTACGTCGAACAGACCGGCCACGTCGACGTCCTGCGGGTGCTCCACACCCACCGAGACATCCCGACCAGCCTGGCGGACCCCGCAGCACAAGCCTGAGTACCCGCAACCGCTGGCTCGATCTTCGGTCCGAGCCCGGTATCGGTGGGATCGCGGTCGATCGACGGAGGCGAGGCAGATCAGATCGGAGCCGTCAGGAAACTTCGGCTCGACGGTTGCCCACCCTGCTCCGTGATCGCTCCGAGGGAACGGCACCTGCACGCCAGCGTCCGAGCGCGACACGACGAGGCTGGCTCCATCGGTTGAGCTGCGACACGACACTCACGCACATCGTGCACATACGGCGGTTGTTCACAGGTTCAGCTGCGTCGTCGCCCGTCGGGTGCCAGAAGCTGTTCGTGGTGACAGCAACTCGCACGCTGCGCGCGAGCGGCGGCCTCCCAGCCGCCCCGACCGACCAGAAGCTGTTCGTGGTGACAGCAACTCGCCACCAGCCGGCCAAGACAACACGCCCGTAGGTCCTACCCGCAGCGCTTGCCGGCGTCCCGCCCGTTCACGCGGCGCTTTCCTCAACGACCGCACGACATGACGACCGACAATG
>CAYTLZ010000004.1:40739-45590 GCA_964438785.1 uncultured Actinomycetota bacterium | reverse complement strand
GAGCCGGAGTACGGCGACCTGGTCTACGGCCTGCGCAACCTCGACGAGGGCTACGTCCCGGAGGTGCTCGACCAGTCGGTGCTCGACAGCCGGATCAAGGTCAACTCGCTCAAGGCGCTCAGCACGACCCGCGACCTCGCCGAACACGAGGGGATCTTCGCCGGCGTGTCCACCGGGGCGTCCATCGTCGTGGCCCAGCGCATCTGCAAGCGGCTGCCCGAGGGGTCGCACGTCGTCGCCCTGTCGCCCGACGGCGGGTGGAAGTACCTGTCCACCGGTGCGTATGCGCCCGGTGACGTCAAGGAGATCGCCGCGTCGATCTCCGGGACGCTGTGGGCCTGACGCGGTAGCGTCCGATCACGGCCGGGGTGGCCGTCGCCCGGCCCGACGGCCCGCCGGGTCCTTCTCGCGGGAGGTGGCGCCAGCGTGTTGAGCGCCTACGTCCCCCGCGTGATGCTCGACTGGCTCCGCGACGAACCGGCCACGACCTGGCGCGCGCTCGACGCCACGCTGGTCTTCGTGGACGTGTCCGGGTTCACCGCCCTGTCGGAACGACTCGCGCAGCTCGGTCGCATCGGTGCCGAGGAACTGACCGACACGATCAACACGTGCTTCGCCGCGCTGCTCAAGGTGGCCTACACCGGCGGCGGCAGCCTGCTGAAGTTCGGTGGCGACGCGCTGCTGCTGTTGTTCAGCGGCGATCAACACGTCGCCCGTGGCTGCCGTGCCGCCGAGGACATGCGGGCGGCGTTGGCCGCGCTCGGCAGCCTGCAGACCTCCGTGGGACCCATCACGTTGCAGATGTCGATCGGGATCGAGTCCGGCGAGGTCGACCTGTTCCTGCTGGGCGACTCCCACCGGGAGCTGGTCGTCGGCGGCCCGGTGGCCACCGCGACGGTGGCGATGGAGTCGGTCGCCGGTGCCGGGCAGATCGTGATCGGGCCGGGAGTGGGTCGGGCGCTGGATCCGGCGCTGCTCGGTGCCGAGGTCGGTCCGGGCCGGCTGCTGACGGCGGCCCCCGAGGCCCCACGACGCGACCCCGCGACGCTGCCGAAGCCGACCGCGGCGAGTCTGGTCGCCCAGGGCATCCCGCTCGCCCTGCGCGCCGCCCTGACCGAGTCCGATGGCGGGGCCGAGCACCGCCGCGTCAGTGTGGCGTTCCTGCGCTTTCTGGGACTCGATGCGCTCGTGGTCGACGAGGGTGGTCCCTCGGCCGCAGCGGCACTCGGCGAACTCGTCCGGGTCGTGCAGGGCGCGGCCGACCAGCACGGCGTGACGTTCCTGGCCTCGGACATCGATCGGGACGGTGGCAAGCTGATCCTGGTCACCGGTGCCCCGACCTCCGAGGGCAACGACCAGGAACGTCTGCTGCTCGCGCTGCGCGACATCGTCGAGCATCCGACCCGGCTCGCGGTGAGCGTCGGCGTGCACAGCGGCGAGGTGTTCGTCGGGGACGTCGGTCCGGCCTACCGCCGCGCATACACGGTGATGGGCGACGTCGTGAACCTCGCGGCGCGCCTGATGGCGCGGTCGCTGCCCCGCTCGATCCTGGCCACCGACGACCTGCTGGCCGGATCACGCACGCTGTTCCGGACCGATCCGCTCCTGCCCTTCGAGGTGAAGGGCAAGTCCCAGCCGGTCACGGCGTTCGCGGTCGGTCCGGCCACCGGGATCCGCGCCGCCGGGCAGCGCGGCGAGCTGCCCTTCGCCGGACGCGAGGCCGAACTGGCGACCTTCGCGTCGATCATGGCCACCGCGCTCGAGGGGACGGGCCGGCTGGTGGACGTCGTCGGTGAGGCGGGTATCGGCAAGTCCCGCCTGCTCGAGGCCTTCCGCGCCGCGACGACCGACCGGCGCGTCATCGAGCTGGTCGGTGAGTTGCACCGCGCCTCGACGCCCTACGCGACGATCCGCAAGCTGCTGCGCGAGGAACTGGGTGCGCCACCGGACGCGACGCCCACGGCCGCGGCGCAGCACCTGCTCGCGGTGCTCGAGGCGGAACGCCCGGATCTGGTCGAGTGGGCTCCGCTGCTCGCCATCGCCTACGGCACGGAGTTGCCGGCCACCGCCGCCACCCGCAACCTCGACGAACAGTTCCTCCGCCCCCGGCTGCACGAGGTCGTGCTGGAGCTGCTGCGGTGGCGGTGGGACGAACCGGTCCTGCTCACCATCGAGGACGCCCAGTGGCTCGACGAGGCCTCCGCCGACGTGCTCCACGCGCTGGCGGTCGAACTCGCGGAGCAACCCTGGGTGGTCTGTACCTCGCGTCGCTCGCAGGACGAGGACGTCATCGCCGAGGTGCCGGTCACGACCATCGCTCTGGTGGGGCTCGACGACGACACGCTCGTCGACCTGGCGCGCACGGCGACCGAGCAGACCCCGATGTCGACCCACGACCTGGAGCTGATCGTCGAGCGCAGCGGTGGCAACCCGCTGTTCCTGCAGGAGCTCATCGTCGCCGCGCGCGACTCTGGCGGTGTCGATGCGTTGCCGGGTTCGATCGAGTCACTGGTCACCGCGCGCATCGACCGGTTGCCGACTGCTCAACGCGAGTTGCTGCGCGAGGCGTCGGTGCTCGGCTACAGCTTCCCACGCCACCTCGCCGCCGCCGTGCTGTCGGATGGCCGGGCCGACGAGCTCGACACCGCCGCCGACTTCCTGTCGGTCGACGGCGAGGTGGTCCGTTTCCGGCACGCCATGATCCGCGACGCCAGCTATGCGGGTTTGCCCTACCGCCGGCGACGACAGCTGCACGCGGTGGCCGGCGACACCATCGCGGCGACCGACCCGGACCGTGTCGAGCTGCTGTCGTTCCACTACCACCTCGCCGGTCGTGCCGACGATGCCTGGTCGGCGTCCGTACGTGCCGGCAACGACGCGCTCACGCTGTACGCCAACAACGAGGCAGCGACGTTCTTCCGGCGCGGTCTGGAGGTGGCACCTCGGGTCACCGACCTTCACGACGTCGAGGTGGCACGGGTCGCCGAGGCGCTCGGTGACACCCTGCTGCGGGTCGGCGAGCTCGACGACGCCGCGGCCACCTACCGCGCGGCGAGCAGTGCCGTGCGCGACGAGGTGGTCCTGTGGTCGCGCCTGGTGCTGAAGGGCGCGCGTGTCCGGGCGCAACTGAAGGACTACCCGCAGGCGCTGCGGGACATCACCCGGGCGCTGCGCCGGCTCGACGGCGTGGACGGAGCCGAGGCGAGGGCCCAGCGGGCGCAACTGATGGTCTGGTACGGCCACCTGCGACTCGAACAGGGGCGGCCCGCCGACGCGATCGACTGGAGCGAGCGGGCGCTGGCCGAAGCCGAACAGGCCGGGGACCGTGACGCACTCGGGCACGCCTACCGCCTGCTCGACTGGGCCTACGTCGACCTCGGGCGGCCCGACGAGGCGCGTTACTCCGACCGCGCCATCGCGCTGTACGAGGAGCTCGACGACCTGCCGAACCAGGCCAGCGTGCTCAACAACCTCGGCGGGATCGCGTACTGGTCGGGCAACTGGCGCGAGGCGTTGACCTACTACGAACGCGCCAACGAGCTCGACGCCCGGGTCGGTGACGTCATCGGGGCGGCGATGGGCCGCAACAACATCGCGGAGATCCTGGCCGACCAGGGACGCTGGGGCGAGGCAGCCGAGCTGTTCCGCGAGGTGGAGCGGGCGCTGCGGGCGGCGAACTTCGGGGTGGCCATCGCCTACGTGCGCTCCAACCTCGGACGGACCTACGCCCGTGCGGGGCGTTACGACGACGCCGAGGTTCTGCTCGAGGACGCGCGCCGTGAATCGGCGGAGATCGGTGCCGCGACCCAGGTCGTGGAGGCCGAGGCGCGGTTGGCCGAGTTGAACGTCTTCCGTGGCCGACCGGATGCGGCCTTGGCCATCCTGGAGGATGCCCAGCGACGCTCGGATGCCAAGGAGGGCGTCGCTGCCCAGGCGCCGCTGTTGCACCGTCTGCGGGGCTACGCGCACGCCCAGCGGGGCGCGTACGACGACGCGCGGGCGGAGCTGGAACTGAGCCTGCATGCGGCCGAGTCCCGTGATGCGGACTACGAGCGGGCGCTCGCGGAGCAGGCACTGGCCGACCTCGCGGAGTTCACCGGCGAGGTGATCGATGCCGCGGTGCGCGCCCGGACGGCGCAGACGCTCGACACCCTGGGTGTCGAGCGTCTGCCGATCGTGCCGCTGCGGGTGACCGCCGAGGCGTAGAGGCTGCGCCGTGCCTTCTGCGCGGCAACCACGGCCCCTTGCTCAGCGCATCCAGGGGTCCTCGGTGGGGATCACGTAGGTAACGGTGACGGTCTGGCCGCGATCCTTGCTGCGCGAGACGATGCAGGGTGCGACGTCACCGACGGAGTCGCAGGTCGGGAGCAGTCGCGGCTCGCTCAGGTTCGGGACGCGGTCGCTGTCCTCGAACTCAAGGCCCGCGAGCGCCTCCCAAGTATCGAGATCGTCGTCTGCCTTCGCCACGCCCATGAAGCACACACCGAACGCATCCGCACTGCGGTTCTCGCCATTCCGCACCACGGTCCGTGGGATGGTGTTGGTGAGGGTGATGAGTCCACCGTTCTTGAAGCCGATGGGCTCGACCTGCAGGATGCCGTCGGCCAGCCGAGAGTCGGGACCGCCGGTCTTGTCGCCGACGAGGTTCTCACACGCGTGGTCGAAGGCCCCGGCGATCTTCGCAGCGACCTTGTTGTCGTCGTTGACCGTCCGGAGACCGGCCAGCAGCGCGTCACCCTCCGCGATCGTGGAGATCTCCACGTCACCCGTCTTGCCGCTGCAGCTATCCGGGTCGTTCAAGAGGTCACAGAGGTCCGCGATGTAGGGATTGTCCGGACCGGGGTCCGCGCA
>CAYTLZ010000004.1:0-40639 GCA_964438785.1 uncultured Actinomycetota bacterium | reverse complement strand
CGGCCGCCGCGGGTGCGGCCAACGCCGCGCCGACGAGCAGCAGGCTGAGCCCGAGGGCGATGCCGCGGCGCGAGCCCGGCCATGGACGCCGTCGTGTCCGTCGGGGGCGAGCGGTGAACACGATCCGCGAAGCTGCACTGTCGTTCGAGGAATTCGATGGCATGACCACGTGCTCCCGTCGTCCGGACCCAGCCGAAGCGTTCGGCACGCCGCATCGGCGATGCGGAGGCGCAGGAAGGCCTCGGAGAAGCGTGCGCGGTGGACGATACCATGGGTTCGGTCGGCAAACCGGGAATGCGGCAGGTTGGTGCGTGGATCGGAGCCCGTCGGACCATGGGTGGCGGTGGGCCCACGGCAGGTGACGTCAGGCCATCGCAGGGCGTGCGCCCTGCGTGTCGGCGAAGGCGCGGAGCGCGTCGATCGATTCCTCGTAGCCGGACTCGACCACGGGGTCGACGACATCGAAGGCCAACAGCCCCACGCCACGCAGTTCCATGGACAGCACCAGGTCGGCCAGACCGTCGGTGATCATCGCATCACGGGACTTGGCCGCGGAGGCCAGCAGCGACCGCATCAGCGTCGGCATCAGCTTCGGCACGCGCGGCGGCTTGACGCCGGGTGTCCACCGGGCCAGCAGGATGCGGCCGCCGCGGACGTACAGCCCGTGGTCCTCCTTGGCACGCGGTCCGAGCACCGGCGCGACGTCGACGGCGATCACCGTGCCGGTCGGTGCCTCGCGTCGCGCGACGTCGATCGGCAGGTTGTTCATCACCCCGCCGTCGACCAGCAGGTCGTCGCCGTCCGCCACCGCCGGCATCACGCCCGGGATCGACAGGCTGGCACGCACGGCGCGACCCATTCCGCCGGTCGCGTGCACCTTGACCCGTGAGCGGGTGAGGTTGGTCGACACACAGCGCATCGGCAGCCAGGTGTCCTCCAGATCGCGCTCGCCCACGGATGTCTCGATCGAGCGCACGATCCGCCTGGCCGCGATCAGGCCGCTCACCGGGACCGTGTAGTCGAGGATCTTGCGGAACAACTCGCGGGTGCGGGCGATCAGTTCGTCGTCGGGGACCTCGATGGCGAGTAGACCGGCCATGGTCGTGCCCATGCTGCTGCCGACGACGCCGTCGATGGGCAGTCCGAGTTCCCGCATCGCCCGTACCACACCGAGGTGGGCGAAGCCCTTCGCGCCGCCACCACCGAGCACCAGCCACGTGGCATCGCCGGTGAGGTGTCGTCCCGCCCGATCGAGGTCGGCCCGAGCCCCGTCGCGGAGGTGGTAGTGATCGACCCGGCGCGATGCGAGCCACGTGCGCGTGTCGGTCGGGCGCTCACGGTCGGCCGGGTGTTGCAGCACCAGACTGATCCGCTGGTGTTCGTAGGGGTCCTCGTGCGCGATCAGCGACCGCTCCAGCGGGCCCGGTTCGGGGTCGTCGTCACTACGGGCGACCAGGACGATGTGGTCGGCCCGGTCGATGCAGCGTCGCGTCCAGCCGTTGTCCTGACCGTCGGCCACGAGCAGCAGGGTGTCGTGGGCGACCTCCTCCTCGTTGAGCCAGCGATCGAGTCGCAACCCGTCGATGTCGTCGACGCCGGCATCCGCACCGTTCGTGCCCATCGTCAGCGCGGTCGCGTCCCGGCGACCGAGCAGGACCGCGTCCCGTCGCGTGGCCAGCGAGGCGAGCAGGTCGGTGGCGAAGACTCCGACGTCGGCCGAGGGGGAGACCCCGAGGATCGTGAGCGTCAGCGACGTGCCGCGTGCCCGGCGGTAGCGCCGGCGGGCGTCCATGTCCCGTTCGAACATGGTGCGCATCACCGTCAGGACGACGTCCGGGCGGGCCTGCGTCAGCGCCTCGAACGGCTCGCGCGGGATCGCCGCCACGGTCGTGGAGCGGGCGGCGACCAGCGTCGCCGATCGCCGGCCGTCCTCGAGCAATGCTCGTTCACCGACGAGCGAGCCGCTCCCGATCTCCTCCAACGGGCGGATGATCTCCCCGTCGACCTCGATCCGTGCCCGCAACCGTCCGCTGATGACCACGAAGGCCGTGTCGGCCGGATCGCCCTGATGGACCAGCACCTCACCGGGTGCGAGCGGTCGGATCTCCGCGGCGTCGATGACCTCCGCCGCCCAGGCGTCATCGGTGCCGGGGAACAGTCTGTGCAGGTGATCGGCCAGCCGGGTGACGATCAGCCGCTCGGATGCCGTCCGGGTGAGCTGACGCGCGATCGCCGGTTCGTCGGCCAGTAGTGCGCGCACGGCGGCACCCTCGATGGCGACCACGACGGTCGGCTCGACGGCGCGCAGCGTCGCGGAGCGCACCCCGCCACGGAGCACCGCGATCTCGCCGATGACCGTGCCGGGGCCGAGCGTGGTCAGTTGCCCACCATCACCGTCGTCGCCGTTCGTGGACCCGTCCGCGTCGGCACCGGTCAGCACGGCGACCTGGCCGCGGTCCACCACGAACAGCACGTCGGACGCCTCGCCCCGCTGCACGAGGTCGTCACCGGGAGCGAGCGTGACGAGCCGCGCACCCTGGGCGAGCTGTTCGGTCCGGACCGCGTCCATCGCGCCGAACGGCTGCTGCCGTTCGAGCACGTCGATGATGCCACCCTCGGTGCCGCTCACGTGCGCTCCCTCGTCCCATCGCCCCGTTGCCTACTCCCGCCGAGCGACGCTAGTGGCTCACCACCCGACCGCCGGTGTCGAGCCGCCCCGGTGCCGGTGTCGAGCCGCCTGACACCACGCCGTGCCGAGCATGCGTGCGCGCTTTAGGCTCCGCGGGATCGTCGCCGCAGGCTCGAAGAAGGGGACCCGATGTCGTTACGTCTGACCGTGCTCGGAAGTGCGGGTTCACACACCGGAGTGGGACGGGCCTGCTCCGGGTATCTCGTCGAGGCCGACGGGACCCGACTGCTGATGGACGCGGGGAACGGCTCGACCGCCAATCTGCAACGGCTCATGCCCCTGACGGAACTCGATGCGGTGGTCATCAGCCATCGGCACGTCGACCACTGCATCGATCTCATCGGCTGCTACTACAACCTGCGCTTCGATCCGACGTTCGACGGCCAGATGCCGCTGTACGCGGCCGCCGAGGTCCACGACCTGCTGACGTCGATGATGTCGAACGACTCGACGCTCGAGTTCGACCTGATGTTCCGCCACCAGCAAGTCGGTCACGGCGACGAGGTCGAGATCGGCCCGTTGCAGCTGCGGTTCGCGCGCAGCCTGCACCCGGTCCCGACCGTGTCCACACGTATCGAGGTCGGGGATCGCACCCTGGTCTACTCGGGTGACTCGGCCGGAGGCGACGAACTCGTGCGGATCGCGACGGGGGCCGATCTGTTCCTGTGCGAGGCGAGCTGGACCGGCGACGCGGCCGACTACATCCCCGACATCCACCTCACGGCCACGGATGCGGGCCGGATCGCCCAGCAGGCCGGTGTCGGCCGGCTCGTCCTGACCCACATCACCGGTGCGGCCGACCGGGAGGTGATCCGTGCCGAGGCGTCGGCGGCCTTCGACGGGCCGGTCCACCTGGCGGAGGACCTCGACACCTACCGGGTGTGACGGCCGGGTGTCGTGCGATGGCCCGGTGTCGTGGCGGATAGCGTCACGGTCCGGTCGACACGATGCTCGGCCGTGCCATCACCACCTGGGAGTCAATCGTGACCCGTGCCGACGGCCGTGCGACCGATCAACTGCGGGAGGTGTCGATCGCCACCGACGCGCAGCGCCATCCGGCCGGTTCCGCGCTGGTGCGCTTCGGCGGCACCCATGTGCTGTGTGCGGCCTCGATCGAGGAGGGCGCACCCCGCTTCCGTGACCGACGGGGTTGGGTCACCGCCGAGTACGCCATGTTGCCCGGTGCGACCGACGCACGGGCGCGGCGGGAACGCAACGGTCCCGGTGGGCGTTCCAAGGAGATCGAACGGCTCATCGGCCGCAGCCTGCGGGCGGTGGTCGACCTCGACGCGCTGCCCGACGTGACGATCACCGTCGACTGTGACGTACTCGAGGCGGACGGCGGGACGCGGACGGCCGCGATCACCGGCGGCTGGGTGGCGCTCGCCCGGGCGCTCGACTCGCTCGGACACGCCGGCGCGCTGACCGGCCAGGTCGCGGCGATCAGCGTGGGCGTGATCGACGGCGAACCCCGTCTCGACCTGCCCTACGAGGAGGATGTCCGCGCCGAGGTCGACATGAACGTGGTCGCCACCGCCGATGGACGACTCGTCGAGGTCCAGGGCACCGCGGAGGGTGCGCCCTTCGACCGGGCGGCACTCGATCAGCTGCTCGATCTCGCGGCGGTCGGCTGCGACGAACTGTTCGGGCTCCAGCGCGCGGCGGTGGAGTCGTGAGCGAATCCAGCGGCGCGATGCCGGATCCGACCCGGCCCGGGAGCACCGGCCAGCACCGGATCGTGGTCGCGACCGGCAATGCCCACAAACTCGACGAGATCCGCGCGATCCTCGCGGCACGCGGGCTGGTGCGCGTCGAGCTGATCTCGATGCGTGACTTCGACGTCGAGAGCCCGGTCGAGGACGGGGCGACCTTCGAGGCCAACGCGCTGATCAAGGCCCGCGCCTGCGCGCTGGCGACCGGGCTGCCCGCGCTGGCGGACGACTCGGGCCTGGTCGTCGACGCCCTGGCCGGCGCGCCGGGGATCTTCAGCGCCCGTTACGCCGGAGAACCGACCGACGATGCGGCCAACAACGCCAAGCTCATCGCCGAACTCGCCGGCATCCCACCGGCGCAGCGCACCGCCCGGTTCGTCTGTGCCGCGGCTCTGGTCAGTCCGCAGGGGCTCGAACACGCCGTCCGCGGCACGATGGAGGGACACATCGTCGACGAGCCCCGTGGCGCGAACGGGTTCGGCTACGACCCGCATTTCGTCGCGGTGGCAACCGGTGACGGGCGCACCACCGCGGAGCTCGAACCGGCCGAGAAGGACGCGATCAGCCACCGTGGTGCGGCCTTCCGGCGTCTGGTGCCCCACATCCAGCAGCTCGTGGCCGGTCGCTGAGCGTCGCGCCACGGCGGGAGGTCGGCCCGGGGTGGTGACGCCCGGGCCGCACCCGCCCGGTCATCGATCCGGTCGCTCAGTGCAGCGCGTCGTCGAGCTTCTCGACCGCGGCGGTCGCCAGCTCCAGGCGCTCGGCATCCGGACGGTCGTGCACGGCGGTCAGGGCCGCCGCGGCCAGCTCGGCGTCCTCGGTGTCGATCGTCGGTCGTACGAGACGCTGGCTCCCGATCGCCGGCGTGGTCGGGTCCTCGGCGTCCTCGGTCAGCTGCTCGAGCACCGACTCGAGGCGCTCGGCGAGTGCATCCCAGGCCGGGTCGCCGGCGTGGTCGGCGGCCAGTGAGCGGGTCTCGGTCAGGGCCTGGACGAGGTTGAACAGCATCGGTGCCTCGAAACGTCGGGTGGTCAAGCCTGGGACACGGGCCGGCGCGATGCAACCACGCGACCCGATTAGCCTCCACGCGATGGACACCACCGACACCGCCGCCCCACCCGTGCGCGATCCGCGGCCGCCGCTGCGGCGGTTGTGGCACTACGCCGATGGCCACCGACGCCAGGCGTGGTTGGCCACGTTGATGTCGGTGCTGAACACCGCCGCCGACATCGCGCCGCCGTTCCTCATCGGGATCGCGGTCGACATCGTCGTCGAGGGCCAGGACTCGCTGGTGGGGCGGCTGACCGGGGTGCAGTCGCCGCGTGATCAGCTGCTGGTACTCGCGGCCGTCACGGTGGTCGTCTGGCTCGTCGAGTCGGCCACGCAGTACGCCTCCGAGCTGCTGTGGCGCAACCTCGCGCAGACCGTCCAGCACGAGGCGCGCATGGATGCCTACGCCCACATCCAGCAGCTCGACCTCGCCGCCTTCGAGGACCGCACCAGCGGCGGGCTGCTCGCCATCCTCAACGACGACATCAACCAGCTCGAACGCTTCCTCGACAAGGGGGCCGAGGAGATCCTGACGGTCGCCACCTCGGTGGTGCTGATCGGGGTGACCTACCTGGTGCTCGCCCCGGTCATCGGCGTGGTCGCGTTCCTGCCGATGCCGATCATCCTGTGGGGGGCGCTGCGCTTCCAGCGGCGACTCGAGCCGCGCTACCGGGTCGTGCGCGAACAGGTCGGGCAGCTGTCGTCGTCGCTGGCCAACAACCTCGGCGGTATCGCCACGATCAAGGCGTTCGGGACCGAGGCCCGCGAGGTCGAGCGCATCGGGGCGGAATCCGAGACCTACCGTCAGGCCAACCGGCACGCGATCCGGCTCTCCAGCGCCTTCGTGCCGCTCATCCGGATCGCGATCCTGGTCGGCTTCACCGCGATCCTGGTCATCGGTGGGCTGCAGACCCTCGATGGGCAGCTCGCGGCCGGGGTCTACACGGTGATGGTGTTCATCGTGCAGCGGCTGCTGTGGCCGCTGACCCGGCTGGGGGAGACCTTCGACCTCTATCAGCGCGCCATGGCCTCCACCCGGCGGGTGCTGGACCTGATCGACGAGCCGATCGGGCTGACCGACGGTGACACGTCCCTGCCCGATCCGGTCGGCGAGGTCCGCTTCGAGGCCGTGCGTTTCGCCTACGCCAGTGCGCCCACCGAGGTGCTCCACGGCATCGACCTGCACGTCCCGGCCGGGCAGACCCATGCGGTGGTCGGTGCGACCGGGGCCGGCAAGTCGACCATCGTCAAGCTGCTGCTGCGGCTCGAGGACGTCACCGGCGGCCGGATCACGATCGACGGTCACGATCTGCGCGAACTGCGGGCAGCCGACCTGCGCGCGGCGTGCGGCCTGGTCAGCCAGGACGTGTTCCTGTTCCACGGCACGGTGCGCGAGAACCTCGTCTACGGACGCCCGGACGCGACCCACGAGCAGATGGTCGACGCTGCGAGGCTCGCGGAGGCGGACGACTTCATCCGCATGCTGCCCGACGGCTACGACACGTTGGTCGGCGAGCGCGGCCAGAAGCTCTCCGGTGGCCAGCGCCAGCGGCTGTCCATCGCCCGGGCGATCCTGCGCGACCCGGCCATCCTGGTGCTCGACGAGGCGACCTCCGCGGTCGACAACGAGACCGAGGCCGCCATCCAGCGCTCGCTGGCCCGGGTCACGCACACCCGCACGACGTTGGTCATCGCCCACCGGCTCTCCACGGTCCGGCACGTCGACCGGATCCACGTGCTCGAGGCGGGGTCAATCGTCGAGGCGGGCACGCACGACGAACTCGTCGCCGCGGACGGCCGGTACGCGGCGCTGTGGCGGGTCCAGACCGGCGAGGTCCTGCCCGCGCTGTAGGCGCTGTGCGCCCTGCCTGCGGGCCCGGTGATCGCGATGCGCACAGAGGCACGCGGTGGGTGTCCGTGCCCGTGTCCTCGGCGCTGGCGCGTGCGCTCACCCGCGCAAGGGGATCCGCCATCGAGGCGGACACCGGTCCCTGCGGGGAGAGCCGTGCCCATGACGGGGGTTGCGAGCAGGCATCCATGGCGGGTCGGCGTCGTGGTCGGCGCCGTGCTCCTGATCGACGTCGCACCGGTCGGTCCGATCGACCGGGTGATGGGCGCGGGTACGGCCGGGGGGCCGTGGGGCGGTCCCGTGGCGATCGCCGCGCCGGCGGATGCGGCGGGCGGCGAGGATGCCCCGACTGCGGACGCTGCGGAGCGCGAAGCGGCTGCGCGGCACCGTGCGGCGGAGGAGGCCTTCGCTGCAGCGCGATCCGAACGTCGGACCGCCGAGCGGACCCTCCAGCAGCGGGCGCAGGCGACCGAGCGTGCCCAGCAGGCCACGCTCGCGATCGATCGGGGCGTGCGCACCGCCGAGCGGCAGATCGTCGCGGCGGTCGTGGCCCGGTGGGAGTCGGCGATCGCGCTCGAGCAGGCGCAGGCTGCCGCCACGAGCGCGGAGGCCTCGTTGCGTCGTCATCGCGCGGTCCTGGTCGCGTTGCGTCACCAGGACGATCTGGTCGGGCGGGCCCGGGCCGACGCCAGGGCCAGGCTGGACGAGCGGACCATCACTGCCTACAAGCACGGGTCCGTGGCCGCATCGACCGGCTGGGTGCTCGGCGCGGCCCGGGAGGCGAGCTCGCCGGGTGACCTCGCTGCCGTCACCAAGCACCTCGAGCGCCTGTCGCAGGTCGGCCACCTCGATGTCGAACTGCTCGAGGCCGTCCACGTCACCGTCCGCACCGACCTGGCCCAGGCAGCGACCCGCCGTGACCGGGCCGTGGTCGAGCGCGATCGCACCCGTGCCGACGTCGAGGTGGCGCGCGCCGAACTCGCGCGGGCGACCGACGAGGTGGCGGCGGCCGAGACCGTCGCGGCTGATCGCCGTGTCGCTGCGGACGGCACCGAGGCGATGCGGCTCGCGGGTTGGCAGCGGGCGTTGGAGGCCGAGGCCGCTGCAGCGACCAGGCTGGAGGCCCTCCAGCAGCGTGAGGCCGATGCCCGCCGTGCCATGCTGTCGACCGCGGCCTCGGCCGCCGCCTCGGCGGACACCGGCCGATCCGACGCGACGCGGGAGGTCGATGACACGGGTGACGCGGACGCCGCCGCCGATGCCGCCGACGAGGGTTCGCTCGAGGATCGGCGTGACTGGTTGCGCGCACGGCAGCGTTCGTTGCAGCGGAACCGGGCCCTCGCAGCCGAGGCGCGGTACACCGACGATGCCTGGGTCTGTCCGGTGGTGGGCGGTCGCTTCGCCAACGACTGGGGCTTCCCCCGCTCGCAGTTGCGCCGGCATCAGGGCACGGACGTCTTCGCCCCGGACGGCACACCGGTGCTCAGCCCGGTCGACGGGATCGTCAGCGCGTTGGACGCGGTCGATCGGTTCGATGGACGACGTGACCTCGGTGGCATCACCGTGACGGTGCAGCGTGGATCCGAGCGCTTCTACCACGCACACCTGCAGGGCATCGCGCCCGGTCTCCGCGTCGGTGACGAGGTGGTCGCGGGCACGACGCTGGGCGCGGTCGGCCGGACCGGCAACGCCCGTGGCACGGCACCGCATCTGCACGTCGGCTGGTACGTCGACGAGGTGGCCGTCAACCCGTACGCGTCCCTCGCTCTGGCATGCGGTGACTGGCAGCGCCCCGGGGCGGCGCGTGACGACCGACCGGATCCCTGATCGGTCAGCTCGTCAGCGCGCGACCGGCCACGAGACGCCCACCCTGGAAGACCTGGCTGATGTGCTGCGGGTCGGCGAGGATCGTCAGGTCGCTCGTGGGGTCGCCGTCGACGACCAGTACGTCGGCATCGAAGCCGGGCTGCAGCTGCCCGGAGCGCGGAGCCTGCAGCCCGAGCGTGTCCGGTCCATTGGCCGTCGCCGCCTCCAGCACCGCCAGTGGTGCCATGCCCGACGCCGCCATCAGCGGCAGCTCGCCGCCGTGGCTGCCCCACGACGCCGGGAGGTCCGCGCCCGACGCGGCGATGTCGGTCCCCATCGCGATGCGGACACCGGCCTCGTGGGCCATCGCCAGCGCATCGGCGTGCCGCTCCTCGGTGGCGAGCAGCTTGGTCATCTTGGCGGGGCTCAGCCCGGCGGCGGGTCCGACCCGCACGAGGTCGGTCACGATCGTGCGGGTCGGGACCAGCAGGATGTCGCGCTCGACCATCGCCTGACAGCACTCCTCGTCGAGGTAGGTGCCGTGCTCGATCGTGCGGACGCCCGCCTCGACGGCGGCCATGATCCCCGGTTTGCCGTGGCAGTGGGCCATGACGGAACGTTCGGACAGTGCCGCCACCTCGACGATGGTGCGCAGCTCCAGGTCCGTGAACTGCTGGTGGATGGGGTCGTCGATCTCCGAGAGCACGCCGCCCGAGGCACAGATCTTGATGATGGCCGCATCGCTGCGCAGCTGTTCGCGGACCGCGACGGTGCAGCCGTCGACGCCGTCGCACAGCCGCAGCATCGCCTCGTTCCGGGTCAGGTCGTGGACCCAGTCCAAGGGCAGATCGTGCAGGTCGCCGTGCCCGCCGGTGGTCGACAGGATCGACCCGGCGGCGTAGATCGACGGCCCGCTGATGGTCCCGTCGCGCACGGCGGGGGCGATGTCGAGCGCGAAGCCACCGGCGTCGCGGATGGAGGTGATCCCCGCACGCAACGCGGCGCGCAGGTCCCCGGCGGCGCGTGCCGCGCGACGGGCGGTCGGCTCGAGCAGCGCGCGGCTGAGGTCGAACGAGCGCACGCCCGTCAGGTGCGTGTGACAGTCCCACATCCCGGGCATCACGGTCGCACCCCGCACCACCTCGGCATCCGGGGTGTCCGGTGCCCCGTCGGCCGCGCCGGCGTAGCTGATGCCGTCGGCGTCGAACACGACGACCCCGTCGGTGATGACCTCACCCCTCCCGGGGATCAGGCGGTCGGCTTCGATGCGTGTGGGCATGCGGCAGTCCGGTCGTCGAGCCCCGTGGTCGGATGGTCGGCGGTCAGCTCCGCCGCGTGATGCGACGGCCGGTGAGATGCTCGAGGTCGATCCGCACCCAGAAGTCGCGCGTGTCGGGCAGGGCCCAGGGCTCGAAGGGCAGCTCGTGCAGTTCGGCGATCAGGGCCTCGTCGGTGACGATGTTGGCCGTGCCGCTGCCGGCCACGCTCCAGCCGCCCCGCGTGTCCGGGTCCGTTTCGTCGGTCTCGACGGCGACCCGGCCACCGGCCGCCGCGCTGCCGAGCTTGGAACCCGGTGCCGTGCGGAAGAACACGCTGCCATCGTGCACGACGTGGTTGACGGGGAGTACCAGCGGCCCGTGGTCGGTCTGCAGCCCGATCCGCACCACATGGGCGGCCATGAGCAGCTCGACACACTCCTCGGGCGGGATGGGCACGAGATCACCGGAGCGTTGATCCTGGGTCACGGAGGGCTCCCTCAGCACGTCGATGGTCGCGTCGCGACGAGCCTAATGGGGCGCGCTCAGCGGTGGCGGGTCCCGCCGCCGGCGAGCACCGCCCGATAACCCGCGCGGAAGTCCGGATAGGTGAACGTGAACCCGGTGGCCCGCAGTGCGGTGTTCCGGCAGCGCTTGTCACCGCCGCGACGTCGGTCGACCGCGGCGCGTGCCGGTTGCGGGCGACCGAGTTCGGTGGCCAGGAACCGGAGGACCTCGCCCTTGAGCGCCGGCTCGTCGTCGGCGCCGATGAGCAACGCCGGCGGATCGTCGTCCCCGGTCATCAGGTGCACGATGGCGGCCGCCGCATCGTCGCGGTGGATGCGGTTGGTGTGCACGTCGGGGTCGGGCACCACCGCCTCGCCCGCCTCGATCTGGTCGATCAGCCGGGTACGCCCCGGGCCGTAGATGCCGGCCAGGCGCAGCGCCACCGCACCCGGCAGGCGCTCATGCAGCCGCTGCTCGGTCGCCAGCAGGATGCGCCCGGTCGGTCGGGCCGGGACCGCCGGGGTCGATTCGTCCACCCAGGAGCCGTCCTCGACGCCGTACACGCCGGTGGAGCTGACCAGCAGGGCCCGCCTCGGCTGGTGACCGCCGGCCGCCAGTGCGTCGAGCACGTGGTCGAGCCCATCGAGGTAGGCGCGGCGATAGGTGTCGACGTCACGCCCGTCCGCGGCGGTCGCCACGACCAGGGTGTCGATCGGCTCGACCGCGGGCAGCTCGAAGGGCCGGGTCAGATCGCGGCTCACGCCCGTGATGGCCTCCGGCAGGAGCTGCGCACGTCGGCGCAACCCCAGCACCGGGCGGCCGGTGGCCGCGAAACGCAGGCCCACCTCGGTGCCGAGGTCGCCGCAGCCGGCGATGAGGACGGTCATCGGGCGTCCACCGCGGCGACGATGGCGTCATTGAACGGTGGCCACGCCTCCTTGGCCCAGGTGTCGAACTCGCGGCCGCTCAGCGTGGCCGCGCCGACACCGCGGGTGCGATCCACCCAGAAGAACGACCCGGACCGACCGAAGTGCCCGAAGGTGGTGGGCGGTAGGGCCGAGCCCGTCCAGTGCGGATCCTTGTCGGCGCGGATCTCGAACCCGAGTCCCCAGTCGCACGGTGACTGCCGACCGAAGCCGGGCACCACGCCGTCGAGTCCGTCGAACACCACGTCGGTCGCGGTCCGGTGCAGGTCGTCGTCGAGCAGCGTGGGGTCGAGCAGTTCCCGGACGAACCGCAGCAGATCGTCGACGCTGCCGCGCGCGGCGTGGGCGGGCGAACCGTCCAGCACGGTCGCATCCATGCCGAGCGGCCCGAGCACCTCCGCGTCGAGGTGCTCGGCGAAGGCCGTTCCCGTGCGCTGTCCGACGAGGTCGCCGAGGATCTCGTAGCCCCAGTTGGAGTAGATCCGCTTGCGGCCGGGCGCACCGATCAGCCCGCCCCGGTCCAGCGGCAGCCCGGAGCCGTGTGCCAGCAGGTGGCGCACCGTGATCCCGTCGGGCGCGTCGTCGACCGCGACGGGCTCGTCGAGGTGCAGCGCGCCGTCCTGCACGGCGACGAGCACCGCGTAGGCGGCCAGTGGTTTGGTCACCGACGCGAAGGCGAGGACCGCATCGGTCGGCCCCGCACCCGCCAGCTTCCGCCGCGCATCGGTGACGGCGGCGGCCACGGGATCGGCCGGCCAGTCGGCGCTCGTCTGCAGGACCTCGTCGAGTGATGCCATCGAAGACTCCGGGTGCCGGGGATCGCGAGACTAGAGCCGTCGGTGCACCCCTTGAGTCGTCCCGTCGGTGCCGACGGGCAGGGTGAGACACATCGGGGCGGCGCTACGGTCGGCCCTGGGCCGATGTCGTCGGGCTCGAGTCGAGGACGCCGTGGAACAGGTACTGGGTGAGGTGCTGGTCGCGCGCCAGCCCATCGTCGACCGCAACCTCGAGGTGGTCGGCTACGAGTTGCTGTACCGCGACACCTCCGGGCTCGCGCCGGTCGGCGAGGGTGCCGGCGTCCGCGCCACCGCCACCGTCCTGGTCGATGGACTGCTCGCGCTCGGACGGGAGATCTGCACCGACGGTGACGACGCGTTCGTCAACGTCCCGGGCTCGATGCTGCTGGCCGGCACGCTGCTCGACCTGCCACGTGGCGGGCTGGTGCTTGAGCTGCTGGAGACCATCGAGGACACACCCGACATCCGGGCCGCCATCGAACGCCACCTCGAGGCCGGCTTCCGGCTCGCACTCGACGACGTCGTCCCCGACGATCCGCGGCTCGGTCTGATCGACCTCGTCCACCTCGTGAAGGTCGACGTGCTCGCGATCGGCGTTCCCGGAGCGGTGGCGTTCATCCGGGAGCTCACCGACCGCGGGGTCGCGGTCGTCGCGGAGAAGGTGGAGACCCCGGAGGTGTTCGACGCGGTCGTCGCCGCCGGCGCCCAACTGGTGCAGGGGTTCTTCTTCACCCAACCGCGGGCCGTGCGGGCGGTACGTCCGTTGGGGCTCGGGGCCAACCATCTGCAGCTGCTGCAGTTGTTGAGCAAGGATGACGTCGATCTGGCGGACGTCGAGAGCCTGATCCGCAGCGATCTCACCCTGTCCGACCGCTTCCTGCGGCTGGTCAGCATCGTCGGTGGCTGGCACGAGATCCGCTCCATCCACCACGGCCTGCTGATGCTCGGCCACCGGCGGGTCCAGCGCTGGGTCAACCTGCTCGTGATGTCCGCGATCACCTCCAACGCCCCCGCGGAGTTGCTGACCACCGCCAGCGTGCGCGCCCGGTACTGCGAGGAGCTGCAGGCGCTGCGCACCGACATCGGGGGACTGGATGCGTTCGCACTCGGGATGTTCTCGGTGCTCGGCGCCGGTGGTGTGGTTCCGGACCAGGTCCTGGTCGAACTGCCGCTCGGCGAGGAGATCCGGGTCGCGCTCGCCGGCGGTCCGGGGGTCTACCGCGATCTGATCATGATGTGTCTGGCGGCTGAGCAGGCCGACTGGGAGGCGTTGGTGTCCATCGCCCGTGGACTCGGGATCGATCCGCGCTCACTGGCGCAGGCCCATGTCGAGGCGCTGCGGTGGGCGACCCAGATGAGTGCCGCCGCCTGAGCGTCCACCCACGACGCCCGGCCCGCCCCCGGGAGCGGGTGGGGGCGAACCGTCATGGCCCGCATCCGGGCCGCCGTTAGCCTCGGTGGTGTCCGGGCAGGTCGATGTCGCGGACGGGGAGATCGTCATGGTGCAGACGCCGCTGCCGGAGCGGGACCGCTATCCCGATGCGCTGCGCGCCGGGGCCCTGCTGGTGGTGGTGTTCGGCCACTGGATCGCGACGCTGCCGCGGCTCGACGACGGGCGGATGGTCGCGACCGAGCATCTGCTGACGGTGTGGGACGGGGCCGGGGTCGCGACCTGGTTCGTGCAGGTGGTGCCACTGTTCGTGTTCGTGTCCGCGGCGGTCAGCACCGACGGCACCGCGCGACGGATCGCCGCCGGCGAGCGGCAGTTGCACTGGTGGGCCGGTCGGGCATTGGCCCTGGCCCGTCCGGCCGTCACCTACCTCGCCGTGCTCACGGTGCTGGCGATCGTCGCCGTCGTGACCGGTGGCCGACTGCTCGGGCCGCTGGACCTGTCGTTGACCGTGCACCTGTGGTTCCTGCTGATGCTGCTGGCGGTGCAGGCGCTGCTGCCGCTGAGCGTGCGGCTGGACGCCCGTTTCGGGCTGGGTGCGGTCGGGCTCCTGCTGGTCCTCGCGGTCATGATCGACGTGGTGCGCGGCGGCGTGCTGCTGCCCACACACGTGCTGGATCTCGGCGGGCGGGTCCTGGCCGGGCCCGACGAGATCGGCTGGCTCAACGGGATCGTGGTGTGGCTGCTGCCCCAGCAGCTCGGGATCGCCTGGCGGCGGGGGCGCTTCGGCGGACGTCGGGTCGGTCTCGGACTGATCGGTCTCGGCTTCGCCTGGCTGGCCGCTGCGGTGGCATCCGGCTACCCGGTCGCGATGGTCGGTGTCGACCTCGAGGGGCGCTCGAACCTGCTGCCCCCGACGTTGGCGCTGGTCGGGGTCATGTGGCTGCAGGTCGGGGTCGTCCTGCTGGGGGAGCGCGCGGCGCGTCGGGCCCTGGCCAACCGCCGTGTCGACCGCGTCGTGCGGGTGATGGGCTCCCTGGGGATGGCGCTGTATCTGTGGCACAAGCTCGCGGAGTTGCCCGCCGCCTGGCTCGGTGAGCTGATCGGCGCACCGATCGACCTCGGCAATCCCGGGGACCCGGGCTTCTGGTGGGGTCGGCTGGTGTGGCTCGTGCTGTGCGTGGTCATGGTCACGCCGGTGATGGCCGGTGTCATCGCCTTCGAGACGCGACGCAAGCCCAAGGTCCCCTCGACCACCGTCACCTGGGCGATCGCCGGCGGGGGCGCGGCGCTGTTCGCCGGGATCGCCGCGGCCCTGCTGCTCGGTGCCCGGCCCGGGGCGATCATCGGACTGGTGGGCGTCGCCGTCGCCTCGGCGCTGCTGCGGTCGTGGCCGGGACGGGTCCGCGAGGAGGCCGAGCAGGCCGAGCAGGTGCTCGAGGCCCAGGATCGGGGTCTGCCCGTCGGTGGCGACGAGCGAGACGCGGACTGAGGCGCCGCGACGAGCGGTGCGGTCGGACCCGTCGGGTCAGCCGAGGACCGAATTGATGTCGAACACCAGGGTGATGCCGAGCAGCGCCAGGACCACGGCGATGAACGCCGTGTAGGTCCAACGATGATGCCAGTCGGCCAGCCAGACGCGCCGCAGCGAGTTCGTCGCCATCCCCATCGCCACGATCGTCAGCACGATCGCGAGCGGGGTCGCGACCGCCCCGGACCAGCTGATCAACGGCGTCAGTGCCGGGATCAGCGCGTAGGTCAGCACGCACCGGATGGCCGAGATGACCAGCGAACCCTTGAGGTCCATCAGTGCCTTGGGATCCGCACCCTCGACCAGCAGCACCCGGCGTGCGAGGCGTTCCGCGGCGGAGCGCGGTGGTGCCGGCGCGGCCGCATCGGCCACACCCGGGTTCTCGCGCGCGTCGCTCGTGGCGGCCGACGTGGCCGGGTCGGTCGCGGCGGCCGGATCGCTGGTGGTCACGGGAGCCTCGGACGGCATCGGGTGGCGGTCGGGGTTCGTCATCGGCCACCAACGGTACCGGTTGCGACACGGGGCCATGGGTCCGCCGCCCGGCCGTACGGAGCGCGACCGCGGCCGCGGCACCGTCTTCTAGGCTGGCCCCGCCGGCCCGCCCACGGGCGTCCGGCCGCCGACCGCGCCGCCCGTCCGGCCGGGACGAGCCCCGCAACCGCCGCCACCGCTGCGCCACGCCGATCGAGGACCGACGATGACCGCCACCACACCACTGGCCGAGCTCGCTGCACAGGGCGTCTCGATCTGGCTCGATGACCTGAGCCGGGAGCGCCTCGCGAGTGGCAACCTCGCCGACATCGTGGCGACCGACCACGTCGTGGGGGTCACCACCAACCCGTCGATCTTCCAGAAGGCGCTCAGTGACGGTGCCGCCTACGCCGACCAGGTCGCGGATCTCGCCCTGCGCGGCGTCGACGTCGAGGAAGCCGTCCGCGCGCTGACCACGTTCGACGTCCGCTGGGCGTGTGACGAACTCCGCGCCACCTCCGAGGCTTCCGAGGGCATCGACGGTCGCGTCTCGATCGAGGTCGACCCGCGGCTGGCCCGCGACACCGATCGCACGGTCGCGGAGGCGCGGGCCCTGTGGTGGCTGGTCGACCGCCCGAACCTGCTGATCAAGATCCCCGCGACCCTCGAGGGCCTGCCGGCGATCACCCGGTGCATCGCCGAGGGCATCAGCGTCAACGTGACCCTCATCTTCTCGTTGGAGCGCTACGCCGCGGTGCTCGACGCCTACCTCGATGGTCTGGAGCAGGCGCGGGACGCCGGGCACGACCTCGCGTCCATCGCGTCGGTGGCGTCGTTCTTCGTCAGCCGCGTCGACACGGAGATCGACGAGCGCCTGGCGAAGATCGGCTCGCCCGAGGCGGAGGCACTGCTCGGCCGGGCGGCGATCGACAACGCGCGATTGGCCTACCGCCACTTCGAGCAGGTCACGGCCTCCGCGCGCTGGCACGATCTGGTCGGTGTTGGTGCGCGGGTGCAGCGGCCGTTGTGGGCCTCGACCGGCGTCAAGAACCCGGCCTACGACGACACCCGCTACGTCGTCGAACTCGTCGCCCCCGAGACCGTCAACACCATGCCCGAGGCCACCCTGCGGGCGGTCGCCGATCATGGCGTGATCCGCGGCGAGACGATCACCGCCGGCTACGACGACGCGGACGCCACCTTCACGGCACTCGAGGCGGTCGGCGTGGATGTCGGCGAGGTCACCCGTCTGCTCGAGGAGCGTGGCGTCGCCGCGTTCGAGGCGTCCTGGGAGGACCTCATCGCCGGGGTCCGGGCCGCGCTCGACGCGGCCCGCTGAGCGTTCAGCGGCAGGGGAAGGTCGTCGCGGGGACCTCGAGGTCGAAGCTGATGTCCAGCGTGTCCTCGAAACCGATCGCGTCGGTCACCGTCGCGGTGCCCGCGACCCGGTCGCCGGTGAACTCGACGTCCGAGTTGCCGAGCCCCTCGCCGTAGATGCCCTCCTCGCCCGACCAGCTGACGTCCGCACCGAGCTCGGTGATGAACACGTCGAGCTGGCCGGGACCGTCGGGGCCCTGCGCGAAGACCTGGAACTCGAGTTCCACGTCGAGCGGGAAGGAGTCGTCGTCCTCACAGACGAGCGCGTCCTCAGGGGTGTAGGTGGTCCCGCCGACCACCAGCTCGCCGTCGATCGAGCTCTCGGCCGGCCCGGGGTCGATGCCCGCATCGTCGTCCGTGCCGGCGTCGTCCGTGGCGGCGTCGTCCGTGGCGGCATCGCCCCCGTCGGCATCGTTCGTATCGGGGTCCGTGGCCTCGTCGGGGTCGTCCTGCGCGGGGTCGTCGTCCGCGTCGTCGTCCTCGATTTCCTCGACGGCCTCGTCGAGGTGGCGGATGGGCAGCTGCATCGCGGGATCCCGGGTCGGGCTGCGCCCGGGCGCAGCGGTGGCGATGGTGGGCCGACGACCCCGTGTGGTCGCCAGCGTCACGGATCATGGAGCATCGCCCGCCACCGCGGGATGCGGCACCGCTGACGCCCCATCCTGCGCGCGCCCGCTGCTCGTCACCGTGCGACCGTGCCGCCCGGGCCGGTCAGGACGCGGCCGGCGCGTCGAAACCGAGGTGGTCCAACGGCCCATTGCCCGCTCCCAGCCGCCAGTCGACCGCCCCGGCGATCGCGGCGGTCACGTAGCGCTTGGCCTCCTGCAGCGCCTCGAGTGGTGTCGACCCCGTGGCCAGCCCCGCGGCCGTCGCGGCGGCGAACGTGCAGCCGGTGCCGTGGGTGTTGGCCGTCGCGATCCGCCCGGCGACCAGCCGGTGCTCGTCGCCCTCCCGGGTCACGACCACGTCGATGGCCTCGTCGCCGGACAGATGGCCGCCCTTGACCACCACGATGGGGGTGCCGAGCGACGCCAGCTCGTGTGCGGCGGCCAGTGCGTCCTCGCTGGTGGTGAGCGGGCGACCGACCAGGACCGCGGCCTCCTCGAGGTTGGGGGTGGCGATGATCGCGTGGGGCAGCAGGCGGTCGCGGTACACCGCGATGGCGTCCTCCTCGAGCAGCCGGTGGCCCGTCGCCGACACCAGCACCGGATCCACGACCAGGTTCGGCAGGGCCCCCGCCTCGGCCCGCTCCGCCACCAGTTCGACCAGCGTCGAGGTGGCGAGCATCCCGGTCTTGACCGCGGCCACCGTGAAGTCGCCGAGCACGGCGTCGAGCTGGGCCGCGACCGTCGTCGCGGGGATGACGTGCACGTCGCTGACCCCGACGGTGTTCTGGGCCGTGACCGCCGTGATGACGCTGGCACCGAACGCCCCCATCCGTCCGAACGCACGCAGATCGGCCTGGATGCCGGCACCGCCGCCGGAATCGGACCCCGCGATGGTCAGGGCGACGGTGGGTGTGCTCATGACGGCTCCGAGGGTGGTGGGGCGGGCGATGGTGCGGCGGCGGATGGTGGCTCGGGGGGTCGTGGGACCGACAGCTCGTCGGGGTCGGTGACCGGGGCCGTGCGGGAGGCGTCGAGCAGGGACCGGACCACGGCGGCCGGGTCCGCGGCGGCCATCACCGAACCCATTACGGCGACCGCGGTGGCACCGGCCGCACGCCAGCACGCCACGTCGTCGGGGCGCACACCGCCGAGCGCGACGACCGGCAGCCCGTCGGCCACCTCGACGAGCGCCCGCAGTCCGTCGGGACCCAGTGCGGGGCCGTAGCCGGGTTTGGACGCGGTCGCTGCCACCGGTGCGACGAATGCGTGTGCCGCACCCTCCTGACGGGCCCGTTCGACCTCGGCGGCGTCATGGCACGATCGGCTCCACGGTCCCGTCCAGCCGGCCGGACGGGCGGTGGTGGCCGGCAGGTGCAGGCCGTCGGCCGCCACGCTCGCCGCCAGATCCGCGTCCCCGGTCACCCACAGCTGCGCCCCGGCGGCGCGGGTCAACGCCGCGAGCTGGATGCCGAGTCGCCGGCGTCGCTCGTCGGGCATGGACTTGTCCCGCAGCAGGATCGCCGGGGCGCCGCCCTCGAGCGCCGCGGCCACGGCGTCACGGACGCCCCGTCGGGCCCGCGCCGCGGACGACTCGTCGGTGATGACGAACACCGGGGGCGGCGTCACCCGCGACGTTCCCCGCCGGATGTCCCGGCCGTCGGGCCGGGCTCCGGGATCAGCTCGGCGCGACCCTCGTCGGTGGTCGACGCCTGCGCGTACAGCCGGCGCGGGATCCGTCCGGCGTGGCGGGCGAGGTGGCCGGCCTCGACGGCGTGGCGCATGGCCACCGCCATCGCCTCCGGGTCGCGGGCCCGGGTCACCGCGGAGGCCAGCAGCACGCCGTCGCAACCGAGCTCCATCGCGAGCGTCGCGTCGGAGGCGGTCCCGATGCCGGCGTCGAGGATGACGGGGATGTCGAGCTGCTCGCGGATGATCGCCAGGTTGTAGGGATTGCGGATGCCCATGCCGGAGCCGATCGGTGAGCCGAGGGGCATGACGACCGCGCACCCGATCGCGGCCAACCGGGCCGCCACGATGGGGTCGTCGTTGGTGTAGGGCCAGACCGTGAACCCGGCGTCGACGAGCTGTTCGGCGGCATCGAGCAGTTCGACCGGGTCGGGCAGCAGGGTGCGTTCGTCGCCGATGACCTCGAGCTTCACCCAGTCGGTCTCGAACGCCTCGCGACCGAGTTTGGCGACCTGGACCGCCTCCCGGGCGGTGTAGCAACCGGCGGTGTTGGGCAGGATGCGCACCCCGGTGCGATCGATCACATCGAGCAGCGATCCCGGTCCGGTGTCGGTCACCCGGCGCAACGCGACCGTGACCACCTCGGTGCCCGACGCGGCGATGGCCCGTTCGAGCACGTCCAGGCTCGTGGCCCCGCCGGTGCCCAGCACGAGTCGCGAGGTCAGCTCGGTGTCGCCGATGGTCAGTGGCGTGGTCATGGTGGCTCCTGGCGGTGGTGCCGTGGTCCGTGATGCCGTGTCCGGGGTCCGGATGGCGTGCGCCGCGGGGTGGGGTCAGCCGCCCTGCACCGCGCCGACGATCTCGATCCGGCTGTCCGCGACCAGGGGTGCGTCGTCCCAGTCGGCGCGGGGGATCACCTCGCCGTCGACGGCGACGGCCACCCCCCGACGGTCGGCGACGCGGGTGTCCATCAGCGCGCCCAGGGTCGTGTCGTCGTCGACCTCGGTCGGGTCGCCGTTGACGTGGATCCGCATCCGATCACCCCCTCCGGCCGTGACCGCGGTTGGCGGCCAGCAGCGCGTCGAGTCCGGCCCCGCGTCCGTCGCGGTCGGAGGCCGTACCGCTGCGGTCGGCGTCGCCGGTGCCGTCTCGGTGGGTGCCGTCGACGCGGTGCCGGCGCAGGTTGGCCCGGTCCGGATCGGCGGCGGCCAGCACGGGATCCGGGGCCTGACCCGTCAGGATGTCGGTCACGGTGCGTGCGGTCAACGCGGTCAGCAACGCCCCGTTGCGATGGTGTCCGGTCGCCAGCACCAGCCCCTCGAGGGCCGCGGTCGGGCCGATGACCGGCGCATTGTCCGGGGTGGTCGGTCGCAGCCCGGCGATGGTCTCGGTCAGTTCCAGTTCGTCGATGCCGGGCACGATCGCCGCGGCGTCGTCGAGCAGCTCCCGGGTCGCGCCGGCGGTGACGGTCGTGTCGAACCCGCGCTCCTCCTGCGAGGCGCCCACCACCAGCCGGCCGTCGTCACGCGGTACGAGGTAGAGGCTGCGGTGGCGGACCAGCGCCCGCACCGTGGTCGTCAGGACCTGCCGACCGTCCAGCGCCCGCAACTGCAGCAGCTGACCCTTCAACGGGCGCACGGCGGGTCGGGCGGTGTCGGGCAGACCGTCGATCGTGGCCGACCATGCGCCGGCGGCCAGCACCACCTGCGCGGCCGCGATGCGGCGGCCGTCCTCCAGCGTGACCCCGTCGACCCGGCTCCCGTCGTGGTCGAGTCGGGTGACCCGGCCGTCGTCGAGGTGGACCCCGGCGTCACGCGCCGCGGTCAGCAGCGCGGCGACGACCGCGCGGGGCTCGACGCGGTGGTCCTCGCCGGCCAGCAGACCGGTGCGCACCCGCGGGCTCAGCAGCGGTTCACGCTCCCGCAGCTCGCGCCCCCGCAGCCGGGTGACCTCGAGTCCGAGCTCGGTCTGGAACGCCTCCAGATCGGCCAGTGCGGCGGCATCGTCCGCGTCGTAGCCGACCAGCAGCGTGCCCGTCGCGCGGTAGCCGACGTCCCGACCCGTGGCGGCCCCGAGCTCGGCGGCGAACGCGGGCCAGGCACGGGCTCCGGCGATGGTCAGGGTGAGGTGGTCCTGTTCGCCGTAGGTGACCTCCATGACCGGGGCGAGCATGCCGGCCGCCACGTTGGAGGCTCCACGTCCCGGGTCCGGATCGATCAGGTGGACGTCCAGCCCCTGGTTCGCGCTCTGCCAGGCGATGGCGAGCCCGATGAGCCCACCACCGATCACGACCACGTCCGCGCTGACCGCGCCGGTCATGGGCGTGCTCCCGTGTCGAGCAGCGCCAGCAGTTCGCGGACCGCGGCGGCCGGGTCGGCGGCCGCGGTCACCGCGGCGGTGACGGCGACCCCGTGCGCGCCGGTGGCCAGCACGGCCGGGACGCGGTCGGCGTCGATGCCGGCGATGGCGACGACCGGGACGTCGACCGCGGCGACGACGGCCGCGACGCCGTCGGGGCCCAGGGGGTCGGGCAGGCCGTCCTTGGTCCTGGTGGTGAAGGTCGGGCCGACACCGAGGTAGTCCGCGCCGTCGGCGACGAGCCGACGGGCCATGGCCGGATCGCGCGCTGTGCCCCCGATGAACAGCCGGTCGCCGGCCAGTGCGCGGGCATCGGCGATCGGCAGGTCGTGCAGCCCGAGATGGACGCCGTCCGCCCCGGCGGCGAGGGCGATGTCGACGCGGTCGTTGACGATGCTGACCGCCCCGGCGGTCCGGCACCGGGCCACGATCGCGCGGGCGACGGCCAGGTGCTCGTCGGTCGGGCGGTCCTTGACCCGGACCTGGATGACCGGCGCACCACCCGACAGCGCCGCATCGACGACGCGCAGGTCGTCGGAGCCGACGGTGGCGTCGGTCAGGACGTGCAGCCGGGGAATCGGGGTGTGACGGCCCATCAGCGTTGCCGGTGGGTCGCACGGCCGGCGGCGACCCGGGCCCGGACCTGCGTGTCCAGGTCGTCGAGGTCCGCCCGGTCACGGGCGATCAGGGACACCACGACGGTGACGGCCGCGCTGGCGAGCAGCGCACCCGCGAACGGGGCCAGCGTCGGCACGGCATCGGGGAAGGTCACGGCGTCGACGGCACCCCGCCACGTGCCGGTCGTGAGCCAGCTCAGGCCGATCGCGCCGACGATCCCGGCCACGATGCCGGCGAACACCCCCGTCGAGGTGGTGCGCCGCCACAGCCCGAGCAGCGCCGGGACCAGCAGCACCGCCGCCAGCAGGTCCGCGATCAGGAACAGCTGCAGCACCGAGGTGGCGACCATCCCGACCGCGGCGGCGGGCAGGACGATCACCACGGTCAGGACGCGTGCATGGCGCAGCTCCAGACTGGGCCGTTCGGCGACCAGCAGCGCGGCCAGACCGTTCTCCAGTGTGTCCACCGAGGAGGTGACGAGCGCGATGCCGAGCAGCAGCACCCCGGCGATGGCCACGGTCGGCAGCTCGGCGGCCAGGGTGAAGATCGACAGCGCGGGCACCTCGACCACGCCGAGCGCCGAGGCGAGGACCCCCAGGCCGCCGGCGATGAGCATCAGCGGCACGGTGATGGCCGCACCGATCAGTGCCCCCTGGCGCAGTGCGGCGTCGTCGCGGGCGGACCAGACGCGCTGCCAGTAGCCGTGGTGGAACAGGTTGGCGGCCGTGACGGCCAGGATCAGCGTCGCGGCACTCTCCAGCCCGATCCGGTCGATCCCCAGCAGCCCACTGGCCCGGACCGTCTCGATGGGGGCGTCGACCCGGGTCACGACCAGCCAGGCGGCGACGCTCAGCAGCACGATGACGGCCCAGCCCTGCCACCGGTCGGTGCGCAGCGAGGCCCGCAGCCCGGCGTAGGCGGTGTAGGCCAGTGTGGCGGCGACCACGGCGAGCACCGTGACCGACCGCGGGACGCCGCCGAGCAGCTCGACCAGTCCGGCGATGGCGACCAGCTCGGCGGCCAGGAACACGCCCATGTACAGCAGGGACACCGCGGTCACGGCGAGTCCGGCACCGGGCCCGAACCGCACGCGCAGGAACTCGCTCAGGCCCTGACCGGACGGCACGATGCGGCGTAGCCGGGGGCCGACGAACGCGAACACCAGGAACGGCCCGGCCGCCGCGAGCGCGTAGCCGATGACCGGGCCGATCCCGAGGATCGCGCCGAGCTCCGGGGGCGCGAACAGGATCCACGCGCCGAGCCCGGAGGCCAGGAACGACAGGCCCAGGGCCAGCGGGCCCTGGCTGTTGCGGGCCACCAGGAACTGGTCGAGATCGCGGGTTGCGGCCTCACCCCGGCGGATCCCGATGGCGATGCACGCGGCGAGCACCGCGACGAGCAGCACCAGGCTCACGGTCGGTTCCAACATGACGCACTCCCTCCGCCGGCATGACCCGGATCAGGTTCCGAGGTCCCGCACCCGCCCGGTGCGCTCTCAGCCCCTGGTACGTCGGGGCTCCCTCGGCGTCGATGCCACGACCGTACCAACCCGCGGACGTCCGGTGGCACCAGCGGACACGCCCCGGCTCGGTGGACCGTCATGCGACGTTCGCACCGTTGTTCTCCTCCCACGGCGGAGCCCGCCGGCGGCCACTCGTACGGTCCCGGCCGATGCACCGCGTCCTGGCGGTGCCCGAGTGCATGAGGACGGCAACATCATGGTGCGACGGTTCGCGGTACTGACCCTGGTGCTCGGGATGGCGCTCAGCCTCCTGGGCGCACCGGCGAGTGGCCAGCAGGCCCCCGGCGTCGGTGCCTGCGATGGGCTGGACACCACCAACGGGTTCGACGACGTCACGGCGACCAACACGCACCTCGCCGCCATCAGCTGCGCGACGGAGCTCGGGATCATCTCGGGGACGACCGCCTCGACCTTCGACCCCGCTGGCGACCTCCAGCGGGGGCAGGCCGCCTCGCTGATCGCCCGGACCCTGGCTGAACTCGGCATCCAGCTGCCGCCCGTCGAGGCGGGGCCGGCGTTCCCGGACGCCGGCCCGACGCACGGTGCCAACATCCGTCGACTGGCCGCAGCCGGCATCGTCCGCGGGTACGACGACGGCACGTTCCGACCCGGTGACACCCTCGTGCGGGAACAGTTCGCCAGTGTCGTGGTCCGCGTGCTGGGCTACATCCGCAACGCGGACGTCGCCGCCGACGTCGCCGCTGGGTTCGACGACGTCGCGACGGCCGGGACCCACGCCGCCGCGATCGATGCCGCCGTGGCCGAGGGGCTGCTGCAGGGCCGCTCGGACGCCGAGTTCGCGCCGCAGGCCACCACCCGTCGCGACCAGACCGCCACCGTGCTCGTCCGGCTGCTCGACCGGGCCGACGCCGACGTCGTCGGTGAGGTCTGGTCGCTCGATCAGGGCACCGACCTGATCCACGTGTTCAACGCGGCCAGCGAGGAGCGCATCGCACAGATCGACGTGAGCCCGAGCGCGCTCGCCGGGGCCGGCTTCGACGCCGCCCCGGAGGGGCCCATCACCGTGCCCCACATGATCGAGTTCGATTCCCAGGAGCGCTACGCCTTCATCGCCTCCACCGCCGGTGGCGTCACCATCGTGATCGACACCGCCGCCAAGGAGGTCGTCGCGGTGCTCGACACGGGGGCGGGGACGCACATGGCGGCCGTCACCCCCGACGACTCCGCGGTGTGGGTCGCGGCCATCGGGGCGCAGCGCATGGTGGAGATCCCGCTCGACCTCGATGCCGATGCGCCCACCTTCGCGGTCGATCGCCAGCTCGACGTCGGCGACCTGCTGGCCCCGATCGAGGCGGACGGGGGCTGGGAGTACCCGTCGTACTCGCCGGTCTGCCACCAGTACTCACCCGATTCGTCCGAGGCGTGGATCACGCTCGGGCCGGGCTGGAACGCCGGCGGCTTCTTCGTCCTCGACCTCGAGTCGGGCGCGGCCACGCACGGCTGGGACCCGGGTGAGGTCAAGGCCAACTGCGGCGTGTCCGTGACCGGTGAACGGGTGCTCGCGAACTGGAGCGGTCAGGTCGTCGAGGGCGACAACACGCCCGGTGAGTGGTACGTGTTCGACCCGGCCACCAAGGAACTGTTGCGCACCGAGAACGCCGGTGCGGGCGACACCGCCGGGTTCGACGTCCACGGGCTGCGGTTGACCCCGGACGGGTCCCAGTACTGGCAGGTCAACCGCATCAGCGACGACGCCATCGTGATCGACGCCGACACGCTGGAGGTCGTCGCCGAGTACGAGGACGTCGCCGAGACCCCCGACATCGTCGACTACAGCCCCGACGGCTCGCTCATCTACGTCAGTCAGCGCGGACCGTCCCCCCGCTCGGGGGCACCGCACGCCGCGACGGGCACCGCACCGGGTGTCGCGATCATCGACACCAGCAACGGTGAGCAGGTCGGGTTCCTCGACACCGAGCTCATCGAGGAGGAGGAATCGGCGGACCACCCGGACGGGCGGATCCTCAACGACGTCCACGGGCTGGGTGTCCGCACCCGCGGCGTCGACGCCACATCGATCGACACGGCCTCGATCGAGCTGGCCGGCACCGCGAGCACCGCGCGTGAGGTCCGTCCGGCGGTCGTCGACACCTCGGGTGCGGTCCTCGGGTGCCACCTGCCGGGTGCCTGACCGACCGCGATCCCGCCGCGCGCCCGGATCTCGCCACCACGGTGGCGGCACCCGGGCGCGCGGCCGGTCGTGAGGTGCCGGCGTCCGCTCACGACAGGACGCTGGCCCCGAGCAGGTGGCAGGTCTGCAGCGCCAGTTCGACGTCGAGTCGCCCTTCGCCGACCGAGCGGCCGCGCAGTTCCTCCGCGCGCTCGATTCGGTAGCGCACGGAGTTGCGGTGCAGGTGCAGGATCGCCGCCGCCTCCGTCGCGCTCGCACCGTTCGCGAGGTAGATGCGCACCGTCTCACGCAGGCGGGCCGCGTTGTCGTCGTCGGCCGCCAGCGCACCGAGCACCTGGCGGACCCAGTCGCGGGTCGCATTGAGGTCGCGGGCGAGCACACTGACCACCGCGACGCCGTCGTCGCCGTAGGACAGCGTGGTCGGCTCCTGCGAGGCGGTCAGGGCCACCTGACGGGCGGCGTCCGCCTGTTCGTGCGACCGACGGAACCCCAACTCCCCGGGGGCCGGGAGCCCGACGGCCGCATGCACGCCCTGGGTCGCGTCGAGCAGGGCGTGCAGCTCCCGGTCCGGCAGGGGACGCGCATCGGTGCCGCGGGGCAACCAGGCCCACACGGTGCTGCGGTCGGCGGCGGTGACGATCGGATGTCCACGCCGGCCGACCCGCTCGTGCAGGTCCCGCACGAACCGCTCGACCTCGGGCAGGCCCTGGGTGTGCGCCGCGGTGTGGGGGAGCCAGGCGATCAGCGCGATGTGGTGCTGGTCGAGGTCGTAGCCGGTGGCGACCGACAGGGAGCCTCCGGCCCCCGGCTCACCGGTCAGGACCCGGGTGACCAGCGAGGTGTGCACGCTGGAACGGGTCGAGTCCCAGCGGCGTTTCTCGTCCTCGTAGACCTCCAGCAGGTACAGCGTGATCCAGTCGACGTAGCGGTAGAGGACCGCGGAGACGTAGCGCATCACCTCGAAGCGCTCGGTGGGGGAGCACTCGAGGAGTTCGACCTCCTCGTAGAAGCGCTCGAGCAGGTCCTCCTGGCCCATGTGGTAGGCGCGTACCAGGGCGTTGGCGGGAATGCCGCGCTGGGCCACGTAGGCGGCGTAGGCCACGGCGGCCGTCGTCGGTTGCAGCTGCTCGATGGGCAGGTGGCGGTGCAGGACCTGCAGGATGGTGTTGATGTTGGCGGCGATGCTGGATTCGAGCAGGTCGAGCATCCGGGGATCGTCGTCGAGCCGTTCGATCCCCGACAGCAACTCGGTCATCGACCGAACGATGGACGCCTCGCGTTCGGCCAGCCGCTGCGCACTGGTCGACACCAGTGCCAGGGTGCTCGGTGCCGGGTGACCGGATCGTCCCGGTCCGGGAATGGCGGGTGCAACCATGCTGCCTCCTCACCCCCGTGACGGACCGACCGTATCCCGCAACGCGGTGGTGGCGGCGTTGAAGCCGCACATGCCGTGCACGCCCGCACCGGGCGGGGTCGCGCTCGAACACAGGTAGACCCCCGGGGCACCGGTGCGGTAGGGATTGCCGAGGATGCGGGGGCGCAGCGCGATCTGTGGCACGTCGTTCGCGCCGACGTTGATGTCGCCCCCGATCGCGTTGGGGTTGTAGGCCTCCATCTCGACCGCGGACCGGCTGAAGGTCGCCCGCACCTGCCGGCGGAAGCCCGGCGCGAACCGCTCGATCTGCGCGAGGATGGCCTCCGTGGCGTCGCCGCGGTAGCCCGACGGGACGTGTGCATACGCCCAGATCGGATGATGACCGTCGACGCTGCGGGCCGGGTCGGCGATGTACTGCTGGCCGAGCAGCACGAACGGCCGATCGGGCATCCGACCTGCCACCGTGTCCGCCTCGGTCGCCGCCATCTCCTCGAGCGAGCCACCGAGGTGCACGGTGCCGGCGCGGCCGACATCCGGGTTGGACCAGGGGATGTCCCCCTCGATCGCGAGGTCGAGCTTGAACACCCCGGGTCCGTAGCGGTAACGCCGGTAGGCACGCCGGACACGACGCGGCTGGCGCGACCCGATGATGTCGGCCGCCGCCCGGGGTGAGGTCGACAGCAGGGTCAGGTCGCTCGGTCCGACATCGTCGAGGTGGCGCACCTCGACCCCGGTCTCGATCGTGCCCCCGAGGCTGGCCAGCTTGGCGGCGAGCGCGGCGCTGATCGCCTGTGACCCGCCCGCCGCGACCGGCCAGCCGTAGGCGTGGCCGGCGGCGGTCAGCATCAGGCCGACGGAACTGGAGAACGGGGTCGTGAGTCTGGTGAACGCGTGGGCGGCCACGCCCCCGAACAGCCCCCGGGCCTCGTCGGCCTGCCAGCGCCGGGCCAGCAGGCTCGCGGGCTGCAGGGCCCGCAGCCCGAACCGCGCCAGCACGATCGGGTGGCGCGGCAGGTGGACGATCGGCTGGAAGACCTCCCCGGTCAACGCGTCGAACCGCCGGGCGATCGGCCCGAACAGTCGGGCCCACGCCGGGCCGTCGACGCCCAGACCGGACGCGGTCCGGTCCACGTCGCGCCACAGCAGGCCCGCCCGGCCCCCGTCGAGCGGGTGGGCGAGTTCGATCGCCGGCCAGCGCCAGCGCAGCCCGAACTCCTCGAGACCCATGGCCCGGAGCGCCGGTGAGGCCGCACCGGTCGGGTGGAACGCCGAGCAGTCGTCGTGCAGCAGCCCGGGCAGCGTGTGCTCGCTGGTCCGGGTGCCGCCGCCGATCGTGTCCGCGGCCTCCAGGACGCGGACCCGGACGCCGGCCTCGGCGAGGGTGACCGCGGCAGCGAGCCCGTTGGGCCCGCTGCCGACGACCGTGGCCGTGGTCACGTGGCGCTCGGCTCGGCCGGCTCGGCCGGCTCGGCCGGAGCGGCCGCTGCCGCGCGGTGTGCGGCGGCATCGGCGACGGCCTTCGCCGGATCGCCCGGTGCCGTGTACCCGGGGCGGGTCCAGGTCACCGTGTGCTTGACCGGACCGTTGGGCAGCCAGGGCTGCTCGTCGGCCAGATCGTCCATGTGCCAGGTCCCACGTTCGACCACACCGAGCGCGGCGTCGATCACGCGGTACTGCTGCACCTTCTTGTAGATCGGTTGCGATTCGACGAAGGTCACCACCAGTTCACCCGGCTCGAAGTTGCATCGGGCCTGAACTGCGTTGATGAGCCGCTCGTCGTGCAGGTGGCCGTCACCGAACTGCCACCCGAGCAGGTCGGAGCAGACGAACTCGGCCTCGCGGATCTCGTAGTTCTCGACGTCGTCGAGGTGGCGCAGTTGCACCGACAGGATCCCGCGGGCGTGGGTGTTGAGCATCCGCCAGGCGACCGCGAACTCCATGTAGACCTCGGCGACCTCGCGGCCGTACAGCGCCGTGAGGTTGTCGACCTGGTTGTCGGAGACCTTGGTGATGGCGTCGTTGAGCTTGGCCTCGGCCTCGCCCCGGAACGCCCAGTTCGCCGACGCCCAGTTCCCGGCGTACTGCCGCATGGACACCAGGAACGACACCCACTCGGGCTTGAGGTTGCCCAGGATCGGGCCGCTCAGGAACGCCACCAGGATCGCGGCCAGCACGGCGGGGGAGGTGATGTCGGTGACCGCGAACCCGTCGCTGGCGTGGAAGTTCAGGAACAGGAAGGGGGTGGCGAAGATGAAGAACACGTTCCACTCGAGCGGGACCGCGAGCGGGAACGCCGCGATGATGAACAGGTGGAAGATGATCATCCCGGTCACGGCGAGCAGGGTCAGGGTGCGGTTGGTCGAGAACAGCAGGATCAACGGCAGGGTCAGTTCGACCAGCGACCCACCACCGTGGGCCCACGCCATGGTGTTCTTCGACGGGCGTAGGTCGGTGGGGAAGTCGCGGTACAGCGACCGCTTGAACCGCTTCGAGCTCAACCACGGTGCGTTGGACATCATCGGCGAGACCACGTTGCTGAAGTGACGACCGAACTTGGAGATGCCGGCCCCCATCCAGATCGTGACCATGGCGATCTTGGCGGCGAGGATCATGTCCACGAAGCCCAGCACCGCGAAGAACAGCATCACGAACATGTACTGCTCGGCGCGGGACGCCAGGAACACGACCTTGTCGCGTAGTCCCATGAGGATCTGCAGCGCGAACAGCGTGACCAGCGGCAGTGTCGGCAGCACCCCGGCGGTGACGAAGTCCGGCAGCCCGGCCTTGTCGACCCCCGACGAGAAGATCAGCCACAGCAGGTTGGCGATGATCGCGAAGTAGACACCGACGTCCCACAGCGTGCGGTGGTCACCGGCGGTGAAGGGCACCTTGCCCGGGTACGGCGGGATGCGCAGGGTCCCCGGCTTGCTCCAGTACAGGACCCCACCGATCATGGGCTTGAACTTGAACGACAGCGGCCCCGATGACGACGCGAGTCCGAGCACCTCGAACAGCACCGTCCAGGCCATCAGCTTCTGGTAGAAGATCGGCTCGGACCACCACGAGCCGATCTCGCCGAGCGCACCGAGTTCGGGGGTGGACACCCACGCGAGGAATCCACCCAGGGTGACGTACAGGATGATCTTGTACACATAGAGCATGTGCACTTCCTTGGCGGTCCCGAAGCCGTGATCGACCCAGAACAGCTGCAACGTGCGCATGCGCTCGAGAAACGGGATCTGCCGGTAGGTCGCGAAGTCGACCGGCGGCAGATCGGGGGTCTTGTAGCCCATTGATGCTCTCCCTTGATGTGCGGTGAACCCGGGTTCTCCCCTGGTGTGACGGGCCTGATCGGTGGCGGTCTCCCAACCGCTCGCCGGTGATCGGTCGATCACCGGCCGGCTGTCTCCCAACAGCCGGACCGTCGTCGTCGACGGTCGGTACCGATCAGGCGGGCTGGTCCTGCAGCGAACGTCGCAGTGCAGGCTTGTCGAGCTTGCCGACCGGGTTCTTCGGCAGCTCGTCAACGATGGCGATGTCGACCGGGACCTTCACGCGGGTGAGGTGCTCGCGGCAATGCGCGAGCAGCTCGTCGGCGGTGACGGTCGAACCGGGGTACAGCGCGACGTAGGCGACGGGCACCTCACCCATGACCTCGTCGGGTCGACCGATCACGGCGGCCTCGAGCACGTCCTCGACCTCGAACAGCGTAGCCTCGATCTCCTTGGGGTAGAGGTTCTCCCCGCCCCGGATGATCATGTCCTTGATGCGGTCGACCAACGTCAGATATCCGTCCGCGTCGAGGTGGCCGACGTCGCCGGTGTGCAGCCAGCCGTCGACGATCGTCTCGGCCGTGGCGTCCGGCTTGTTGAGGTAGCCGGCCATGACCGTGGGCCCGGCGATGACGACCTCGCCCGTCTCACCCGACGGCAGGATCTCGCCCTCGGGATCCATGATCGCGATCTGCTGGCCCGCGATGGCGGGTCCGACCGTGCCGAGCTTGCGGACCCCGTCGATCGGGTTGCACGCCGATGCACAGGTGCCCTCGGTCAGGCCGTAGCCCTCCACCATCACGAATCCGAAGCGTTCCTCGGAACGTTCGAGCAGCTCCCGGGACACCGGTGCGGCACCGCACACGGCGAAGCGCAGCGAGGAGGTGTCGGGGATGACGTCGGCGGGCAGGGCCGCGAGCAGGGCGTAGATGGTCGGCACGCCGGAGAAGTAGGTCGGACGGACGTTCGCCAGCACCTCGAGGAACGGCTCGGGCTCGAACTTGCCCATCACGGTGGTCCGTGCACCGGCCAGCAGTGGACTCAGCACGCTGACCATGATGGCGTTGACGTGGAACAGCGGCAGGATCAGCAGACAGTGGTCGTCGGCGGTGAGCCCGAAGTGCTGCACCATCTGTCGTCCCATGGCCAGCAGGTTGCCGTGGGGCAGGATGACGCCCTTGGGCCGACCGGTCGACCCCGAGGTGTAGATCAGCAGGGCCGTGCGGTCGCGCAGCTGCTCGTCGGCGGGAGGTGGCGGCAGTTCGTCGACGTCGTCCCGTGCCACCTCGACGTCGTCGACATGGATCGCCGGCAGCCCGCCGTCGGGGGCGTCGGGTCCCAGGTTGACGACCAGGCGGGCACCGGAGTCCTCGAGCTGGTAGCCGGCCTCACGCGCCGTGAAGTTCGGGTTCAACGGTGTGGCGGTCGCCCCGAGCCGCCAGGCGGCGAACAGCGTCAGGACCAGTTCGGCCCGGTTGGGCAGCATGACCGCGACGACGTCACCGGGGCCGATGTCGTGTGCGGCCAGTTGGGCGGCGAGCACATCGACCCGTGCGGCGAACTCCCCGTAGCTCAGCGTCGTGTCGTCATCGCTGAAGCAGGGGTCGTCCCGCCGAGCGGCTCCCCAGTTCCACGGCAGGTAGGCAAGAGGATCAGACAACGCGTTCTCCCGTTCGCGTTCGAGGTGCGACCGTACGGACCGGCCCGTCCGTCGCGGCTGTGCCCGGTGCACAGAGATCCGGATGCCGGTAGTGCAGCCCGCTCCACCCGCCAGAACCCGGGGCGGCCGGCGGGACCCGTGCCCGGCGGGCCGTTCGTCTCAGGTGTCTCTCAAGCGCCCGTGCAACCATGGGGGCACACGAGCACGATGTGGCCGTCCAGCAGGAGGAACGGGTGCCACCACGATCCCGGGTCCTGGTCGTCGACGACGACCGGGCCGTGCGCGACAGTCTGCAGCGTGCGCTACGGGTGCGTGGCTACGACGTGGAGCTCGCGACCGACGGGGTGGACGCCATCGCCCGGATCGGTGCGGTCACCCCGGACGTGGTCGTGCTCGACGTGATGATGCCGGGGGTCGACGGATTCGGTGTCGTACGACGGGTGCGTGAGGACGGCCACGTGTTCCCGATCCTGTTGCTCACCGCCCGCGATGCGGTCCCGGACCGCGTGACCGGGCTCGAGACCGGTGCCGACGACTATCTCGTCAAGCCGTTCGCCCTCGACGAACTGGTCGCCCGGCTCGAGGCGTTGCTGCGCCGGACGCGTCCCGACGAGCCGAGCGGTGTGCGCCGGTTCGCGGACCTCGAGCTCGACACCGACCGGGTGACCGTCCGACGCGACGGTGAGGCGATCGAACTGACCCGCACCGAGTTCGATCTGCTGCTCGCGTTCGTGGACGAACCGCAGCGGGTCCACACGCGCGACCAGCTGCACGCCAAGGTGTGGGGGATCGACAGTGACGTCAGCCCCAACAACGTCGAGGTCTACATCGGGTATCTGCGCCGCAAGCTCGAGGCGGGCGGTCGGCCCCGGCTGATCCAGACCGTGCGCGGGTTCGGCTATGCGTTGCGCGCGTCATGACCCTGCGCCTGCGCATCGCCCTCATCGCCGCGCTGGCGGTGACCGCCGCCGTCGTCGCGGCCTCGGTCGGCCTCTATCTCGTCACACAGAACACCCTCTATGGCACGGTCGATCGGGCCCTGCTCGACATCGTGCAGCTCGAACCACCGCCCGGCGGCCAGCCACCGAGCCCCGGTGCGCGGGCGGGTGCGTTCGGCGGGGCCGGCGGGTTCATCCAGGCGGTGACCGTCGAGGGCGACGTGCTGCGCCCGGCCGGGTCGATCACCACCGAGCTGCTGCCCGTGACCGACACCGCCCGGTCCGTCGCCGCCGGGACGAGCGGCCGGACGTTCGAGACCGTCGAGGTCGACGCCATGCCGATCCGGACGCTGACGGTGCCGCTGCAGCCCGGTGTGGCCCTGCAGGTCGCCCGGCCGCTGGCCGAGGTCGAGGACGTGCTCGCCGGGCTGCGCCGCCAGCTGCTCGTCGGCAGTGCCCTGGGTGTCCTGCTCGCCGCCCTGCTCGGTCGGCTGGTCGCCGGACCGGCGACACGCCCGGTCCGGGAGCTGACCCGGCTGGCCGAGGAGGTGGGTCGGACCCGGGATCTCAGTCGCCGGATCGCGCTCGGTCGCAGCGACGAGGTCGGTCGGCTCGCCGGCGCGTTCGACCGGATGCTCGCCGAACTCGAGCAGGCCCGCAGCGCACAGGAGCAGCTGATCGCCGACGCGTCACACGAACTGCGCACCCCGCTGACCTCGTTGCGGACCAACATCGAGGTCCTGGCCGAACTCGAGCAGCTCACCGACGACGAGCGCGCGTCGCTGCTGCGCGACGTCGACCTGCAGCTCGACGAGTTCGCCACGCTCATCACGTCGCTGACCGAGCTCGCCCGCGGCGAACGACCCGACCTCGAACGTGAGCCCCTCCGGCTGGATGCGTGTGTGGCCCGGGCCGTCGCACTCGCGCCCCGCACCGACGCCCGGGTGCAGCTCGAGGCCCGGCCCGTGACGATCGTGGGCGACGCCGTCCGGGTCGAACGCGCCGTGGCGGAGCTGCTGGAGAACGCCCGCAAGTACGCCCCCGGGGCGGACGTCGAGGTGGCGGTGACCACCGACGGCGTGGTGCGGGTCCGGGATCACGGCCCCGGCATCGCCGTCGAGGAACGTGAACGGGTCCTGGAGCGCTTCCACCGGCCGGCCTCGTCGCGGGGGACGACCGGCAGTGGCCTGGGCCTGGCCATCGTGCGGCAGATCGTCACCGCGCACGAGGGCACCATGCGAATCGACGCCGCCTCCGGGGGTGGTGTCAGCATCATGCTCGACTTCCCGACCGTGGCGACCGGCGACGCGCCCGATGTGACCGGCGAGGTGCGCGATCTCACCGGCGACGCGCCCGATGTGACCGCCGACGCGCGCGATGCGACGGGCGGCGGGCGTACCTCCGTTGCGGGGAAGGCGGCCGGCGGGAGTGGGTCACCACCTGATGGGAGCGTCCGTGCGGACCCGTGAGTACGGGACGGCCGGCCTGCGGGTCAGCCCCATCGGCCTCAAGCTGGCCGCGGTCGGGCGGCCCGGCTACATCACGACCGGCCGGGACCGCGATCTGCCCGTCGACCGTAGGGTCGCGGCCATGCGGGACCGTGCCCGGTCGCTGCTGGACGCCGCCGCGGCCGCGGCCTCGATGTCGCCCGCTCCCACGGTCGGGCGGAGGCGTTCCTCGGGGCCTGGCTGCGCGCCGACGGTGCACGTGGGGCGCGCATGACGGTCGGCTCCACGTGGGGCGACACCTACACGGCCGACTGGCGCGTCGACGCCGACCGGCACGAGGTCAAGGACCACTCGCTGGCCACCTTCCTGCGCCAGTGGGACGAGACGGACGCGGAGCTCGGCACCGACCTCGACCGCTACCGGGTCCACTCGGCGACGTTGGACAGCGGGCTGCTCGACGACGTCGAGGTGCTCGCGCGGGCCTGGCACTGAGACCCCGCGGCAGCCGACCGGACCCGGTCGAGCCGGGGCTGCTCGGCTCTCAGGGAACTCTCAACCATGGCGGCCACCCTGGTCATCAACGAGCCAGCCAGGAGCCAGTCATGTCCATCCCACCCGAGCACCCGGAGACAGCCGCGTCGGCGTTCTCCTCGGCGGCGAATCCGTCGGCCGCGGACCCGTCAGCTGTGGACCCGTCGGCCGCGGACCGGTCAGCTGTGGACCCGTCGGCTGCGGACCCGTCGGCTCCGACCACGCCACCGTCGGCCCCCACGACGCCACCGCCACCGTCGGCCGGGAACCCGTCGTCCGACCCGGCGGCCCGGTCAACCTCGGGCGCGGACCGGCCCACGACCCTGCGGACCACGGTGGTGGCGTCGGTCGTCGCCGCGCTGGTCGCCGCGACGGTCGCCGTCGGCGTCACCCAGAGCGTCGCACCGGGTGAGCCGGCCGCGCTCGATGGGATCGTGGACGACACGGGCGTGGAGGATCCAGCCGCCGACGCGACACCGGCGGTGTCCGGCGCGACGATCCCCGAACTGGCCGCCGAGGTGTCCCCGTCGGTCGGCTTCGTCCAGGTCGTCGGGGCGCAGGGCCAGGGCAGCGGGTCGGCCGTCATCGTGGATGCGGACGGCTTCCTGCTGACCAACGCCCATGTGGTGGATGGCGCGGATCAGATCGGGGTCACGCTGCCCGACGGCACCGCCCACGAGGCGGAACTGGTGGGTGCCGACCCGACCAGCGACGTCGCGGTGCTGCAGATCGACGCGGATGGCCTGCCGGCCGTCGGCGTCGCCGACGGCACGGCCGTCGGAGACGAGGTGATCGCGATCGGATCGCCCTTCGGACTCGAGGGGTCCGTCACCGCCGGCATCGTCAGCGGGCTCGACCGGACCCTGCGGGGCGGGCCGGACCAGCCGGCACTGCTCGGCATGATCCAGACGGATGCCGCCATCAATCCGGGCAACTCCGGGGGTGCACTCATCGATGCCGCGGGCCGACTCGTCGGCATCAACACGGCGATCTACTCCGCGACCGGGACCAGCGCCGGGATCGGCTTCGCCATCCCCGCCACGACCGCGCTCGCGATCGCGCAGCAGCTGATCGAGACCGGTGAGGTGACCTACGCCCAGCTCGGCATCAGTGGGGGTGACGTCACACCGGCGGTCGCCGAGGCCTACGACATCGACGTCGGTGAAGGGGCCGTGGTCGCCGAGGTGCTCGACGGCGGCGGGGCCGATGAGGCCGGGATCGAGTCGGGTGACGTCATCGTCGCCTTCGATGGCGAGGCCATCACGTCGATGTCCGAGCTGACCACGCTCGTGCGCACGTTCGCACCGGGCGACGAGGTCGAGGTCGTCCTCGATCGCGACGGCGAACGCCTCGAGCTGACCGTGGTCCTGCAGGAAGCCGACTGACCCGACCTCCGCGGGTCGGTCCGGGGCAGGACGGTCCACGGCGCGGTCATCCGCGCCGTGGACCGCTCGTCGGCGGGGATCCACCGGTGCGCCTCGTAGGCTCGGCCGATGCCAGCACCCGCTTCCGGTGGAGACGCGCAGATGGTCAACGACGGCCCGATCCCGACGCTCGACACCGATCCGGACGACGAACCGAGCCCGCGTGAGCGGCTCGCCACCCTGATCGAGCAGCGGCTGGACATCCCCATGGCGGTCCTGGCCGTCGTGTGGGCCGTGCTCGTCGCCTACGAGTTGGTGGTACCGCGCGAACAGGCCGATGTCCTGCGCCTCGTCAGCAACGTCATCTGGGCGGTGTTCGCGGTCGAGTTGTTCGCCAAGCTCGTCGTGTCCGGTCATCCGGGACGGTTCCTGCAGCGCCACTGGCCGTCGGTGCTGTTCCTGATCCTGCCCGTGCTGCGGGTGCTGCGCGTGACCCGTGCCCTGCGGGTGATGCGGATCCTGCCGGCGAGTCGGGTCGTCGGCTCCTCCTATCGGGCGGTCGGCACGGCCAAGGGCCTGCTGACGGGTCGCCTGCAGTTCCTGGTCGTCACGACGCTGGTGGTGGTGTTCGGCAGCGGGCAGCTGCTGTTCGTGCTCGAACGGGGCCGGGAGGGAGCGTTGACCTCGCTGGGCGACGCGTTGTGGTGGGCCGCGAACCTCGGTATCAGTGCCAACCTCGTGTTCGAACCGGTGACACTCGCCGGTCGGCTGCTCGCGATCGTGCTCTCGACCTACGCCATCGTCGTGTTCGCCTCCGTGGCGGCGACCGTCGGGGCGTTCTTCGTCGAGTCACGTCAGGAACGGGCTGCCACCGAGGATGCCGGGGCGTGACCCGGTCGACCGGGTAGCGACCGGGGCGAGGCCGGGCCAGTGCGCCGTCGGCTCCGAAGCACGCCGTCGAATGGACATGCTGCGGAGCGTCCACGTCGTCGGATACGTGCGCGACACCCCCCGTCGAGGAGACGTCATGGGCTCCGGACCATTCAGTCTGTTCGTCCCGCGCGAGCGCGCCCCGGGCGAGCGGCGGGTCGCGGCCTCACCCGATGCCGTCCGACGTTGGGTGGACGCGGGACACACCGTCTTCGTCGAGTCCGGCGCGGGCGTCGCCGCGGGCTTCGAGGACGCGGGCTACCTCGATGCGGGTGCCACCGGGGTCGACGACAACTCGGGTGTCGAGGCACAGGTCGTCGTCCGGGTCGCTGCGCCCACGCTCGACGAGGTGGAGGCCATGCCCGCCGCCGACGTGCTGGTGGCGTTGATGGCCCCGCACCGCAACCTCGAGGTGGTGGGACGGCTCGCCGAACAGGGCACCAGCACGCTGGCGATGGACCTGGTCCCGCGCATCACCCGCGCCCAGTCCATGGACGTGCTGTCGAGTCAGGCCAACGTCGCCGGCTACCGGGCCGTGATCGAGGCCGCGTACGCGCTCGACAAGTACTTCCCGTTGTTCATGACCGCCGCCGGCACCATCCGTCCGGCTCGGATCGTGGTGCTCGGTGCCGGCGTCGCGGGTCTGCAGGCCGTGGCGACCGCCAAACGGCTCGGCGCGGTGGTGCACGTCTCCGACATCCGCGACGCGGCCCGCGACGAGGTCGCCTCGCTCGGCGGGACGTTCATCGAGGTTCCCGAGGCGTCCGAGGACTCCGACGAGCCCGGGGGATCGGAGGGATCCACCGACACCGGCGCGTCGTCGGCGAGCTTCCTGGAGCGCCAGCGCGCCGTGCTGACCGACCATCTCGCGCAGGCCCATGCGGTCATCACCACGGCCCAGATCCCCGGCCGGCCCGCACCGGAACTGATCACCCGGGGGATGGTGGAGGCAATGCAGCCCGGCTCGGTCGTGATCGACCTCGCGGCGGCCGACGGCGGCAACTGCGTGCTGACCTCGCCCTCGGAGGTCGTCGAGCACGGCGGGGTGCGGATCATCCCGGGCAGCGACCTGCCCTCCGCGATGGCCGGTGAGGCCAGTGCCCTGTACGCCCGGAACATCACCGCGCTGATCGAGCTCATCACCGGTGAGGACGGCCGGGTGCACCTCGATCGCGACGACGAGATCGTCGCGGGGGCCCTGTTGACCCACGACGGATCGATCACGCACGAGCGGATCGCCGAGTTGCACGCCGCGCAGCGGCCCGATGGAGGACACCGATGATGGGTCCACTGCTCGTCAGCGTCTACGTGTTCGTGCTGGCCGCGTTCCTCGGCTTCGAACTGATCAACAAGGTGCCGCCCACGCTGCACACACCGCTGATGTCCGGCGCGAACGCCATGTCGGGCATCAGCATGATCGGCGCGCTGGGGCTGCTGACCGTGGCGGCGTTCACCGCCAGCATCGCCCTGGCGGTCGTCGCCCTGGTGCTCGCCACGGCCAACGTGGTCGGCGGGTTCATCGTCACGGACAAGATGCTGGCGTCCTTCGGAGGCCGCAAGTGATCGGCCCCGACCTCACCGCTGCGCTGGCACTGGTGTCCATCGCCCTGTTCGTGGTCGGTCTGAAACGGCTCGCCCGGGTGCGCACGGCCCGTAGCGGCAACGCCCTGATGGCCGCCGGCATGCTGGTCGCCGTGATCATCACGCTCATCGAGGTGGGGCTGGTCGACTACCGCTGGATCGTCGGCGGTCTGATCGTCGGCGCGGCACTCGGCTACGTCACCGTGGCCCGCGCCAAGGCGACCCAGATGCCGGAGATCGTGGCCCGGTTCAACGGGTTCGGCGGTGCCTCCTCGGCGTTGGTGGCCCTGGCGCTGTTCTGGTCCGAGGTCGTGGAGCGCGCCTGGCGCGGCAGCACGGTGTCGGCGATCGGTGCGGCCGCAGCCGTCACGCTGGTCCTGTCGGTGCTCATCGGGTCGGTGACGCTGTCGGGCAGCGTCGTGGCCGAACTCAAGCTCCGCGGCACGATCACCGGCACCCCACGGGTGCCGCTGCGCGGTCCCCTGATGGGTCTGTTGGTCCTCGGTGGTCTGGCGGTCGGTGGCGTCGGTGTGGCAGTGGTCGCGGAGGCGGTGCCGGCCGCCGCGTTGGTGCTCGGCCTGGTGGCGATCAGCATCGTGATCGGGATCGTGCTCGTCCTGCCGATCGGCGGGGCGGACATGCCGGTGGTGATCAGCCTGCTGAACTCGTTGTCGGGACTCGCCGCCGCGGCCACCGGGTTCGCGCTCGGCAACCAGCTGCTGATCATCGCGGGCACCATCGTCGGTGCCGCAGGGTTGATCCTGACCCAGATCATGTGTGTCGCGATGAACCGCTCACTGGTCAACGTGCTCGTCGGGGGCTTCACCGCCTCGTCGTCGTCCGATGACGTCGACTACGAGGGGGTCGTCGCGGCCGATCCGGAATCCGCGGCGATGGTGCTCGAAGCGGCCCAGTCCGTGATCATCGTGCCCGGCTACGGGCTCGCCGCCGCCCGCGCACAGGGCGCGGTCCACGAACTCGCGCAGGCGCTCGAGCGCCAGGGTTCCACGGTCCGTTTCGCGATCCATCCGGTGGCGGGGCGGATGCCCGGGCACATGAACGTGGTGCTCGCCGAGGCCGAGGTCCCCTACGACCTGCTGTTCGAGATGAGCGAGATCAACCAGGACTTCGCCACGACCGACGTCGTCATCGTCGTCGGGGCGAACGACGTCGTGAACCCGGCGGCCCGGACCGAACCCGGCAGCCCGATCGCGGGGATGCCGATCCTGGAGGCC
>CAYTLZ010000003.1:0-48068 GCA_964438785.1 uncultured Actinomycetota bacterium | reverse complement strand
CACGACTGGTTCTGGTCCAGTTATTGAGGGTTCGAGTCCTTCCCCCCGAGCTGGTCGACCGGCAAGCACCGCGCCGGGTTCGACCCTGGAGCCGACCTCGGTTAGTCTCCGGCCCGCATCACACGGCGAAGCCGCCGTGCCTGCGCCTAGCCCCCGTCGTCTAGCGGCCTAGGACGCCGCCCTCTCAAGGCGGTAACGGCGGTTCAAATCCGCTCGGGGGTACTTCTCCACAGGCTGTCCACAGCCTTCGAACGAGGCCTCCGCCCATCGGGCGGGGGCCTTCTTCGTGTTCGCCGACGTGGTCGGGAGGTTCGGCTCGCCCTGCCGTTGCGATGCCGGGAGCCGGATCCGTCGACGTCCGCGTCGTTCGATCGACGCGCCGTCCTCCGGCTGAACAGAGCGCTCCAATCGTTCAAGTGTCGTTCACCTACGACCGCACTCGTGGCTACCCGGCACCCGTAACGTCCGCTCCGTCAGTCACTCGGCCCTGCTCTCGGGCTTCACCACCATCGGCCTCCACTTCAGGGGGTCGCTCCCACACAAGGAGCGCTTTCACATGCGCAGCATCACTCGCAAGGGCGTGGCCGCTTTCCTGGCCATCGGCCTGCTCGCCGCAGCCTGCGGCGACAATGGCGACGCGGGCGACCCTCTCGCCCAGGATGACACCACCGCTGACGACGCCGCGGAGGAGGATGACGACGAAGCTGCCGCCCCGGACGACGACTCCGTCGGTGCCGACGCCGGCTCAGCCGACCTGCTCGGTGCCGGCGCGACCTTCATCACGCCGCTGATGCTCGAGTGGGTCCGCGACAACGAACCCGGCATCCAGGTGAACTACCAGTCGATCGGCTCCGGCGGCGGTATCGCCCAGTTCCTCGAAGAGACGGTCGACTTCGGGTCCACCGAGCGCTACCTGACCGACGAAGAGGTCGAGGACGCCCGCGAGATCCGCGGCTGCGAGGCCATCCACATCCCGGATGCCTTCGGTGCGGTCGTGCCGGCCTACAACTTCCCCGACCTCGACGCAGCGCTCGAGGAAGCCGGCCAGGAGGCGCTCATCCTCACCGGTGAGGTCATCGCCGACATCTACCTCACCAACATCACCGAGTGGGACGACCCGGCCATCACCGAGTTGAACCCCGACGTGGAGATCCCGGGCGGCTCGATCATCCCGGTCCACCGCTCCGACGGCTCGGGCACGACCTACATCTTCGTGCGCTACCTCTCCGACATCTCGGAGGAGTGGGCCGAGGAGATCGGCTTCGGTTCCGAGGTCGACTGGCCGGCCGGCACCATCGGCGGCAACGGCAACGAGGGTGTCGCCGCGGAGACACAGCAGCAGCCCGGCGCGATGGGCTACCTGTCGATCGCCTACGCCATCGAGAACGACATCTCCATGGTCTCGGTCGTCAACGCCGACGGCGAGGCGATCCAGCCGAGCGTCGAGTCGGTCGCCGCAGGTCCGAACTCCATCATCGACACGATCCCCGAGGACTTCCGCTACGACATCCTCGGCGTCGGTGGTGATGGGTTCCCGATCGTCGGTACGCACTGGATCCTCGCGTGGGAGTGCGGCTACGAGGAAGGCGTCGCGGAGTCGCTCCGTGAGTTCCTGACCTGGGCCGTCACCGAGGGGGACGACCTCGCGAGGGACCTGTTGTACTCGCCGGTCGAAGGTGACTTCGAGGACCGTGTGCTCGGCCAGATCGAGCGCATCGGCTCCCTGGACTGAGCATCCGCTCAGCGCGGCCGGGCCAGGGGGCACACGCTCCCTGGCCCGCAGCCGTCACGATGCGTTCACCTGCGCACCCCCGGTCCTTAAGGCCGGGGCCGTAGCGTTCCACCCGGGCGCGGAGCCGCCCATCCGGTCCATCCCGACTGCGATCCGTCGCACCTGTTCGTCCCGAGGAGATCCCTGGTGGCAGCCCCAACCGCTGAGACCAGCCCGCCGCCGCTGCGCGGTAGTGGCAGCGCCCGCGGTCGACGTGCCGATCCGTTGTTCCGGCGCATCACCCTGATCGCGGCGTCCAGTGTCCTGGTCATCCTCGCTGCGATGATCATCCGCACCTCCATCGAGGCGTGGCCGGTGTTCCAGGCGGAGGGCATCTGGGGCTTCCTCTCCGGCCAGCAGTGGAGCGTGGGGACCTCACGCAGCGAGGTGACCGGTACCTACGGCGCGTTCCCGTTCATCTACGGCACGCTCAAGATCTCGTTCTTCGCCATCATCTTCGCGGTGCCGGCGGCGATCGGGATCGCGCTGTTCACCAACGAGATCGCCCCCAAGTGGTTGCGCAAGCCATTGGCCTACACCGTCGACACGCTGGCGATGATCCCGTCGATCGTCTACGCGCTGGTCGGGATGTACTACTTCCGCATCGTCTTCTGGGGGCCGGCGGGCCAGGCCGTGGCCGACAGCCCGATCGGCCAGAACATCGAGTTCTTCAGTGCGCCGGTGCTGCTCGCCAGCTACTGGTCGGCGACCAACATCCTCATCATCATGATCCTGCCGATCATCACCGCCATCTGCCGCGACGTGTTCAACCAGGTGCCGATGGACGAGCGCAACGCCGCCTACGCCATGGGTGCCACCCGCTGGGAGGTCATGAGCAAGGTCATCATCCCCCGCTCCTTCTCCGGCATCGTCGGCGGCTCCATGCTCGGTCTGGGCCGCGCACTCGGGGAGACGCTCGCCGTCGCCGTGCTGATCGGCTCCAGCCAGCGGTGGGCACCCAAGCTCTTCTTCGGGGGGGACGCGATGACCTCCGTCATCGCGAACACGTTCCAGGACGCGCACCCCGAGGCGATCTGGGCCCTGCTCGCGATCGGCGTGACGCTGTTCTTCATCACCATGATCGTCAACGTCGGCGCGCGACTGATCGTCGCCCGTGTCAACAACGGGCAGCTCGGCGGAGGGGCGGTCGTATGAACCGGCTCGCCACGTCGGCCAGCGGCCGGCATCACCTCGCAGACGACCAGACCCCTCCGATCGCTTCCGAAGGAGCGCAGGCATGAGCGTCGACACGCAACTCTCCACGTCGACCGGAGCCGACGGCGGAGCTCCGACGAGCCTGCGGACACTGACGCCCAACGCCAAGCGTCGGGAGTGGTTCTCGAGGTTCATGTCCGTGGTGATGTTCATCGCCGTGCTCTCGGCCATCATCCCCCTGGGACTCCTGCTGGTGCAGGTGGTGCTCCGCGGCGGTGGCGCGTTCGGCTGGGAATTCATCACGACACTCGAGCCGCTCTCGTTCCGCGAGGAAGGCGGCGGCTACCTCGCCGGCATCGTCGGGACGCTGTACATGACCGGCATCGCCGCGCTGGTGACCATCCCGCTCGGGCTCATGGCGGCGATCTACCTCAACGAGTACCCGAAGGGCCGCTACGCGAGCATCGTGCGCTTCTTCACCGACGTCATGACCGGTGTCCCGTCGGTCTTCGTCGGCCTGGCCGTCTACGCGCTGCTCGTCAGCGGCAGCGGTGGCCTGGGCATCGGGTTCGGCACCCTGGCGGGTGCGGCCGCCCTCGGGATCATCATGCTGCCCATCGTCGTCCGTTCGGCCGAGGAGATGCTGCGGCTGGTGCCGGCCGACATGAAGGCCGCCTCTTACGGGCTCGGTGCCCGACAGTGGCAGACCACCCTGAAGGTGACCCTGCCCGCCGCGGCACCCGGACTCGCCACCGGCTCCATCCTGGCCGTGGCGCGCGGGGCCGGCGAGACCGCGCCATTGCTCATGACGGCGCTCGGTGCGCGGCAGGTCATCACCTCGCTGACCGGTCAGCCACAGGGCGACATCGGGTTGCTGATGCTCGATGGCTTCCGCCAGCCGTTCGCACCCGGCATCGAGCGCGCCTGGGCGGGCGGTCTCACCCTCATCCTGATGACGTTGACCCTGTCGATCGTCGCCCGCGTCATCGCGGCCCGCCGCGTCGTGTGATGGCGACGACCCCGATCCCGTGCGCGATGATGTTCGTCATCCATCGCTGAGCGCCCCCAGCCCCACCGACCGATTCCCGAGATCCTGCACCGGCCGACACCCCGAGTGACGGCGACCGCCATGGAGACCCCGATGGACCAGCAGACCAGCACCGACACGACCACCGGCCCGACCTCGACCGGCGGTCAACGCATGCCGCAGGGGCACACGGAGATCGCGCACCGCGACGGTGGCGAGCACGGCTCGGTGCACATGTCCCTGAAGGACGTGACGGTGAAGTACGGCGACTTCACCGCCGTCAAGAACGTGTCCTTCGACGTGCCACGCAATGAGATCACCGCGTTGATCGGACCGTCGGGTTGTGGGAAGTCGACGCTGCTGCGCGCCCTGAACCGCATGAACGACCTGATCCCGACGGCGAGTCTCACCGGCTCGGTCACCTACAACGGTGAGAACATCTACGACGAGGACATCGACCCCGTCGAGGTCCGGCGGCGCATCGGCATGGTGTTCCAGAAGCCGAACCCGTTCCCCAAGTCCATCTACGACAACGTGACCTTCGGCGCCAAGCTCAACGGCTACAAGGGCAACCTCGACGAACTCGTCGAATCGAGTCTGCGCAAGGCCGCCCTCTGGGACGAGGTCAAGGACAAGCTGGGTGCCAGCGGGTTCTCGCTGTCGGGCGGGCAGCAGCAGCGTCTGTGTATCGCGCGCGCCCTGGCGGTCAGCCCGGATGTGATCCTGATGGACGAGCCCTGCTCGGCGCTCGACCCCATCGCGACCCTGCGCATCGAGGAACTGATGCACGAGATGGCGAAGGAGTACACGATCATCATCGTGACGCACAACATGCAGCAGGCGGCCCGGGTGTCCAACCTCACCGCGTTCTTCAGCGTGGACGTCGATGATCAGCGCAATGAGCGGACCGGGATGCTCGTCGAGTTCGACTCGACCGAGAAGATCTTCACCGATGCCGGTGACGAGCGCACCGAGGCCTACATCACCGGCCGTTTCGGCTGATCCGACCGCGCGAGCCGACGCTCGGATGCTGGCGACCCGGTCTGTCGCCGGCCGCGCCACGGTTCCGCGATGTGTGCCGGCTCGCGTGTCAATCGATGATGGGCGGTTGCTCGCCGGCGTGGACGGCCTGCACGGTCCGCAGCGTGTCCGCGTCATCGATGACCTTGTCCGAGCGGTAGTGGCGGACCCGGGCGAAGCGCAGGGCCAGCCCGCCCGGGTACCGGGTCGAACGCACCAGGCCGTCGATGGCGATCTCCACGACCAGCTCCGGGGCGACGTGCACCACGTGACCGTCCCGATGGGTCTCGCGGGCGAGCAGCTGTTCGGTTTGCCACGCGAGGGTCTCGTCGGTCAGGCCCTTGAACGTCTTGCCGAGCATCACGAAGCCGTCCCCGTCGTCGGTGCGGCACCCGAGGTGCAGGTTCGACAGCCACCCCTTGCGGCGCCCTGACCCCCATTCCGCGGCGAGCACGACCAGATCGAGGGTGTGGACCGGTTTGAGCTTGCGCCAGCCGGCACCTCGGCGTCCGGCCTCGTAGGGACCGCCGAGGTCCTTGACCATCACGCCCTCGTGACCAGCGGCGAGTACCTCGGTGATGAAGTCCCGGGCGGTCGCCTCGTCATCGGTCACCAGCGATCGGACCCGGGTGTCCGCGGGCAGGATCCGGGCCAGCGCCTCACGCCGGGCCCGCAGGGACCGGTCCAGCAGATCGACCCCGTCGAGATGGAGGATGTCGAAGAAGCGCACCTCGAGCGGGACCCGGTCACGCACGTCGGCGATGTCGTGGGCGCGACCGAAACGCTGCATGGTCTCCTGGAAGGGCAGGGGCCGGTCGTCGGTGTCGAAGGTGATGGCCTCGCCGTCCAGCACGATGGCGTCCACCGGCAGCGCGGCCACGAGTTCCAGGATCTCCGGCACGCGGGGCGTGATGTCGTGCAGTGACCGGGTGAACACCCGGATGTCGTCGCCCTCGCGGTGCACCTGCACCCGTGCCCCGTCGAGTTTGGCCTCCACCACGACCTCGCCGGCATCCTCGAGGGCGGCGGCGACGGAGCCGGCGGTCGTCGCGAGCATCGGTTGCAGCGGGGTCCCGACCTGCAACTGCACGGCGTTCAGCGCGGTCATGCCGCCTTCGAACGCCACGGTGGAGGTGAGGCGCAGATCGCCGGTCAGCATCGCGGCCCGCCGAACGGCGGCCTCGTCCACGCGCGCGGCGGCCGCGATCGCGGGGATGAGCACCCCCTCGAGCGCTCCCTGGCGCAGCTCACGCAGCACCAGCCGTCGCAGCCAGTCCTGTTCGGCGCTGCTCGCCCGGGCGAGCAGTTCGGTGAGCAGCGCGACGCGTGCGGTGCGCGATCCGGTCCCGGGCTCGACGTCCGCGATCGACTGCAGGGTGGCATCGACCTCGAGCAGGGACAGCTCGGGGTGGTCGACGGGATCGACCTGCACGCCGTGAACCGCGGCCGGGCCCAGATCGAGCCGGTCCTGACGTGGCTCGCCACTGAGATAGGCCGCTCCGATGGCGCGCTCCTGCGGGGACAGCGCAGCGAGCACGTCGGTGAGTAGCGCGGACTTGCGGGTGCGGGAGCGGGTGGCTGCGACCTCGGTCGACGCCTGGACGAGTTCCGCGAGCTGCACCGCCGACTCCTGGTGGATGATCCGTGGCTGGGCCCCGTCCGCGAGAACGGACCCGACCAGCTTCGGGCCCGGACGCCCCATGGGACGTCGCTCGCACGAGGTCGCTGCCGGTCAGCCGTCGGCGGTGACGGTGCGGGTCGCGATGACGCCGTCGAGATCGTCGGCCGGTTCGGCCCGGATCGCGTAGGCGAACCGGTCCAGCTCACTGGCCAGCGCCATGTCGCTGGGCGGTGCCCAGTCGGGGCCGTCGTCATGGAACAGCGCGCCGGCATCGGAGGTGGCGATCCGGGCGAGATGACTCGCCGGATCCGGATCCTGGCCCTGCAGTCGTGCGGCGATCAGTTCGGCGGCCGCGAGGTCCTCGTCGCCGTCACGGCCCAATGACGCGCCGGTCACCACGAAGGTGACCCGACCGGGTCGCAGGGCCCGCAGGACCCGTGCGGTGGCCCCGGCGGTCACGAACGAGGCCGCGAACACCGCCCCGCTGCCGGCCGTGCGCACCAGCCCCTGGGTGCCGGCCGAGGTGCGGTGCACCACGGTGGCCCCGGTCAGATCGCGCTCGCTGACCTCGGTGGGGGAGTTGCCGAGGTCGAAGCCCGGGAAGGGTCGCCCCCCGTGCTCCCCGGCGAGCAGCGCACCGCCGAGCGGACCGTCGCGCAGCGCCAGCGCGTGCCCGCGTTCGGCGACGGCGAACAGCCGCTCGACCCCTCGGGCGAACATCCACGCCTGGACCGTGAACGCCCGGAGCACGTCGATGACGACGACGGCCTCGTCGGGTTCCGCGCCGTCGAGGTCGACGTAGCGGACCGCGGTCATCGCCGATCCCCGGTGGGTGCCGACGCGCCACCGCGCAGGAACCGTTCGAGCCGGACCGAGGCGTCGACCATGGCGTCGATCGGGGCGTACTCGCCACGTTGGTGGGCCTGGCCGGTCAGGCCGGGTCCGTAGTTCAACGCGGGCACGTCGACCTCGGCGAACCGGGCGACATCCGTCCAGGCCTGCTTGGCGGCCACCTCGGCGTCGACACTGTCCACGAAGGCGCGTACCACGGGCTCGTCGATCCGCGGTGGTGCCCCGGGCACGACGTCGACGATCTCGACCTCGGCCCGGTCACCGACGCGCGCCCGCAGCTCCACCTCGGCGTCGTCGCTCGAGCGTGACGGCGCGAAGCGCAGATTCAGGTTCACCATGAAGGTGCCGGGGATCACGTTGCGGACCGGCACCGTCGTCGGGGTGGCGTCCGGCCCCAGGCCCGGCGTCCACGCCATCGTCGCGGACCAGACGTCGAGGTAGCGGATGCCGTCGATGATGACCTCGTCGACGTGGTCGTCGTCGAGCTCGGTCAGGAACGCGCCCGCCGCCGTCAGCGCGTTGCGGCCGTGCCACGGTCGGGCCGAGTGCGCCTGTCGGCCCGCGAAGGTCAGCACCGCGTGCAGGCCCCCGAGGCAGCCGAGCTGCACCTCGCCGTCGGTCGGTTCCAGCACGATGGCCAGCGCCGCGTCACGCAGCCAGGTCACCTCCGCGAGCACGTCACGCAGCTCGTTGCCGGTGGCCGGCCCCTCCTCACCCGCGTACAGCAGCAGGGCCAGGTCGTAGGGCGAGTCGGCGCGCAGGCGCTCGTCCTCGAACGCACGCATGGCGATGACGTTGCCGGCCTTCATGTCGGACGCCCCGCGGGCCACCACGACCTCGGTGCCGTCACGGTCCTCCACGCGCGGATGCAGGTCGTCGTCGGTCGGCGGGACCACGTCGAGGTGGCCGACGAGGAGCACCAGGGGCCGGTCGCCCCCGCGCGGGCCCCCGACCACGACGCTGTGGCCGACGCGCACGACCTGTTCACCGAGGTCGGTGTAGCGGTCGACCATGGCGTCGGCGATCGGGCCCTCGTCACCGGTCACGCAGACGTGGGCGCAGTGCTCCAGCAGGCGTCGCACCAGGTCGTCGCGTCGCTCGTCTGCCATGTGGGTGTCCGTGTCGGATCGTCGGGGCGGGGCGGGTCGTGCACGCCCGGGGGCGGGGGCCGTGTGCTGCCGGCTCGTCAGTCGTTGGCGTGCAACTGGGCGTTGAGCCCCTGCCAACTCGCCGCCGAGGCGTCCCGCGGCAGCGCGTGGACGGCACCGGACTGCGAATCACGACGGAACAGCAGCCCGTCGGCGCCGGACAGCTCCGCGGCCTTGACCACATGACCGTCGGGCAGCGACACCTTCGTCCCGGCGGTGACGTACAGCCCGGCCTCGACCACGCAGTCGTCGCCGAGCGAGATGCCCACGCCCGCGTTCGCCCCGATCAGACTGCGCTCGCCCACGGTGATGACCTCACTGCCGCCACCGGACAGCGTGCCCATGATGGACGCGCCGCCACCGATGTCGGAGCCGTCACCGACGATGACGCCGGCCGAGATCCGGCCCTCCACCATCGACGCGCCGAGCGTGCCCGCGTTGAAGTTGACGAAGCCCTCGTGCATGACGGTCGTTCCCGGTGCGAGGTGGGCACCGAGCCGGACCCGATCGGCATCGGCGATCCGGACGCCGACGGGGACCACGTAGTCGGTCATGCGGGGGAACTTGTCCACACTCGAGACGGTGACCCGGTGGCCGGCGGCGTTCAGCGCCAGGCGCAGCGCTCCGAAGGCGTCCGGGTCGCAGGGCCCGAGGTCGGTCCACACCACGTTGTTGAGCAGTCCGAACGCCCCGTCGAGGTTGGCGCCATGGGGTCGGATCAGCCGGTGGGAGAGCAGGTGCAGACGCAGGTAGACGTCGTGGGCGTCGACCGGTGCGGCCTCGAGATCGCCGATGAAGGTGGCGACCGGGACCCGTTCGGTCTGGGTCGAGGCCGTCGCGTTGGTGACCGCGGTGACCCCGACGACGGCGCGTGCCACCTCGTCGTCGGCGCTGAGCTCGGAGCCGCTGAGCACCCCGGGGTTCAACGGCACCGTCGCGGTGCCGCCGGTGTGCCCGAGCGCGTCGGCCAGGGCGACCGCGCCCCCGGCGTCGCCGCCCGTGCCGACGACCGGATACCAGGTGTCGAGGATCTTGCCGGAGGCGACACTGCGGGTCGCCAGGCCGATACCGAAAGCGGCGAACGTCGTCATGATGGTGGCTGTCTTCGTGTCGGGGCGTCAGGTCGCGGATGCGGACATCGGTCGCCGAGCCTATCGAGGTGGCATCCTGCGCCCGCTGCCCCCGACCGCCGGAGGACGACGTGCCGCGCCGAACCCCGCATCCGTTCCTCGCCACGGACCGACCGTTGGCGCTCGCCCACCGCGGGGGCGACGGCGTGGGCACGGAGAACACGCTCGCCGCGTTCCAGGATGCGGTCGACCTCGGCTACACCGTGATCGAGACCGACCTGCAGGTGACCGCGGACGGGGTGCCGGTGCTGTTCCACGACGAGCAACTCGACCGGGTCACGGATGCACGCGGCGGCATCGCGGACCGGACGTGGGCGGAGCTCAGCCGGGTCCGGGTCGGCGGGCGGGAACCGATCCCGCGACTCGACGACGCGGTGGCGAGCTTCCCCACCGTGCGGTGGAACATCGACGTCAAGACCGATGCGGGCGTGGGCCCGCTGATCGATCGACTCGACGCGGTCGACGGCCTGAGCGACCGGGTGTGCGTCGGGTCGTTCGACGACCAACGGCTGCGGGCCATCCGACGTGCACTGGGCCAACGGGTGTGCACCTCGGCCGGGCCACGACAGGTCCGGGCCCTGCGGCTGGGTTCGTACGCCGGACCGGCGTCGCTGCTGGTCCCGATCGACGCCGACTGCGTGCAGATCCCGGAGGTGCACGGCTCGGTCCGGCTGGTCGACGCCCGGCTGCTCGCGGCCGCGCACCGGGCGGGCCTGCCGGTGCACGTCTGGACCGTCAACGACGCCGCCGACATGCGGCGGCTGTTGGACCTGGGGGTGGACGGGCTGATCACCGACGCGACCCGGACCCTGCGCGACGTGCTCGAGCAGCGTTCGGGCCGGTGAGCCGCGTTCCGCTCCGGGGGGTCGTGACCGACCCGGCTCGGGTAGCGTGCGCACCGCCAACGAGGTGATGAGGGACCGCGGTGACCGAGCACAGCGACGGGGCGCACGACGACGCCGTCGATGCCGGCGCGTCGCACGTTCCCGCGCCCGGCCCCACGCCGCTGGACGAGATCGTCGCGGAGCGGCCCGTCGAGGCGCTGCTGCCGATGCGCAGCCCGCTGGCACTCATCGGCACGGCCGTGGTCGGCGGGGCGATGGGCGCGGCGGAACTGGTGCCGGGCTTCTCCGGCGGGACCGTGGCGTTCGTCGCCGGCATCTACGAACGGCTGGTGGCCAGCATCCGCCAGGGTGCACGAACCCTGTCGCTGCTGATCCGCGGCCGTCCGCAGGACGCGTGGCGGGCATTCACGGCCATCGACTGGCCGTTCGTCGTCGCGCTGGCTGCCGGGATGATCGTCGCCCTGTTGACCCTCGCCACCACGTTGACGACCCTGCTCGAGGATCGTCCCGTGGAGATGCAGGCCATCTTCTTCGGGCTGATCCTCGGTGCGGCCGTGCTCGCGGCCCGCCAGATCCGCGAGCCGAATGCCTGGCTGGTCCTGCTCGTCGTCGTGTCCGCGTTCGTGTTCTTCGTGGTGTTCGGCTTCACGGCCGGGGAACAGACCGAACCGAACGGGCTGTGGCTGCTCGCCGGTGGGGCGTTGGCCATCTCCGCATGGATCCTGCCCGGCGTGTCCGGCTCGTTCGTCCTGCTGGTGCTCGGGCTCTACAGCGCGGTCATCGGTGCCGTCGCCGATCGCGACGTGCTGATCCTGGCGATCTTCGCGGTCGGCTGCATCATCGGGCTGGCGGCGTTCTCGACGGCGCTGAACTGGCTGTTGGCGCGCGCCCACGATCTGGTCCTGGCGGGCCTGATCGGGCTCATGATCGCCAGCGCCCGCGTGCTGTGGCCGTGGCCGTCGGACGGCGGACTCGGCAACCCGGCCCTGGGTGCCCCGGAGGGCTCCACGGCCTTCCTGGCGACGGCACTCGCCCTGGCGGCGTTCGGGCTGACCTGGATGTTCGGGCTGTTCGCCACGGCCGTGGAGTTCCGTCGTGAGCGGTGGCAGGCCAAGCGGGCGGCCCGGGGCTCGGCCTGATCCACCGGGCATGCCGGCCCGCGGCTCAGTCCGTGGGCAGGCGGCCGGCGTCGATCGCGTCGCGCCAGCGGGCGACGGCGGCGTGGCAGCCCTCCACGGTGGGGACCAGCGCCAGTCGCAGCCAGCCGGCCCCGCCGGGGCCGAACGCCCGGCCGGGTGAGGCGATGATCCGCTCGCCGAGCAGCGCCTCGGCGTAGGCCGCGTCGTCACCACCCGGTGCGCGGAACCACACGTAGAAGGTGGCCTGCGAACCGGAGACCTCGATCCCGGCGTGGGCCAGGAACGGCAGCACCACCCCGCGCTTCGCGGCGAAGACGGCGCGGCGCTCGTCGACGTGGGTCTGGTCGCTCCAGGCGGCGATGGCGGCCGCCTGGACGAAGTCGGGGGAGGCCGTCCCGACGTACGGGCGAAGCTGCTTCAGGCGGGTGATGAGCGCCTGGTCGCCGACGATCGCGCCGGAGCGGTAGCCGGTCATCCCGGAACGCTTCGACAGCGACACGAACGCGAGCACGCCGCTCAGGTCGCCGTCGCAGGCCTCGAGCGCGCTCGGTGCGGGCCGGTCGAACCAGATCTCCTGGTAGCACTCGTCCGAGGCGAGCAGGATGTCATGCGCACGGGCGACGGCGAGCTGCTCGCGGTAGTAGCCGACGTCGACGGTGGCACCGGTCGGGTTGTGCGGATGATTGACCCAGGCGAGGCAGGCGCGCTCGAGCCGCTCGGGTGGCAGGGCCCCGAGATCGAGTCGCCAGCCGTGCTCGGCCCGCAGGGTGACCGGATCCGACACCCCGCCGGCCAGGGCGGCACCGGTGCCGTAGACGGGATAACCGGGATCCCCCCACAACACGTGCCGACGATCGCCGTGGGCATCGAGCACGGCCAACGGCAGGTGGTAGACCGCCTCCTTGCTGCCGGCACTCGGGATGACGTGCCGGCCGGGGTCGACCTCGACGTCGTGACGGTGGGCGAACCAGTCGGCGACCGCCCCGCGCAGGGCCGGCTGCCCGGCCGCGGTGGGGTAGCGGCTGACCGGTCCCAGCGCGTCGATCAGGGCCCGACGGATCGGTTCGGGCGTCGGCTCGTCGGGGTCCCCGACCGCGAAGTCGTGGACCGGGTCCGTGCCGGCACGCAACTCGTTGGCGAGCTCCTGCATGCGGGCGAGCGGGTTGCCGCCGAGCTGCTCGAGGATCGGGTTCGTGGTGACCATGGCGGGCAGCCTACGTGCCGGCCTGCGTGGCAGTGGTGCGCGAGCCGGTTCAGTCCTCGCCGCGGTAGCGCATCGGGGCACCGGACTCGAGGTAGGCGAAGCCGGCGATGCGCTCCGAGGCGGCCGCGGTCTGCTTGGAGACCACCACGGTGCCCGACCAACGGTCCCGCAGCGTGCGGTTGAACGGCTGGCCACGTCCGGCGAGATCGATCAGCCCGAGGGCCAGCGCGATCAGGGCCAGGCCGGGCGCCACGAGCACCGCGCCGCTCACGAGCAGCCCCAGGGGTGCCTGGCGGACGACCGCCTTCCGGACGCTGGGCCGCGAGGCGTCGAGGTTGCGGACCTCGAGGCCGGTGGCGAAGCGCCCCAGCGCGCCCCAACCACGGCTCTCGGACAGGCCCCACAGCAGGGTCGGCCCGACCGCGGCCAGGGTCCACGCGACCGGCCACGGCGCGCCGAAGCTCAACGCGACGTCGAGCAGGACGAAGCAGGCCGCAGCAGCAGAGGCGACATCGAGGAAGCCAGCGGCCGCGCGGCGGCCGAGCGGGACCTCCACGGGCGCGGGTGGAATCGTGTCGAAGGTGCTCATCCCCGTCTCCTGCTGCACGACGCCCGGGACCGTCGCCGAGGCAGTTCGGCATCGTACGTGCGGGCCAGGTCGAATTTCTTGCGACGAGGTGGCCGACAGGTGAACGTCCGGCGTGGCCCGACCACCCGGTGACGGAGGGAACGGACACGTCGATCGGCTCGCCTACGCTTCGGCCCATGGACGAGAGCTCACGCACCCTGCTGGTCCGGTGTTCCGGCCGCGACCGACCCGGCATCACCGCCGGGCTGCTCGGCGTGCTCGCGAACGCCGATGTCGAGGTCTACGACATGGAGCAGGTCGTCGTGCGTGAGCGGCTCACGCTCGATCTGCTGATCGGGCTCGCCGGTGACGACGCCGTCATCAAGGAGCTGCTGTTCCACGCCTGGGAGCACGGCGTGTCGCTGGACTTCGAGGTGGTCGAGGACACCTCCACGCGGGCGACCAAGCCCCGTTCGGTCGTCACCGTCATCGGCCAGACCCTGCCACCGGCCGCACTGCAGGCGGTGACGGCCGCCATCGCGGTCGGCGGCGGCAACATCGACCGCATCGTCCGGCTCTCGCGCTACCCGGTCGTGTCCTACGAGTTCGTCGTCGTGGACGGTGACGCGGACGTGATGCGGGGGGCGCTGGTGGCCGCGTCGGCGACCCACCGCATCGACGTGTCCCTGCAGCGCGCGAGCCTCGAGCGCCGGGCGAAACGGCTCGTCGTGCTCGATGTGGATTCCACGCTCATCCAGGACGAGGTCATCGAACTGCTCGCCGAACGGGCCGGCTGTGCCGCGGAGGTCGCGGACATCACCACCCGGGCGATGGCCGGCGAGTTGGACTTCGAGGCATCGCTGCGGGCCCGGGTCGCGAAGCTCGCCGGCACGCCGGCGAGCGTGCTCGACGAGGTGGGCGACGCGGTGCGCCTGACCCCCGGTGCCCGCACGTTCGTGCGGACGCTCAAGCGGCTCGGGTATGCCGTCGCGATCGTGTCGGGCGGATTCGATGCCGTCACCGACCGCTTGGCCGCCGACCTCGGGATCGACCATGCGGTCGCCAACCGTCTGCAGGTCGTCGACGGGGTCATCACCGGCGAACTCGTGGGGGACATCGTCGATCGTGCCGGGAAGGCCGATGTGCTGCGCCGGATCGCCGCGGCGGAGCACATCCCGCTCGAGCAGGTCGTGGCGGTCGGCGACGGCGCCAACGACCTCGACATGCTGGCCGCCGCCGGGCTCGGTATCGCGTTCAACGCCAAACCGATCGTCCGTGAGCAGGCGGACACGGCCGTGAGCGTCCCCTACCTCGATGCCATTCTGTTCATGCTCGGCATCCGCCGGGACGAGGTCGAGGCCGCGGATGCCGAGGATCCGGACTTCGTGCGCGACGGACTGCAGGTCGTGCCCGGCACGCCGCCGGTGTGAGCGTCACCGGGCCGCCCCGCTCCACGGCTTCAGGTGCGGGGATCCGGCCCGGTGGCGGATCCGGCCGCTGGTGCCCGATCCTGTCCGGTGGCCTGACGAGCGCGGTAGGCGGCGACGTGCTGGCGGTTGCCGCAGTTGCCGGTGTCGCAGTAGCGCCGTGAACGGTTGCGCGAGAAGTCGACCAGCACGGCGTCGCAGTCGTCGGCCGCACAGTGCCGCAGCCGTCGGAGTTCCCCGGCACGCAGCAGGTCGACGACGGCCATGGCCGCTTCGGTCCCCATCCGGTCGACCAGCGGCGCGTCGGGGTCGGTCATGTGCAGGTGCCAGTCGAACGCATCGTGGCGCGTGAGTTGCGGTCGGGTACGGGCATCGCCGAGCAGCCGGTTGACGACCGTCACGACCTCGCGTTCGTCGCTGGTCCAGAGCGAGCGCAGCGTCGCCCGGAGGTCGTGGACCTGCGCGAGTTCGTCTTCCGTTCCCTCGCGACGTCCCGTGAAGCCCTCACGGTCGAGCAAGGCGTCCAGTGCCGCCGGTGCAGCGAGGTGGTCCACGCCGTCCCGGACGGTGTTCACCAGGGCGACCACCGAGTGCAGCGCCACCTCGGTGTCATGCGCGAACATGGTTTTGACTCCTGACAGGGCCACCCGTAGCGTCATGACCGTACCAAGTCGACAGTCCTGACCTTCGCGTGCCGGCTCCCGCGTCCCGAACGGGGCGGTCCGGACCAGGCGCGTGTCACCGGAGCCACCATGACCGCCCCCCTGCAGCCGACCCCGGTCGCGCGCCCCGCCCAGCTGGGCGTCGGGCTCGCCTTCGCGCTGACCTCGGCGGCGACCTTCGGTTCGTCGGGCCCCATGGCCCGCGCATTGATCGACGCGGGGTGGACCTCGGGTGGGGCGGTGCTGGTGCGGCTCGGTGGCGCGGCGGTGCTCCTGCTCGCGTTCGCCGTCTGGCGGTTGCGCGGACGGCGGTGGCGACCCTCCCGCGAGGACGCGCGCACCGTGGTGCTCTACGGCCTGATCGCCATGGCGGGCACGCAGCTGGCGTTCTTCAACGCGGTGCGCACGCTGGACGTCGGCGTGGCGCTGCTGCTCGAATTCCTCGCCCCGGTGCTGCTGTTGATCTACAGCTCGGTGCGTACCCGCACGCTGCCGCGTCGCACGACGCTGGGTGGGGCCGCGCTGACCCTGGTCGGTCTGCTGTTCGTGCTCGACCTGACCGGTGCCGGATCGCTGGATCCGGTCGGCGTCCTGTGGGGGCTGGCCGCCGCGGGCGGGCTCGCCGGATTCTTCGTGCTGTCCGAGCGCACGCCGGAGAACCTTCCGCCGGTCGTGATGGCCGCCGGTGGTACGGCGATCGGGGCCGTGGTCATCGCCGCCGCCGGGCTCGTCGGGCTGGTGCCGCTGGCCTTCACCGCCACCGACACGGTGCTCGCTGGCGCGAGGGTGTCCTGGTTGGTGCCGGCCGGCTGGCTGGTGCTCGCCTCGACCGTCGCGGCCTACCTGACCGGGATCGCGGCGGTGCGCCGGCTCGGATCACGATCCGCGTCCTTCGTCGCGCTGACCGAGGTGCTGTTCGCCGTACTCACCGCCTGGGTGCTGCTCGCGCAGCTGCCCGGGATCCCGCAGCTGATCGGCGGCGTGTGCATCGTCACCGGGATCGTGATCATCCAGCGCACGGGCCGGGTGCGGCCGCCGCAGACGCCGACCCCGGCGTTGGACGGCTGAGCGCGACACCCAGGGCGCTGCCCGGGTCCGCAAGGCGGCCCGCCGCCGTCGACGCCGGGCCCCGGGGCACCGGGATCAGACCTGGATGCCGCGGGTCAGCGCGCCGTCGATCACCAGGTTGGTCCCGGTCGTGAAGCTCGACACCGGACTCGACAGGAACACCACCCCGGCGGCCATCTCCGCGGGCGTACCCATGCGGCCGGTCGGATTCAGGCCCAGCGACTCGGCGAAGAGCTCCGGGTTGCCCTGCTCGATCGACTCCCACACGCCACCGGCGAAGTAGGTGTTGCCCGGCGAGACGGTGTTGGCGCGGATCCCCTTGCCGGCCAGCTGGAAGGCCAGGCCCTGCGTGTAGCCGATGATCGCGGTCTTGATCGTGCCGTAGGGGCCGACGGTGAAGTCGGCCTCCCGGCCCGACACGCTCGACACCGTCACGATGGACGGCGTCTCGCTGCGCTCCAGGTGGGGCATCGCGGCGTCGACGAGCCGCACGGTCGACAGCAGATCCACTTCCACGGTGGTGCGCCAGTTGTCCATCGTCGGCTCGATCGCCAGCGCGGACACGTTGGCGACCACCAGGTCGATGCCGCCGAACGCCTCCGCCGAGTCGGCGACCCACGACTCCACCGTGCCCGGCTCACCGATGTCGATCGCGGTGCCGACCACCCGGGCGTCACCACCGCTGAGCTCCTGCTCGGCGGCGGCGACCGCGTCGGGCGTACGGGCACAGAAGGCGACGTTCGCCCTCTCGGCGAGGAACCCCTCGACGATCGCGCGGCCGATGCCGCGGGTGCCGCCGGTCACGAGGGCGGTCTTGCCGGTCAGTTGCAGGTCCATCGGGGGGTCTCCGGGCTCGGTTGGGGGGACATCGGGACACGGGTGCCGTGAGGGCAACGACGGGCGGGGCTACTGCACCGAGGTGGCGCGGGCACGCAGCTCGGCGTGGATGCCGTCGTAGGGGGCGACGTCGGGCAGCAGCGAGCGCCGCGCCTTGACGGCGACGGAGTAGTTGGCGTCGACCACGTTGGCGATCGGGACCTCGGTGATCTGGCTGAGCAGCTGGTAGGCGTCCATGGCGTGCAGCCCGTAGAGCTGCTCGAACCACCGCACCATCTCGACCTGCGCGATCCGCCAGGAGTCCTCCATCGGGCGCGACGAGCCGATCACCATCAGATGGTCGTCGGTCTCGATCCGCGGCCACAACGGCGCGCCGCCCTTGATCAGCTCCACGAGCACCGTGATGTCCATCGCCCCCTCGACGGCGGTACCGCAGGCCTCACCCTCGCCCTGGCGGTAGTGGCCGTCGCCGAGTGAGAACATCGCGCCGGGCACGTTGACGCCGAGGTACATGGTGCTGCCCGGGCGTGCCTCGGGGGTGTCCATGTTCCCGCCGAACCGCTCGGGAACCAGTGACGAGCGCACCTCCCCGCCGGCGGGCGCGACCCCGATCGTGCCGAGCATGGGTTCGATCGGCAGATCCACGGAGAAGTCCCCGAACCGACCGTCGAAGGTCACCGTGTTCCGGCTGCGGTCGACGTGGTAGATCCAGGTCGTGTCGGGCAGCGCCTGCTGCAGCATCGCCGTGCGGTCGGTGGAGGTCAGCCCACCGAAGAACGGGATGTGGGCGGAGGCGCCGAAGTCCCGGGCGGGGGTGAGATCCACGATGTGGATCGCCAGCGTGTCGCCGGGTTCCGCGCCCTCGACCTCGAAGGGGCCGGTCTGGGGGTTGACCGCCGCGAGGTCGACCTTCTCGCTGGAGAGGTCGTCGACCGATCGGAGCGCATGGTTGAAGGCGTCCTCCGACCACAGCCGCAGGACCGAGCCGGGTTGCACCTTCATGATCGGGGCGACGCCGCCGAACGTGTAGGTGTACTGCTCGAAGCTCGGTTTGAAGGTGATGTCGTCCATGCCTCTACGCTAGGCCCACGATCGTTGTCGGGGCAAGAATTCCCTGTTCCGGCCGTGTTGCGATCCCGTGACACGAGGCTCGGTGCCGGTGGCGACCAAGGAGGTGGACGCGATGGCACGGTCACGTCGACCACGGCCGCAGCGGCAGCTGCCGGACGTCGCGCGGCTGCGCGAGCTCAGCGGGGTTCGCCGGCCGCGGTTGGACCGCAGCGCGGCCCGTGTGGAGCGCGCCCAGAGCATCGGGCAGCTGCGGGTGCTCGCCCGCCGGCGGACCCCACGCGCCGTGTTCGACTACGTGGACGGGGCCGCCGAGCAGGAGATCAGCCTGGCCCGCTCCCGACAGCTGTTTCGCGACATCGAGTTCCAGCCCCGCGTGCTGCGCGACATCGCCGTGGTCGACACGGCCACCACGGTGCTCGGCGCGCCCGTTTCGATGCCGGTGGTGTTCGGCCCGACGGGCTTCACCCGCATGATGCACCACGAGGGTGAACGGGCCGTGGGGCGGGCCGCCGCGACGCTCGGCATCCCGTACGCGCTGTCCACGATGGGCACCGTCGCGCCCGAGCAGCTCGCCTCCGAGGCACCGACCTTGGACCGGTGGTTCCAGCTCTACGTCTGCCGTGATCGTGCACCGATGGAGGAACTGGTCAGCCGCGCGCGGGAAGCCGGCTACCGGGCCCTGGTGCTCACCGTCGACACGCCGGTCGCGGGCAACCGTCTGCGCGACGTGCACAACGGGTTGACCATCCCGCCGGCGCTCACCGCCAGGACTCTGGTGGACGTGGCGCGCCATCCCGCCTGGTGGGCGAATCTCGCGACGACCGCACCGCTGGAGTTCGCGACGCTGTCGTCGTTCGACGGCACGGTGGCCGAACTCGTCGGTCAGCTGTTCGATCCGAGCGTGACGTTCGAGGATCTGGCCGCATTGCGTGCCATGTGGGACGGCCCGCTGATCGTCAAGGGCATCCAGAGCGTCGACGACGCCCGCGCCGTGGTCGACCACGGGGCCGACGGGCTGGTCGTGTCCAACCACGGTGGCCGGCAGCTCGACCGGGCCCCGACACCGCTGCGCCGGCTGCCCGAGATCGTGGCCGCCGTCGGGGACCGGGCGGAGATCTACCTCGACGGTGGCATCACCGGTGGTGCCGACGTCGTCGCGGCGATCGCCCACGGGGCGCGGGCCTGCCTGGTCGGCCGCGCCTATCTCTACGGTCTGATGGCGGGCGGCCAGGTCGGCGTCGAGCGGGCCGGATCGATCCTGCGGGCCGACATCGTGCGCACCATGCAGCTGCTCGGGGTGTCGAGCCTCGACGAGCTGCACCCGGAGCTGGTCCGACTGCCCGGGGCACCCTGACCGCGCGGCGGGTCAGCCCGGCTTGACGGCCGTGAACGGATACCCCTGCACCCCGAAGGTCCGCGCGTTGGCCTCACCGGCGGCACCGCCGTAGGTGTCGACGGGCGGACCGAACCGCAGATCCGCGAAGCCGACGCCCTCGATCACCGTCTGCCACCCTGCACACGGCAGGGCACCGGCGATTCAGCCCTTCCACAGGTCGATGTCGCTGCGGGCGTCGCGGGGGACCTCCACCTCGACGCAGACGTCGGCGATCTGGATCCGTCCGCCGGGGCGCAGCGCCCGCACGATCTCCTCGTAGGCGGCGACCTTGTCGGGCACGAGGTTGAGCACGCCGTTGGAGATCACCAGATCCGCCCAGCCGTCGTCGACCGGCAGCGACTCCGCCAGACCCTCGCGGAACGCGATGTTGGTCAGACCGGCGGCCTCGGCGTTGCGGGTGGCGCGCTCCAGCATGGCCGGGGTCATGTCGACGCCGAGGACCGCCCCGTCGTCGCCGACCGCCCGGGCCGCGATCATCGCATCGAGCCCGCCACCCGAACCGATGTCGATCACCCGCTCACCCGGTGCGGGCAGGCCGAAGTGGAAGGGGTCGGCGACGCCCGCGAACGCCTCGACACAGGCCTCCGGGAGCCCCTCGAGCACCGCATCGTCGTAGCCGAGTCGGCTCGTCGCGGCCCGTCCGGTGTGGAAGTGGAACGCGCCGTGCGCCGGGTCGTGGGCCACCTCGGCGTAGTGCTCCTGCACCGCCGATCGCAGGGCCTGCGTGTCGACCAGGTCGCTCACGTCCGCTGCGTCGTGGCCGTCCCGGGGGTCGGGCCGCTGGGAGCCGGGTTCGTCGTGCCGGTCGAACTGGTGGTTCGCCACGGTCTCCTCCGCGCCGTGTGCCCATCGATCCTGCGCGGACCGGACGACGCTGTCAAGGGTGACGCCCGGAGCCCGGTTCGAGGGTGATCTGACGCGCCAGCACGTCGGTGCGGTGCACGATCCGCATCCCCGCACGCCGGTAGAGCGCGACGGCGCCGTCGAGGGTGACGTCGTCGACCTCGAGCGCGACGCCGGTCAGCCCCCGGGCGCGGAAGGCCTCGAACGCGGTCCGCAGCAGCGCCATGCCGATGCCGTGCCGTCGCCACGCCGGGACGACGCCGAGGTCGCGGACCCACCCGTCCTCGGCGGCCACCTCGGTGCCGGCACGGGCGATGAGCAGGCCGACGATCGCGTCATCGGACGTCACGGCCAGCCGGGTGAGGTGGGGATCGAACCCGGCCGCCGGGTCGAGACGATGGGCGCGAAACTCGTCGAACGTCAGCGGCAGGTGGGTCGGGACGTCGTCGAAGGCCGCCTGGTGCGCGGCCCACAGTGCGCGTGCATCAGCATCGAGGTAGCCGCGGACCCGCACCGCCGGCGGCCACACCGCCGTCGGCGGCGGGGCGTGCAGGTCGAGCCGCAACTCCAGCAGGTGGCGGACGGGGACGAACCCGCGGGCGGCGTGGAAGGCCCGAGCCGGCTCGTCACCGTCGATCAGGGCCGTGGTCAGCACGGCCGTGTCGTGCCCGGCGGCGCTGGCCGCCCGTCGGGCCCGATCGAGCGCCCGCGCGAGCAGGAAGCTCGCCAACCCGTGGCCTGTCCATGCCGGATGGACGACCGCGTCGATGTGCAGATCGAGTTCGTCGTCGATCGGGTCGTGGTCCGCCTCGAACGCGGCGTAGGCGACCGGGCCGTCCGCGGCCGGATGTTCGACCAGCAGCGCCTCGTCGAGCGCGGCCAGGCCGAGCCACCGCACCCGCAGATCCTCGCGGCGCAGGCGGGCATGGCCGGTGCGCTCCCGGGCCGCCGCCGCATGCAGGCTGGTGACGGCATCGAGATCGTCGAAGGTCGGCGGACGTGTCCGGAAGCCGTCGGGCGGCGCGGCGCGCCGCTCGCCGGTGGGCTCCGCGGCGGGATGGTCGGGCATCCCGCCAGCGTAGGTCCACTACTCTCCGTGCACCCGCGAGCGCCGTGAACCGGTGACTCGCACGTCCGCCGCCCCGCCCACCCGAGGTTCGACCGTGGCCCGCGTCACCGTGCACCATCTGACCCTGCCCAAGCGCCTGCCGATGATCGAGGAGGACGGGCTGCGGACCCGCGCGGACCTGGCCGGGCTGTACGGCCCGCCCGGGCCGCTCGACGCCGGTGCCCCGGGCACCTACGCGCACGGCAAGCGGGTCTCGGGCTGGGCGTCGCTCGAGCATGCCCGGACGCTGGTGGACGAGCTCGGTGCCGGCTACGTCAGCTACTCGGTGGATCCCGCCAAGACGCTCGCCAACCGGGCCGCGGTCCGCGACGACGGGGACGTCGCCGCCTACTGGGCGTCCGCGAAGCCGCTGCGGGACTGGCTGGCCGATGGCGATCTGCCCGACGACCTCGAGGTGCACCAGAACCTGCCGGTGCGCATCAAGTACCTCAAGCTGCACGCGCCGCTGGTGACCGACGAGCAGCTCGGTGACTACGCGCCGCTGGTCCACGCGGTGGCCGACACCGACCGGCTGTCGGCCAAGGCACTGATGCATCTGGCGATCCTCGCGGCGGACAGCGACTTCGACGGTCCCGCGTTCACGGCCGCCTGCGCCCTGGCGTGGCGCGACGAGCCCGACAGCGACCGGCTGATCCGCGAGCTGGTCGAGATGGATCCCGACAAGGTGGCCAGCGCCGCCCTGGCCGAGCACGGTGGCGAGGCACCGGAGGCGACCGCCCGGCTGCGCGAGGTGCTCGAGGAGACCAGGACCTGGTCGGAGGCCAACGGAATGGACGCCGGGCAGGGCCTGTTCTCGCGGACGTCGGTGGTGCTCGATGAGCTGCCCGAGCACGTGGCCTGAGTCGGCCGCCGAACGCCGACCGCCGACGACGGGCCGCCGGTGATCGACCGGCGGTTCGCGCTACAGGCTGACGATGTTGAGGTGCGACACCCGCGGCTCGTCGTCGTCACCCTCGAGTTCGAAGCGGACGCGCTGCCCGATGCGCAGTTCCTGCAGCCCGGAGGCGGTGAACGCCTCGCGGTCGAAGTCGCGTTCGAGCAGACCGTCGTCGATCAGCGTCCCGGTCCGGGTGGCGGGGTGGAAGTTCTTGATGGTGCCCTGCGGCATCGTGGGAGCTCCTCGGCGCTGGTGGCGACCGCCGGACGGGATGACCGACCGGGGACGGTCCGATCGGCGTCGCCTCGCGATCGGTGACCGGGTCGGGCAGGATAGCCGCGCCGACCTCCGTAGCGATCGCCCGAGGAGACGCCCGACGTGAGTGCCAACCCGCCCGACCCCGCGGACCGCGACCGGCCCCGCAAGCCGAAGCGCGACACCCCGCCACCGGATGGGAAGGACGCCGGCGGGACGCCCGCCGAGCGGACGCCCGCGGAAACGGAGGCTGGCAGCGCGGATCGCGACCCGGTGCCGTTCACCCAGATCCTCGGGCGGATCACCCTGGTGATCCTGGCCGTGCTGTTCGGGGTGTTCGCCGTCGCCAACGCGCAGCCGGTGGCGTTCTCGTGGGTGTTCGGCGCGACCGAGGTGCGTGCGGATCCGACCGGTGACGGCGACATCGGCGGGGTCCCGCTCATCATCCTGCTCGGCGGCTCCTTCGTCATCGGCGCTGCCGTGGGCATGCTGCTCGAGTGGCAGCTGCTGCGTGGCCGGCGCCGTCGCCGCGAGGCCGGTTGACACATGGCCGACCACCGTGTTCAGCCGGCGGCGCGGGTACCGAGCATCGATGGCAGTACCGCCGCGGTCGCCGCGCCGAGCTCGACCTCGTGCAGGGCGATGAGGTCGGTGAAGGTGTCGACGTCGTGGGTGAAGCCGTCGAGGTGCCGGGTGACCGCGCGGACCCCCGCGGCCCGCGCGAGCTCCAGGTGGCGGGCGGCCGAGCCGGGTCCGTAGGCCGTCGCCATCCGCGTTCCCGGCCGCCGCAGCAGCCCGCCGGTCCCGCCACCGGTCGTCGGGGCGATGACCACCTCGGCGTCCGTGTCGAGCACGGTGTCGATCTCGGCACCGGTCAGGCACGGCAGATCCGCGGCCACGACCAGGACGTCGTGGGTGCGTGCACGGGTGCCGACCGCGGCGGCGATCACCGTGTCGAGTCCCCGCCCCTCGGCCGGATCGAGCGCCACCTCCAGTCCGAGTGCGGCCGCCGCGGCCGCTGCGGGTGGTCCACCGGCGGCGACGACGATCCCGTCGATCGCCGAGTCGCCCAGGGCCCGCGCCACGTCACCGAGCATCGCCCCGGCGAGCCGGGCGCGTTGCGCGGGGTCGAGCACCGAGGCAAGTCGGGTCTTTCCCACCCCGGGCGCGCGCAGGGGGACGACGGCGAGCGTGGGTGTGGGCATGGCACGGCATGCTAGCCGTGACCGTGCTCTCGACCGGGTGGCGGTAGGGTCGGGCCGGCTCGGACATCGCCGAACCGGTCAGCGAAAAGGACGTCACATGGCACAGGTCGCGGTCATGGGAGCGGGGTCGTGGGGGACCGCGTTCGCCGCGATGTGCGTCGACGCGGGGACCGACACCGTCCTGTGGAGCCGGCGCGACGAGGTCGCCACCGAGATCGTCGACGACCACACCAACCTCGGCTACCTGCCGGACGTCACGCTGCCGGCGCAGCTGCGTGCCACCGCCGATCCCCACGAGGCCCTCGCCGGGGCGTCCGTCGTCGTTCTGGCGGTGCCATCGGTCGGGATCGAGGAACAGCTGCGGACCTGGGGTGACGCCATCCCCGCGAATGCCACGCTGGTCAGTCTCATCAAGGGCGTGGACGTCGCCAGCATGCGGTTCGGCTCGCAGGTGATCACCGACGGGCTCGACTGCGATCCCGACCGGGTGGTGGTCGTCAGCGGTCCCAACCTGGCACGCGAGTGCGCGGACCGACTGCCCTCGGCCACGGTGGCGGCCAGCGCGGACCTGGCCCGGGCCGAACAGGTGCAGGCGGCCGTCATGGCCCCCTACTTCCGGGTCTACACCAACGTCGACAAGCTCGGCGTCGAGGTCGGCGGGGCGGTCAAGAACGTCATCGCGCTGGCCGCCGGTGCGGCGCAGGGCATGGGGTTCGGGGACAACACCAACGCGGCGGTCATCACCCGCGGGCTCGCCGAGATGTCGCGACTGGGCGTCGCGCTGGGGGCCAACGCGCTGACCTTCGCCGGGCTGGCCGGGGTCGGGGACCTGGTCGCCACCTGCACCTCGTCGAAGTCCCGCAACCGCACCGTCGGTGAACGCATCGGTCGGGGGGAGTCGCTCGACGAGGTGATCGCGTCCATGAACATGGTCGCTGAAGGGGTCAAGTCCTCGCGCGCGATCCTGGGTCTGGCCGAGCAGGTCGGCGTCGAGATGCCGATCACCGCCGGGGTCGTGGCCGTGTGCCATCAGGGCCTGGCCCCCGAACAGCTCGTCGAACAGCTGCTCGCCCGTGAGGCCCGCCCGGAGCTGCAGGGGCTGGTCGAGTGACGGTGGCCCGATGATGGTGGGCGGATGATGGCGGACCGTGGTGTGGTGCTCGTGCTCGACGGGCCGTTGCTGGTCGGCCGCTCGACCACGCTGCACGCACTGCAGCAGGCCTGGCCCGAGGTCCGGGACGGGCCGCTGCTCGAGGTGGGGCTCGATCGGATGCTCGGGTCCTTCGGGCCGACCCGCCGGCGCTGGCAGGAGCTGGTGCTGCCGACGGCCGGGACGGGCCATGCCCACTACGGGCCGCTCGGACGGGAACTGGTCGGCGGGCTGCACCGCTCGGCTGCGAGTTGGGCACGCGCCGGGACCGACGTCGCCATCGACCATGCGCTGCTGGACCGTTCGACGGCAGCCGATCTCGCGGTCGCCTGCGAAGGATTGGCCCTGCTCGTCATCGGCCTGCGCTGCGACCTCGACGTCCTGGAGTTCCGCGCCGAGGAGGCCGGGGTGTCACCCGCGGTCGTGCAGGCCCAGGCGGCCGCGACCACCGGCGTGGTCGAGCACGACCTCGTGCTCGACACCAGCGAGGTGACCACCGCCGACCTGGTGGCCCAGATCCTGCTGCACGTCGCCTTCCGACTGCGCGGCTGATCAGCGGGGCCGCACCCGGTCACTCGAGCTCGATGCCCAGCGCCGTCACGATCTTGCCGGTCTGCTCGAACACGCCCTGGGTGAACTCGGCCGCGCCGTCCTCGACCGCGGTCACCTCGTCCCACCGGGCGGCGATGTCGTCGGGGTCGGGGACGCCGTCGAACGCCACGCCGGCACCTTCGAGGATCGCGACCCGCGCGATGTAGCCGCCACCCACGGAGAAGATGCGGCCGGTGTCGGTGCAGTCCTCCGAGGCGAGGTAGGCGACCAGCGGCGAGACGTACTCCGGTTCGAGCCGCTCGAGCAGTGCGGGCGGCATGATGTCCTCGGTCATCCGGGACTTCGCGACCGGGGCGATCACGTTCGAGGTGATGCCGTACTTGGCCCCCTCGATCGCCAGGGTGCGGGTGAGCCCGACCTGACCCATCTTGCCGGCCGAGTAGTTCGACTGGCCGAAGTTGCCGTACAGCCCGGAGCCGGACGTGGTGTTGACGATGCGCCCGTAGCCCTGCTCCTTGAGGTGGGGCCACGCGGCCCGGGCGACGTGGAAGGCCCCGTAGAGGTGGACCTTGAGCACCAGGTCGAGTTGCGGTTCCTCGAGCTTGGCGAACGAGGTGTCCCGCAGGATGCCGGCGTTGTTGACCACGACGTCGACGCGACCGAAGGCGTCGATCGCGGTCTGCACGATGGCCTGTCCACCCTCCCAGGTGTGCACGCCGTCGTAGTTGGCGACCGCCTCGCCGCCCGCATCGGTGATCTCCGCCACGACCTCGTCGGCCATCGCCGACCCGCCGCCGGAGCCGTCGCGGCTCCCACCGAGGTCGTTGACGACGACCTTCGCGCCGCGGCTGGCGAGCAGGAGTGCGTGCGCCCGACCCAGGCCGCCGCCGGCCCCGGTCACGATCGCCACCCGGCCGTCGAACTCGATCTGTGCCACGTCCGTCTCCCTCGTCCGTCTGCGGAGCGCGGACCGTACCTTGGGAGCCCGCCCAGCTCCGAACGCGCCCACCGTGCGTGTGGGGCCACCTCGAGATGATCGTCGATGCCGTAGGAGGACGTCGTGCCACTGCTCGGTCACGCCCTGTGGTTCACCGACGCCCGACCGCCCTACGACCCCGCCTTCGCCTTCGAGACGCTGTCGCTGCTCGCACTGGTCGGCGCGATCGTCGGGGCGATCGTGTGGCGGGTGGTGGCGCGCTACGTGCCACGCCCGGAGCTGTCGTTCCTCGGGTTCCTGGGTCGACTCGGCCCGTGGATCCCGCGGCTGCTGGGCGTGCACGCCGGGGTGTCGCTGCTGGCGCTGGCCTCGCGGCTGGAGTTCTTCGTCCCGACGTTCCTGCTGCCCGACACCTGGTGGGGCATCGGGCTCGGCATCCTCGAGGGCATCGTCGGGGTGTGGCTGATCACCGGGTGGAAGATCCGACCGGCGGCATGGTTGCTGGTCATCGCCGGTCCGCTGGGCATGCTCGGCTACGGGATCATCCCGATCCTGGAGCGCGCCGACCTGCTCGCGATCGGGCTGTTCCTCGTGCTGCTGCCGCCCGACGACAGCCGACCCGGCGGGCGCATCGTGGTCGACCCGGAACAGGTGCGGACCGCGCTGTTCGCCCTACGGTCGATCACCGGTGCCACGCTGATCCTGCTCGCCTACACGGAGAAGCTGGCGCGGCCCGAGTTGACGCTGCAGTTCCTCGACAGCTATCCGGCGTTCAACATCCTGCAGCTGCTCGGGGGGTTGGTCGGCGTCGAGGTCAGCGACCTGGTGTTCGTGCAGTTCGCCGCCGGGGTCGAGATCCTGTTCGGGTTGCTGCTCATCTCCGGGGCGATGCCGCAGCTGACCGTGATCGCCGCCGGAATCCCGTTCAACGCGACGCTGTTCTTCCTCGGCGCGACGGAGCTGATCGGGCACCTGCCGATCTACGGCACGATGCTCGCGCTGCTGGTCTACGGCTCCCGGGCCGACACGGCCCCGATCTGCTCCTGGTTCCCGCGCGTCGATGGCCGGATGACCACGATGCCTGCTCGCTAGGCTCGCGGACCGCGGTCGAGTCGTCGGCGACCGCACCCGGCCCGACCAGCGAAAGCGTCTGCGTGGAACCCTCCCTCCCACGACCGCGCGGCGGTTTCGCGACCCGGGCGGTGACCGGTGCCATCGGGCTCCCGGACGTCGCCCAGCATCCCTCGAGTGCACCGATCTGGCTGGCGTCGACGTTCGGTGTGGACCGGTCCGCCGAGGTCGGGCGGCTGCTGACCGACGAGATCGACGGCTACAGCTACGGGCGCTACGACAACCCGACCGCCACCACGCTGCACACCACCGTCGCCTCGCTGCACGGGGCCGAATCGGCCTGGTCACTCGGGTCGGGGACCGCGGCCATCCACGCCGTGCTGGAGGTGCTGCGCGGCGGGGGCCGCGTGCTCGCCTCCAACCGGCTCTACGGCGGGACGTGGGCACTGTTGCGACGACTGCAGCGCGACGCCGGCTGGGGCGTCGACCTCGCGCCGCTGGCCACGGCCGACGAACTCGCCGACGCGATCACCGACGACCACACGGTCGTCCACGTGGAGTCGGTCACCAACCCGGAGATGGTGGTGACCGACCTGCCGGCCATCGCCGCCCACTGCCGGGAGCGCGGCATCGCGCTGGTCGTCGACAACACCTTCGCCTCGCCGTATCTGTGCCGGCCGGTCGAACTCGGTGCCACGGCGGTGGTCGAGTCCGCCACCAAGTTCCTCGGTGGGCACGGCGACGTCGTCGCCGGGATCGTCGCCGGCTCCGCGGAACTGATCGCCGCGGTGCGTCATCACACCTATGAACTCGGCGCGTCGCTCGGCGCGTTCGAGGCGTGGCTGGTCATCCGCGGCCTGCAGACGCTCAAGCTCCGGGTCCAGGCGGCCTGCGCCAACGCCGCGGCCGTCGCCCACCACCTCGATGCCGACCCGGACGTGCTGGCGGTCCGCTACCCGGGCCTGCTCGACCATCCCCAGCACGCCCTGGCCACCGAACTGTTCGGCGGACGCGGAGCCGGGGCGCTGCTCGCGCTGGACCTGCCGTCCCGGGCGGCCGCGGAGGCGTTCGCGGACGCCTGCGAGGTGTTCGTCCGGGCCCCGTCACTCGGGGGGACGCATTCGTTGGTGGTCCATCCGGCGTCCACGACCCACCGCCAACTCGACGATGCGGCGCTCGCGGACGCCGGCGTCGCTCCCGGGACGGTCCGGCTGTCGGTCGGGATCGAGGAGGCGGAGGACCTGATCGCCGACCTCGACCGGGCGCTGGCCGCGGCAGGCAGGGTCCCCGCATGATCCGCGTGCTGCTGCTCTACGGCGGCCGGTCGGCCGAGCACGAGATCTCGTGTCTGTCGGCCCGCTCGGTGCTCGAGGTGATCGACCGCGACCGCTACGAGGTCACCACCGTCGGCATCACCCGCGACGGGCGCTGGACGCTGACCGACGGGGACATCGTCACCCCGGCGGGCGCGGACCTGCCGAGCGTGCCCGACGACGGTCCGACGGTCGGGCTCGTCGGCGGCCGGCACGGTCCCCGACTCGTCACGCTCGACGACGCCGACGACGGCCGCACCGAGGCAGCGGTCATCGGCCCCGTCGATGTGGCCTTCCCGCTGATGCACGGCCCCTGGGGCGAGGACGGCACGGTGCAGGGCATGCTCGCCACCGTGGGGGTGCCCTACGTCGGTGCAGACGTCACGGCCTCGTCGATCGGCATCGACAAGGCCGCGATGAAGGCGTCGTTCGCCGCGGACGGGCTGCCCCAGGGCGGCTACCTCGCCGTCCACCGCTCGCGATGGGAGCACGACCCGGACGGGGTCGCCACCGAGCTCGATGCGGCGTTCGGTGCCCCCTGGTTCACCAAGCCCGCCCGGCAGGGTTCGTCGATCGGGATCAGCAAGGTGAAGCGCCTGGCGGATCTCGCGCCGGCGATGGCCGCGGCCTACGCCCATGACGACGTCGTCGTCATCGAAGAGGGCATCGAGGGAGCACGCGAGCTCGAGGTCGGCGTGCTCGGCCACGAGACGCTGGCGGTCACCCGCCCCGGGGAGATCGTCTCGTCCCACGAGTTCTACGACTTCGAGGCCAAGTACCTCGACGCCTCGGAGCTGCTGATCCCAGCCGACGTGCCCGACGACGTGGCGCGGTCGACGGATCGGTTGGCGCGGCGAGCGTTCCGGGCCATCAACTGCCGGGGCCTCGCGCGCGTCGACTTCTTCGCCACCAACGACGGGCGGGTGGTCGTCAACGAGATCAACACCATCCCCGGGTTCACGCCCAGTTCCATGTTCCCACGCCTGTGGGCGGCCGAGGGCCTCGACTACCGCGGGCTGGTCGACCGGTTGCTGGGGGACGCCACCATCTGAACGCGTCGGTCCCGGTCGGGACCGGGTTGCTACAGCCGCACGATCGGGCAGGTGAGGGTCCGGGTGATGCCGGGGATGGCCTGGATGGCTCCGACGACCATGCGCGCGAGCTGGTCGACGTCGTCGGCATGGGCCTTGATGATCACGTCGTAGGGCCCGGTGACGTCATCGGCGGTGTCGACGCCGGGTAGTTCGGCCGCGGCGACGGCCACGGCCGCGGCGACACCGAGCTCGGTCTGGACCAGGACGTAGGCCGACACCATGCGGGTTCCTCTCCCGGGGCACCGTCGGCGACCGCTGATGGGTCGGCGACCGGCTCGACGTTAGTCCGCCCGCCCCGGGGTGTCCGTTCGTCGCTGCGGACGAGCGACGGATTCGTACCGTCGGGTCGCGGTGAGCTCGTACACGCGACGGACGGGGTGGACATGCGGTTCGCACGCACGCTGATGTTCGGTGTCATGCTGGGTCTGCTCGCGGCCTGCGCGGCCGAGGGTCCGGACGAGGACGCGCCATCACCGGACGCCACACCCCTCGAGCCCTACGAGACGGTGGCCGGCGACGTCGATCGCGCTGACGAGGTCACCAGCGGTGAGGGCTGGGAGTTGCTCGACGCACGGGAGATCGGGCCACAGTGGATCGGCGCCGAGCTGGCCGGTGGCGCGAGCGATGTGGCCCGGGCCTGGGAGCGGTTCTTCGTGCTCGACGAGGATCCGCCGCAGGTCGACCATCAGGACCAACTCGTGGTCGTCGTACCGGCTCCGAGTGACTGCGAGACCGTGCTGCGCGACGTGGAACTCGGTGCGACCTACGAGGACGACCTCGGCGGGGACGTCGACGTGATCCGCCTCGTCGCCCAGACGCCCGAGACCTGCCCGGACGAGGAGCCGACCGGGCGCATGTTCACCATCGCGGTCGACCGCAGCACCCTCGAATCCCCCCGGATCGAGGTCCGGGTCGGGGATGTGCAGGCCGCACTGGAGGACCGCACCCGAACCGTCCCGGGCACCCCGTGACACGCGAGAACGCCCCGTCGGGATCGACGGGGCGTCGCAGGCGAACGGATCGGGCGGCTGCCCGAGGTCAGCTCAGGCCTTCACCGGCGGACGGGTCACCTTGCCGGCCTTGATGCACGAGGTGCACACGTCGAGCTTGACCGTCCGGCCGTCGACGTAGGCCTTGACCCGCTGGATGTTCGGGCTCCAGCGCTTGGAGGAGCGCCGGTGCGAGTGCGAGACCTGCTTGCCGAACCAGGGCTTCTTGTCGCAGAGCTGACAGGTGGAGGACGCCATCGGGATGCCTTTGCGTGGAACGTCCCGGAGCAGCCGGTGAACGGGCTGGTCCGGGCACGATGCGGATCTGGGTGAGGCACGGCGCGTTGGCGGCCTCGAGACGTGCGGGGAATGCTATCAGCACGCTCACGAGGGCGCATCGGCACGCAGCTACGCTGCCGGGAGTGTCGCACACCGACGGCTCACGCGGCGAGCCGCAGGAACGGATCCACGGATGCCCGAAACACTCGGTGCGCCGTTGTCGGCACGCGAGCTGCCGGCCCTGTTCGCCCGCGTGCACGAGGCACTGCACGCCCGGCAGGGGACCATCGACGCGCTCAACGTCTTCCCGGTACCCGACGGGGACACGGGCAGCAACATGACGGCCACGGTCCGGGCCGGGCTCGAGGCGCTGCAGCACGCCCTGGACACCGACGTGCGACCCGAGGCCGACGTGCTGTCGCGGGCGGTCATCCGCGGCGCGGTCGGCGGTGCCCGGGGCAACTCCGGGGTGATCCTCAGCCAGGTGCTGCGTGCCGTGGTCGAACAGGTCACCGGGCACGCCCGCATCGACGCGACCGTCTACGCCGATGCGCTCGCCCATGCCCGCGATCTCGCCTACGACGCGGTGGCCGAACCCGTCGAGGGCACGATCCTGACCGCGATCGCCGTCGCCGCCGACGCCGCGCGTCGTGCCGCCGACACGGGCGCGGACCTGCCGGCATGCTCGGCCGCCACCTGTGCCGCGACCGCGGCGGCGGTCGCCCGCACACCCGAGCAGCTCGACGTGCTGCGCGAGGCCGGGGTCGTCGACGCGGGTGCCCGCGGATTCGAGGTCCTGCTCGCGGCGGTTCACGGGCACCTCACCGGTCAGGAGGCCGAGGTCGTCGTCGACGCCCGACCGACGGTCGCCACCCGGGCGGATGCAGCCTGTCATGCCACCAGTCACCTCCCCTTCGAGGTGCAGTACCTGCTCGACGCCGACGATGCCCTGGCACCCACCATCCGGGGTGAGCTCGCGGCCCACGGCGACTCCATCGTGGTGGTCGCCGCCGGGCACCTGCTCAACGTCCACGTGCACACCGCCCGGGTCGGTCCGGTCATCGAGCTCGGCCTCGCCCACGGATCGGTCAGCTCGATCGAGGTGACCCACCTCGGTGACCAGGTCGCCGCCCACGCGGCCGCCAGCCGTCACCGCGTCGGAGCCGTCGCGGTGCTGCACGGCGACGGCATCACCACCCTGGCACGCCAGCTCGGGGCCGTCGTCGTCGACGGCATGGCGGGGGCCCTCCCGTCCGTCGCCGACCTGCAGGCGGCCGTCCTGGCCACCGGTACGGCGTCGGTGCTGGTCCTCCCGGGGCATCCGAATGCGGTGGCGGCCGCGGCGCAGGCGGCCGAGCTGTGCCGTGACGAGCTCGATGACGTTCCCAGGGTGATCGCCGCGGCCATCGATCCGCCGACGGTGCTCGCCGCGCTCGCCGTGCTCGAGCCCGACGGCGATCCGGACCGTGTGGCCGCCGACGTCGAACGCGCCGCGCGAGCCGTCCGTTCCGGCCAGATCGTCGACGCCGTGCGCAGCGCCGACACGCCGGTCGGACCGATCGTGGCCGGCCAGCCGGTGGCGATCGTCGGCGGTCGCGTCGTCGCTGCGTGCGACACCCCCATCGGGGCGCTCGAGCTCATCGCCGAGGCGCTCGACCTCGAGCAGGCCGAACTGGTCACCGTCCTCCATGGTGCGGCGTCCAGTGCCGCCGACCGGGCCCAGCTGGTCGCCTTCATCGACGCCCGGTGCGATGCCGAGGTCGAGGTCGTCGACGCCGGGGTGCGTCCGGCCCGACTGTGGATCGGCGTCGAGTGACCACGCCGACACCCGTCCGGTTCGATGACCCACCCACGGTGCTCGAGGGTGTCGGCCCGAAGCTCGCCGGGCGGCTGGCCGACGGGCTGGGCATCACCACGATCCGTGGGCTGCTCGAGCACTATCCCCGCGACTACCAGGACGCCGGCGACATCGTCGACATCGCCGAGGTGTCCGAGGGGGAGCCGGCGACCCTGATCGGTGAGGTGCTCGACTGGCGGACGCGGCGGATCCCTCCGAGGGGCAACCGTCGGCGGATGCTGGATCTCGCCGAGGCGAGCGTGCGCCAGATCAGCGGCAACGTGTTCACCGTGACGTTCTTCAACCAGCGGTGGCGGCCGTCACAGCTCACCGCCGGCACCGTCGCGGCGTTCAGCGGCGAGGTGAAACGGTTCCGTTCGCAGTTGAAGCTCAACAGCCCCGACGTGCAGATCCTCGGCCGGATCGACAGCGGGCTGGACGCGGCGACCGCGGAGGAACAGCTCGCCCACCAGCGGCTGCTGGCGGTCTACCGCGTCACCGACGGCATCGCGTCGTTCAAGCTCAACCAGCTCGTCGAACAGGCGCTGGCGGCGCTCCCGGCGATCGAGGACTGGTTGGACGACGCGCTGCTCGACCGCCACGACCTGCTCGACCTGGACACCGCGGTCCGGGGCATCCATCAGCCACCCGACCACGCGACCCGGATCGCCGCCCGCCGTCGCCTGGCCTTCGACGAGCTCTACGGCATGCAGCTGGGGCTGCAGTGGCGACGCCAGCGGCTGGAGGCCGACGTCGTCGGTCTGGACAACGCGCCCGCGACCGGCGGACTGGCCGACGCGCTGCTGCTCGCCCTGCCGTTCGAACCGACCGGAGCCCAGAACCGGGCCATGGCCCAGATCGCCACGGACCTGGGCGGCGCGCGGCCGATGCACCGGCTGTTGCAGGGCGACGTCGGCTCCGGCAAGACGATGGTGGCGGCCTGGGCGATGCTGTGCGCCGTCGACCGGGGGCGGCAGGCCGCGCTGATGGTCCCCACCGAGGTGCTCGCCGACCAGCATCTGCGGACCCTGAGCGAGCTGCTGGCCCCGTTGGGTGTGAACGTGCTCGACGGGATCCGGGTGGCGTCGTTGACCTCGTCGACGACGACGAACGAACGCCGCCGCATCCTGAGCGAACTGTTGACCGGTGAACTGGATCTGATCGTCGGCACGCACGCGCTGCTCGAGGAGGGCGTGCGGTTCGCGGACCTCGGCGTGGTGGTCATCGACGAACAGCACCGGTTCGGGGTGTCCCAGCGGGTGCGGCTGAAGGAGAAGACCGCGGACACGGGCACGGCGACACCGGCCGGTCCCGACGTGCTCGTCATGACCGCGACCCCGATTCCGCGGTCGTTGGCGCTGACGCTGTACGGCGACCTCGACGTCACGATCCTCGACGAGCTGCCACCGGGGCGCGAGCCGGTGACCACCCGACTGATCACCCCGCGGGAGGCCCGGCGTCGCGACCGGCTCTACGACTTCATCCGGGCGGAGGTGGCCGAGGGACGCCGCGCCTACATCGTGTGCCCGTTCGTCGAACCGAGTCAGACGATCGCCGGACGCAGTGCGATCGAGGAGCACCAGCGACTCGCGACGCAGGTGTTCCCGGAACTCGATGTCGCACTGGTGCACGGCCGGCTGCCGTCCCGGGACAAGGACGCCGCCATGGCCGCGTTCCGGGCCGGTGAGGCGCAGGTGCTGGTGTCGACCACCGTCATCGAGGTCGGCGTCGACGTGCCCGAGGCGACCATCATGGTCATCGAGGACGCCGAGCGGTTCGGGATCAGCCAGCTGCACCAGCTGCGTGGCCGGGTGGGGCGCGGCGGTGGGCGCAGCTTCTGTGTGCTGTTCGCCGGTTGGAGCAATGACATCACCGACGAGGGCCGGGCCCGGCTGGAGGCGGTCGCCGCGACGACCGACGGTTTCGCGCTCGCGGAGACCGACTTGGCGCTCCGCGGTGAGGGGCAGTTGTTCGGTCGGGCCCAGTCCGGCCTGCCGGACCTGAAACTCGCCCGCGTCCAGGACGACGTCGACCTCGTCACCCTGACCCGCGAGCTCGCCCAGCAGGTGGTCGCCGACGACCCCCAGCTCGAGCAGCCCCGTCATGCCCGGCTCCGCGCCGAGGTGCTGCGCCGCTACGAGGGCGGCATCGACGCCTTCGAAGCCCTCGAGACCGGTTGATCTGCGCTGGCGCGCAGTGGCGTCAGAAACCCGGCGCGCGAACCCGCGCAGCGGTAGATTCTCGACCGTGTCCAAGGTTCGTACCGGGGGGGTTGCCATGGATCGTCGGACCGTCGCAAGTGGGCTCGCGGCCGCTGCCGGGGCGCTCATCGTCGCCGCGTCGCTGCCAGCCGGGTTCGAGATCTCGTCCGCGCGCGTCGCCGTGTCGGGTGGTTTCGGCCTGGTCGTCGCCGTGGCCATCACGCTGGTCGGGTCGTTCCTGCTCGCACGCCGCCGCCCCGAGGGGGTCGCTGTCGTGGTGGCCGCCGCGGTGCTCGGGGTGCCCGCGATCATGGCGGCGGGATCGCTGCTGCTGTCGTCGCCGCCGCCGGACACGACCAACGACGTGCTGTTGCCGCTGATGTCGCAGCTGCTGATCGTGGGGGCCGCCGTCGCCGCGTGGGCGCTGCGCGATCCGGAGCGGTGGCGCTGGGACCGGCCGGTGCTGCTGCCCTTCGTCGCACTCGGGATCGTCGTCGTCATGCCGAGCGTCGCGCTGCTCGTGACGTTGCACGGCCCACTGTTCTTCGTCGACATCCTGGCCCGGCTGGACCTGTTCGAGCTGGCGATGCTCACCCAGTTGCTGCTGACCGTCGGGCTCCTCGTCTGGGCGGCCCGGTTGCCGCGCAGGACGGCGGCGGTGATCCTGCTGGTCCTGCTGGTGCCGCGGCTGTTCGCGTCACTCGATCAGCTGGTCACCAGCAGCGAGTTCGGCACCACGACGAGTGATCCGTTCACCGCGCTCGGCCTGGCAGCCGAGGCCGCCCTGATCCTGACCGTGTGCTGGTGGTTGGGCCGTGGCGATGACGTCCCGACCGAACCCGACGGCGTGCCGACGGAGACCGACGTCACGCGCTGAGGGCATCGGCACGGGTCGTGTGCCCACACGGCGTCGCGTCGCCTCCAGGCGAAGATCCGTGCGAGGGTCGCCTTCAGCGGCCCCGCTTGGGCATCAGGATCCACAGCACGAGGTAGGCGAGTTCGCTCGCGCCGGTGATCGCGAAGATGACGAAGATCACGCGGACCAACAGCGGACTGAAGCCGTAGTGCTGCGCGAGGCCCGCGCAGACACCGACGAGGACGCGTCCCTGGCCGCGACGTGGTCGATCGAGCTTGCTCCTGGCCATGGGTGCTCTCCTGGACTCCGGGGTCCCGGTACGACGTTGGCCGCCCGCGGGGCTGAACCTCACGCTACTGCCGAGCCCCGGCATCCCGGCGTCCCCGGACCCGGCCCATCGGCCCGGTCGGGCTGATCGATCCCGACGCGGTGGCCGCTGTCGTGCGCTACTCGCTGCCGGGCGCTTTGGGCTGCCGGGCTTCGCCTCTGTGCTGGAGCGCTGTTCGATGTCGTGAAACGCGACTCCTGGTCGCGTTTCACGACAACGAACGGCTCCGGGACATGGCTGAGCGGTGGCGCGGTGGCGCGGCGCTCCGGCGGCGCTCGACCGGTCAGGCGCAGTCGATGCAGGTGGTGGCCGCCGGCCGGGCGGCCAGCCGGGCGGTGGCGATCGCGCGACCGCAGTCGGCGCAGCGGCCGTAGGTACCGGTCTCGATCCGTGCCGCCGCCGCATCCAGGGCGGCCAGCTCCACCCGGGTCGTGCGCAACAGCTCGGTGACCTGAGCACGTTCGAAGGCGATCGTGGCTCCCTCGGGATCGTGCTCGTCGTCGCTGTTGGCGTCCACCATCGACGCCACGATGTCCGCCAGGTCGCGGCCGAGGCTGGCCTCGCGCCGACGTGCCCGGGCACGTGCTGCCTCGACGTTGTCGCGTGGGTCGGGCTCGTCGTCGGTGGCCATGGCGGCACGCTAGCGCCGGCCCGCTCGGCAGCATCGGCCGGGCGGGCCCGCCGCGAGTACGGCGTCGAGGCAGCACGACGGTGCCGCCGTGGTCGCCACCCGTTAGCGTCGTGGGCCGACGATCAGGGAGACGTGGATGGGTGCGGTCGAGCTCGGTGACCGGTTGTGGGAGCCACCGGCGGACGCCTGGGCGACGACCCGGATGGGCCGGTTCCTGACCACCTGCGGTGAGCGCCACGACCGCCGGTTCGCCGACTACGCCGACGCGTGGCGCTGGTCGGTCGAGGAGCTCGAGTCGTTCTGGACCGAGGTCGTCGACCAGCTCGGGGTCCGGTTCGAGACCCCCGCGGAACAGGTGCTCGCGGACGCATCGATGCCCGGGGCGGTGTGGTTTCCCGGTGCGCGCCTCAACTACGCGGAGCACGCGCTGCGACGTCGCGGCGATGGCGAGGCCGTCGTCGCGCGCTCCCAGACCCGGCCGGACACGAGCCTCACGCACGACGAGCTCGCCGATCAGGTCGCGCGGGCCGCGGCGGGGCTGCGGCGACTGGGCGTGGGACCGGGGGACCGGGTGGTGGCCTACCTGCCCAACGTGCCGGAGACGATCGTGGCGTTCCTGGCGTGCGCATCGATCGGGGCGATCTGGTCGTCGTGTGCCCCGGAGTTCGGTACGCGCGCCGTGGTCGACCGCGTCCAGCAGATCGAGCCGACGGTCCTGCTGGTCGTCGACGGCTACCGCTATGGCACCAAGGACGTCGACCGGCGCACCGAGGTGGCCGCGATCCGTGACGCGTTGCCGACCCTCGAGGCCTGCGTGGTCCTGCCGTATCTGTACGACGAGCCCCAGGCGCTCGACGTGATCCCGGACGCGGTCGCCTGGTCGGCACTCCTGGGCGAACCCGCCGAGCTGCGTTTCGAGCCGGTGGCGTTCGACCACCCGCTCTACGTGCTCTACAGCTCCGGCACCACGGGGCTGCCCAAGGCGATCGTGCACGGCCACGGCGGGATCACGCTCGAGCACCTCAAGGTGCTGGCGCTGCACCACGACCTCGGCGACGACGACCGGTTCTGCTGGTTCACCACCACCGGGTGGATGATGTGGAACTACCTCGTCTCCGGGCTGCTGGTCGGCTCCACGGTCGTGCTGTTCGACGGCGACCCGGGCCACCCGGACCTGTCCGCGTTGTGGTCGTGGGCGGCCGAGTCGCGGGTCACGGTGTTCGGGGTCGGGGCACCGTTCCTCGTCAACTGCCGCAAGGCCGGGCTGACCCCGGGCACGGACCACGACCTGTCCGCCCTGCGGTCCATCGGCTCGACCGGGTCACCGTTGCCGCCAGAGGGGTTCGGGTGGGTCTACGAGCACGTCAAGGACGACGTGCTGCTGTCGTCGGCGTCCGGCGGCACCGACGTGTGCACGGCGTTCGTGGCCGCCACGCCGCTGACGCCCGTGCACGCCGGCGAGATCGCCGCCCGCTGTCTCGGGGCGAAGGTGGAGTCGTTCGATCCCGACGGGCAGCCGGTCGTCGGTAAGCGTGGCGAGTTGGTGATCACCGCACCGATGCCCTCGATGCCGGTCGGGTTCTGGGGCGACGAGGACGGGTCCCGCTACCGGGCCGCGTACTTCGAGGACTTCCCCGGCGTGTGGCGCCACGGCGACTGGCTGGAGCTGACCGAGCGGGGCAGCTGCATCATCACCGGCCGCTCGGACGCCACGCTGAACCGTGGCGGGGTGCGCATGGGCACCAGCGAGTTCTACTCCGCGGTCGACGCGGTCGCGGAGGTGGTCGACTCGCTGGTCGTGCACCTCGACGACCCGCAGCGCGAGGCCGGCCGGCTGCTGCTGTTCGTGCACCTCGCCGAGGGCGCGACGCTCGACGACGACCTGCGCACGCGTCTGGCCCGCACGATCCGTGCGGAGCTGTCGCCCCGGCACGTGCCCGACGAGGTCCACCAGGTGCCGGCGATCCCGCGCACGATCTCCGGCAAGAAGCTGGAGGTGCCGATCAAGCGGCTGCTGGAGGGCGAACCGTTGGAGCAGGTCGTCAACCCCGGCGCACTGGCCGACGCATCGGCGCTGGACGCGTTCCGGGCACTGGCCGGCTGACGCCCACGTCCGGATGGGCTCGAGGTGCCGCGTACGCTCCAGGGGCACGGCCGGTCTCGACCGGGGCGGCGTCGACCCGGTGGTCCGACGGACCGTCACCGTCACCGGCCGCCTGTCGTCGATGTCCGACCCGGAGCCGCTGGTGACCACGAGCACGACCCCCGCCCATGCCGACCCGGATCCCACGGGTGCGCCACGCGCCGAGCAGCGGCCCCACACCCTGACCCGGGCCGACGGGTCCACGGTCGAGGACCCGTGGCACTGGTTGCGCGACCGCGACGACGAGGCGGTCCACGCCTACCTCGAGGCCGAGAACGCCCACACCGAGGCGCAGCTCGCCGACCAGGAGGAGCTGCGCGAACGGCTCTTCGGCGAACTGAAGGGCCGGGTGCAGGAGACCGACAGCTCTGTGCCGGTGCTCGACGGTGGCTGGCTGTACTACCGCCGTACGCTCGAGGGCCAGGCCTACCCGCTCCGCTGCCGCCGCCCGCTGCCGGCCGAGCATGCGCACGTCACCGACCCGCGCAACCTGCCGGCCGAACTGCGCGCCCCGATCGACCCGTCCACGCCCGTCGACGACGAGGTGGTCCTGCTCGACGAGAACGCGGAGGCCGAGGGCCACGACTACTACCGGCTCGGCGGTTTCGCGATCAGCCCGGATCACACGCTGGCCGCGGAGGCCGTCGACCTCGACGGCAGCGAGGTCTTCACGATCCGCATCCGGGACCTCGCGACCGGCGAACTGCTCGATGACGAGATTCCGCGCGCCGCCTACGGCATCGCGTGGTTCTCGGACTCGACCACCTTCCTCTACACCGTGCCCGACGACGCCTGGCGGCCCCACCAGGTCTGGCGGCACCGGATCGGCACCCCGCACGCCGACGACGTGCTCGTGTTCGAGGAGTCCGACGAGCGCTTCTGGATCGGGGTGGGACGCATGCGCTCGGAGCGCTACCTCGCGATCGCGGTCGGCAGCAAGGTCACCAGCGAGTGGCACCTGCTCGACGCCGACGACCCCGAGGCCGCGCCGCAGCTGGTGGCCGAGCGCGAGTACGGCGTCGAGTACGACGTCGACCACCGCGGGGATCTGCTCTACGTCGTGACCAACGCCGACGACGCGGTCGACTTCAAGTTGTGCGTCACCTCGGTGCACACGCCGGAGCGCAAGCACTGGGTCGAGCTGATCGGTCACCGTCCCGGTGTGCGGTTGGAAGCCGCCGAGGTGTTCGCCGACCAACTGCTGCTGTCCGAGCGCACGCAGGCCCGCACCCAGATCCGGATCTGCGATCCCGCCACCGGCGAGGGCGAGCTGCTCGACATGGACGAGGAGGTCTACACCGCCGGGATCGGCGCGAACCCCTCGTTCGAGACCCGCACGCTGCGCTACGGCTACACCTCCATGACCACACCGACCCAGGTCATCGACCTCGATCTGGAGACCGGTGACCGGGTCGTGCTCAAGCAGCAGCCCGTGCGGGGCGGCTACGACCGCGACCGCTTCGTCTCCTGGCGCGAGTGGGCGACCGCGCCGGACGGCACGCAGGTGCCGATCAGCCTGGTCCGGCGCGCGGACGTGGACCTCGACGGCACCGCACCGTGCCTGCTCTACGGCTACGGCAGCTACGAGATCTCGATGGACCCGGCCTTCTCCACCGGCCGGCTGAGCCTGTTGGAGCGCGGCGTGGTCTTCGCGATCGCGCACGTCCGCGGCGGCGGGGAGATGGGCCGGCGCTGGTACGAGGACGGCAAGTTCCTGGCCAAGCCCAACACCTTCTCGGACTTCGTCGCGTGCGCCGACCACCTGGTCACCCAGGGCATCACCGCCCGCGACCGACTCGCGATCCGGGGCGGGTCGGCCGGGGGACTGCTCATCGGTGCGGCACTGAACCTCAAGCCCGACCTGTGCACCGCCGCGGTCGCCGAGGTGCCGTTCGTCGACGTCGTGACCACGATGTCGGACGCGTCGATCCCGCTGACGGTCATCGAGTACGACGAGTGGGGCAACCCCGACGACGTCGAGTACCTCGAGGTCATCCGCTCCTACTCGCCCTACGACAACGTCGAGGCAGCGCACTATCCGGCGCTGCTGGTGACCGCCGGGCTGAACGATCCGCGGGTGCAGTACTGGGAGCCCGCCAAGTGGGTCGCGAAGCTACGCGTCACCGCGACCGGCGGCGGACCGATCCTGCTGCGCACGGAGATGGGTGCCGGCCACGGTGGTCGTTCCGGACGCTACGACGCGTGGCGCGACGAAGCCCGCGTGCTCGCCTTCGTGCTGGACGCGATCGGGGCGGCCGACGCGGAGGTGACCGGTCCGCCGGTTCCGCCGCCGGCGGAGCCCACCGCTGCCGCCGACGGGGGCGCGAGCTGATGCGGGACGTCGTGGGCGATGTCCCCGGGGCCGCCAGGCCGGCAGACCCGGGGCGGCACTGATGCGCATCATCGCCGGCGCGGCCAAAGGCCGCCGCCTGACCGCCCCGGCCGGGGACGACGTGCGTCCGACCGCCGACCGGGCCAAGGAGGCGCTGTTCTCCTCGTTGCAGCCGGTGCTCGTCGGCGCTCGGGTGCTCGACCTGTACGCCGGCAGCGGCGCGCTCGGGCTCGAGGCCCGCTCGCGCGGTGCCGCCGAGGTCGAGTTCGTCGAACGCGACCGGGGCGCGCTCGAGGCCCTGCGCACCAACCTCGATGCGGTCGGGCTGGACGGCTGCACCGTGCGCCCCGCACCGGTCAGCGTGGTGCTCGCCGCGGGGTTCGACGGCCGACGCTTCGATCTGGTGCTCGCCGACCCGCCCTACACCCTCGACGACGCCGAGGTGGCGGCGATGCTGACGGCGCTGGTCGACCACCTCGCCGCCGACGCGACCGTGGTCGTCGAGCGGGCGCGTCGGGCCGCGGCCCCGGCCTGGCCCGACGGCTTCGCGGTGGGCGACGCGCGCCGCTACGGCGCAGCGGTGCTCCACCGCGCCGTCTGGCAGCCGACCGCCGCCTGATCCGTCGTCGCGGCTACGGTCCGCCGGTGCACCGATCCGTCTGCGAGGAGCCGCGGTGAGCGTCAGCGTGATCTGTCCCGGAAGCTTCGACCCGGTCACCCTCGGCCACCTCGACGTCTTCGAACGGGCCGCCGCGACCTACGACCGGGTGGTCGTGGCCGTGGTCGGCAACCCGAGCAAGTCGGGCATGTTCGACGTCGACGAGCGCATCGCCATGATCGAGGCCGAGCTCAGCGGCGTCGACAACGTCGAGGTGATCGCCCACCAGGGGCTGCTCGTCGAGTTGTGCCGGGACCGCGGGATCATGACGCTGTGCAAGGGTCTGCGCTCGGTCGGCGACTTCGAGTACGAACTGCAGATGGCGCAGATGAACCGCCACCTCGCCGGGGTGGAGACGGTGTTCATGGCCACGGCCCCGGCGCACGCCCACATCTCGAGTTCGCTGGTCAAGGAGATCGCGAAGGCCGGCGGGCCGGTGACGGGTCTGGTGCCCGACGCGGTCGAGCGCGCGTTGGCGGCGAGGGTCGCCTGATCGCGGGGGCTCGGTACCCGTCGGGCCGCAGCACCGGCCGATACCCGTCGGGCCGCAGCACCGGCCGGCGGCGTCGGGCGGACAGGTTGGTGCCGCCGACGTCGCCGATAGGCTGCGCGCGTCCTGACCCGCCGATACCTGGAACCGAGCGACGATGTCCGAGCACCGTGGGATGCCGCCCGACGTCGAGGCGAAGCTCCATCAACTGGAGCGGCTGCTGACCGACGCCAAGGCCGTGCCGCTGTCGGCGTCGATCATGCTCAACCGGGCCGAGGTCGAAGGGCTCGTCGCCGATCTGCGCGACGCCATGCCCGACGAGCTCACGCAGGCGCGGTGGGTGATCAGGGAACGCGACGACATCCTGGACCACGCCAGGTCGGACGCCGACCAACTGCTGAGCGAGGCCCGCACGGAACGCGACCGCCTCGTGTCCGAGCAGGAGGTCGTCCGCAAGGCGGACGGCGAGGCCGACCGGATCATCGGTGACGCGCGCGAACAGGCCCGCCAGATCCGACTCGAGGCCGAGGACTACGTCGACGCCAAACTGGCCAACTTCGAGGTCGTGCTCAACAAGACGCTCGGCGCGGTCGAGCGCGGCCGGGCGAAGCTGCGCGGCACGCTCGACGCGGACCAGCTCGACACCGACCAGCTGGCGGCCGACGAGCTCGAGATGCTCGACGGGTCGAACGACGACCTGCGCACCTGAGGGCACGGCGGCACCCTGTGGTACCGTTCCCGGCCGCTCGCCGGAAGTGGACGGGCCCACGGTCCGACGTGCGGCCGACGGTCGATGCCGACCGTGACGGGATCGCCACCTCGCCATGTCGACGACCCCCCGGGTCCGACGGGTCCGTCCCCGCCACCGCCCGTTCCCACCGTGCGCCGTCACCCGCCTGCCGTGTGGGTCGAACGCACCACCGATCCGGCCTTCCCCTCCAACCGTCCGAGGTTCCACCGTGCGCATCCCCGTCACCGAGCTCGTCGGCCGCCCGGGTGAGACCCGGGCGCTGTCGCGTGCCGTGCCGGCCAGTGCCTTCGGTGACGAGCCGTGGGGACCGACCGTGACGGAGGTCGTCGACCCGATCGAGTTGGATCTGCACCTCGATGCGGTCGTCGAGGGCATCCTGGTGCGGGGCACGATCGGGTTCAGCATCATCAGCCCGTGCGCCCGCTGCCTGGTCGACCAGCGCATCGAACGCGAGGCGATGGTCACGGAACTGTTCGTCGATCCGTTGAAGCGCGAGGAGGACGACGAGGACGACCCGGGCTACGAGCTGATCGACGACAATGCCGCGATCGACATCTCCGTGCTGGCCCGTGACACCCTCGTCATCGACCTGCCGGTCCGCATCCTGTGCCGGGAGGACTGCCAGGGTCTGTGCCCGACGTGCGGGGCCGATCGCAACGTCGAGGACTGCGGCCACCAGCCGGGCTCCGAGCCCGATCCCCGGTGGGCCGCGCTGGCCGATCTCGATCTCCCCACCGACTGACCTTCCACACCACCACCCACCTGACGTTTCCCAGCCACCCACCTGACGTTTCCCAGCCACCCACCTGACGTTTCCCAGCCACCCACCCGGCAGCCGTCGCGCTGTCGCGTTCGAAAGGAACCACGATGGCCGTCCCGAAGCGCAAGTTGTCGCGCTCGCGTACCCGTCACCGCAAGGCGCAGTGGATGAAGACCGCGGTGCCCACCAAGGCCAGCTGCCCCCGCTGCAAGGCCCCGACGCGCCCCCACACCGTCTGCGCGACCTGTGGGACCTACGGCGGCAAGGTCGTCGTCGACGTCTGATGTCGGCTGACGGCACGGATGCGGTCGAGCGGTCCGTCCGGACGCTCGCCGAGCGGCTCGATGTGCACCTCGATGACCTCGGGGTGCTTCGTCGTGCGCTGACCCACCGCTCCTGGGCCTTCGAGAACGGCGGGGTCGAACCCAACGAGCGGCTCGAGTTCCTCGGTGACGCGGTGCTCGGTCTGGTCGTGACCGACGAGATCTTCCATGCGCACCCCGACGAGCAGGAGGGTCGGCTCGCCAAGGTCCGCTCGGCGGCGGTGAAGACCGGCTCGCTCGCGGACGTGGCCCGCGGCATCGGGCTGGGTCCGTTCATCCTGCTCGGGGTCGGCGAGGCCGCCTCGGGCGGGGCGGACAAGGACTCGATCCTGGCCGACACGCTCGAGGCGGTGCTCGGTGCCGTCTACGTCGATCAGGGCTTCGCGACCGCCTACGACCTCGTCGAACGGCTGTTCGCGGACACCCTGGCCGACCTGGCCGAGCGCGGAGCGGCGCTCGACTACAAGACCAGCCTGCAGGAGTTGACCGCCGCAAACTTCGAGGTGCTGCCGCGTTACCAGGTCACCGATACCGGCCCCGACCACCACAAGTCGTTCACGGCGACCGTGACCGTCGACGGCGAGGTGGTGGGCAGCGGCGAGGGGCGCAACAAGAAGCAGGCCGAGCAGCGCGCCGCCCGTGAGGCCTACCGGCTGCTGAGCGGCCGCCTGGACGCCGGCGCGGACGGTCTCGGCCGGCCCGCCTGAACGTCGACCGACACCACGGTCGGCTAGCGTGCGCACTTCGTCACCCCGCCACGAACCGAGGGATTCCCGTGCTCGAACTGCCCGAGGTCGAGGTCCTGCGCAAGGATCTCGAGAAAGAGGTCGTGGGCAAGCGTGTCAAGGACGTCACGGTCCAGACACCGTCGGTCGTGCGTCCGTTCCACCGCAACCGGCCCGATTTCGTCAAGGCGCTCGAGGGCCGCAAGGTCGAGGGAGCGCGGCGACGGGGATCGGTCATCTTCCTGGACCTCGACGAGGACCAGACCTGGATCATCGATGCCGGCCAGCACGGCTCGCTGCACCGCGAGACGGCCACGGAGACGTTGGGCGAGGACACCCACCTCGCCGTGTCCTTCACCATCGGTGGGGCGATCCATCTCAGTGAGGTGAACCCCGAGCCGTCGATCCACACCGGGGTGGTGCCCACCGAGGGGTCGCTCGAGGCGGCCGGCATCGCGGCCGATGCCCTCGACCTGTTGGACGACAATCCGACGTGGATGGAGTTCGGCCGGTTCCTGGCCGAGGCCGACAGGCCGCTGAAGCTGCTGCTGACGGATCCGACCTACATCGTCGGGATCGGGCCGGTGTACTCGGATGAGATCCTGTGGGAGTCGGGCCTGCGCCACGACCATCCGAGCTCGACGCTGTCGACCCAGGAGGTCCGTCGGCTGTACCGCGCCACCCAGGAGATCATCGTGGCGGCCATGAAGGCGGCCGGGTCGACCCTGGACGAGTCCGAGGCGGACTCGGCGATCGACGAGGACGGCGAGGTGGCCGAGCACCTGCGGGTCTACGGCCGTGACGGCCTGCCGTGCTCACGCTGCCGTCGCCCGATCGTGCGCACGCGCATCAAGAAGGGCATCTACACCTACCACTGTGAGCAGTGCATGATCTGACCGGCTCCGGCCGGTCGGAGCGGACGTTGCCGCTGGCCGGTCGCCCGTCGACCCGGACGGTGGACGGTGTCCCGCCGGTCTTTACGTCGCCACCAGCGCTGCGCTATCGTCGCAGACGGCTGCCGCGCACCGGCGAAGACTCGCGCGCTGCCACCTCGACGTCCGAGCGGGTGGGCATGCCCCGGATGGGGCCCGTGCCCGTCCCGCCCGCCGGCGCACGTCGCGTCACTCCCGTCCACCACGTCCCGAGAGGCATCACGATGGGTAAGGCCCTGTTCGGCGCGCACGTCGACCCGCGCAGCCTGCAACTGCTCGACGAGGTCCGCAGCCTGCGTGAGCGGGTCGCGGAACTCGAGCAGGCGCTCGAAGCGGCCCGGGAAGCGGCCGAGACCGACAGTGCCCCGGCGACGCGGGAGCACGCGACGACCTGAGCAAGCCGTGCCGGCCGACCGGTACCAGTCGCACCTGACGAGCGGGCCACGTGCCCGCTCGTTCGCTGTCCTGACTGCCCCGTCCGGGGACCACGGGCACACCGCTAGCATCGCCCGCCACCCGACCGCCCGCTCATCGCTGCCCGCCCGCCGGAGGCCACGTGTTTCTCAGGTCCCTGTCGATGCGGGGCTTCAAGTCCTTCGCGGACCGCACCATGCTGGAGGTGGAGCCCGGCATCACGGTCATCGTCGGGCCGAACGGCTCCGGCAAGTCGAACGTGGTCGACGCGCTGTCGTGGGTGCTCGGGACCCATTCCGCCAAGAAGGTGCGTGGCGGGTCGATGTCCGACGTCATCTTCGCGGGTTCGCCCACCCGCAACCGCGCCGCGCACGCCCGGGTCGAGATCGTCATCGACAACACCGATGGGCATCTGTCGGGGGTGGGACTCGGCACGGCCGCCAGTGCGGGTGACTTCGCCGAAGTGCGGATCGCGCGCACGATCCACAACGACGGCGAGGCCGGCTACGAGATCAACGGCGAGGACGTCCGTGCGCTCGACGTCCAGGAACTGCTCTCCGACACCGGTCTCGGGCGGGAGCTGCACACCATCGTCGGCCAGGGCCAGCTCGACGAGATCCTCAACGCCAAGCCGGAGGAACGTCGCCGCTACATCGAGGAGGCGGCCGGCATCCTCAAGCACCGCCGCCGGCGCGAGCGCGCCCTGCGCAAGCTGGAGCAGGTCGACGCCCACGTCGACAAGCTGAAGACGGTGCTACGCGAGCTCCGCCGCCAGCTCAGGCCCCTGGAACGCCAGGCGGAGGCGGCTGACCGCTACCGCGCCCTGCAGTCGGAGCTGCGGGCTGTCCGGATCCGGATCGCGGCTGGTGAGCTCGCACGACTGGAGCACCTCGTCGCTGAGGAGGGTCGCGGTGAGGATGCGGCTGCCGCTGAGCAGCGCGAGATCGAGGACCGGCTGGCGGACGCCCGGCAGCGCATCGATGCACAGGAACGACGCCTCGCTCAGCTGCGGCCGGCGGCCGAGCGCGCGGGCGACGGCTTCCACCGTCTGA
>CAYTLZ010000002.1:0-52580 GCA_964438785.1 uncultured Actinomycetota bacterium | reverse complement strand
CGCGTACTCGGGGATGTGGGCCTGCATCAGCCACGCCTCCCCACCATCGTCGACCTTGACCCAGGCCTCGACCAGCGAACCCTTGCCGTCGCGCAGCGACTTGACCTCGGTGCCGGCGAGCACGAGACCGGCCTCGTAACGGTCGTCGAGGAAATAGTCGAACCGGGCCTTGCGGTTGCTCACGATGAGCTTGGTGCCGTCGCCCTTGCCATTGTTCTTCGCCATAGCCCGCGAGCGTAGCGACGTGGCGACGGAGCCTTCCACGGCCGCCCGTCGAGGGCTCGGCCCTAACAGCTGATGTAGCCGCAGGGATTGCGGGGCACACCGGCCTCACGGATCTCGAAGTGCAGATGCGAGCCGTAGCTGTTGCCCGAGTTACCGATCCCACCGAGGGCCTGCCCGGCCGCCACCTCGTCGCCGACGACCACCGCGACCGACGACAGGTGTGCGTAGATCGTCGCGAAACCCCCCGGGTGGGCGACGAGCACGTAGTTGCCGAAGCCACCCCCGCACCCGAACGAACTGGTCGGATGACACGAGGCGATCGTGTGGACGACCGTGCCGGGACGTGCCGCGACGACCCCGCTGCCGACCGTGCCGGCGAGATCGACGCCGTTGTGGTTCCGACCCCACCGGGGCCCGAAACCGGACGTGAGCCGACCGGCGACAGGACGCACCCAGTTCCCACCGGCGCTGGGTGCCGGCGCGGCGAGTTCGTCACCCGACCCGTTCGACCCCGACCCGTTCGAACCCGACCCGCTCGACCCCGACCCGTTCGACCCCGATCCGTTCGACCCCGACCCGCTCGACCCCGACGCCGGGGCCTCGTCCTCGGTCCGTTGCTCGCGCCGGGCCTCGCGTTCGGCGGCCAGTCGCTGCTCCTCGGCCTGCCGCTCGGCCTCACGTGCGGCCTCGGCCGCCTCCTGCTCGCGTCGCTGCTGCTCCGCGGCCGCCTGGCGACGTGCCTCCTCCTCCGCCTGCTGGGCGGCGATGGCCGCCAGCTGCGCACCGATCCGCTGCGACTCGACCTCCAGACCACTGAGGTGCGACTCGATCGATGCGCGGTCGTCCTCCAGGGCGGCGAGCGCGACCACCTGCTCGCGTCGCCGCTCGTCGATGGTGGCGGCCAACACCGCGAGCTCCTGCAGGGCCTCGTCCATGGCCACGGTCGCGGCCTCGGCGTCGGCCAGCGACCGGTCGGCCTCGTCGCGCAGGTCGATCGCGGTCGCCCGTTGACGCTCGACGGCGTCGAGCAGGCCGATGACGTCCTCGACCAGGACCCGGTCGCCCTCCAGCACACTGGCGACGTAGGTGTTGGAGTTCAGGAACTCGGCAATGTCGGCGGTACCGAGGAACGCCTCGAGGAACGACACCTGCCCGTACTTGAAGCCGGCCCGCACCCGCGCGTCGAGCTGGGCGCGACGCGCGGCCAGCTCGAGCTCTGTCACGGCCAGCTCGTCGGTCACGTCGGCGAGTCGCGCCTCGGCGCGCTCGACTGCCGCCAGGGCGTCGTCGCGGGCGTTGGACGCGGCGGCCAGATCCGTCTCCGCCTGCGCGCGTGCCACCTCGGCGTCGTCGAGTTCCGCGACCACCTCGGCCAGGACCGCACGGGCGTCACCGGTGCGTGACTCGATCGCGGCCAGCTCGCGTTGCGCCTGTTCCTGCGCGTCGTCGAGGTCCCCGAGTTCACCGCTCAGCACCTCGGGCGGCAACCCGCCATCCGGCTGGGCGACGCCGACGGCGGGCACGACGACCACCATGGCCATGCCGACGGCCAGCGCCCGACCCCACGGGCCGCTCCACCTCGCCCCTGCACCCACGGCCGTCTCCGTCACGCTCCGTCTCCGGGCAACACCGCTCCGTGAGACTCACGCGTGGCGACAGGCTACAGCAAGCACATGAGCCACGAGAAGGATCTCGTGTCACAGCCGACGAGCCGCTGGGGTGATGTCAGACGTCGAGGAAGCGACGCAGCGCCAGCACGGACGCGACCGCGGCGATCCCGGTCCCGGCGATCAGCAGCCACGGCCCGACCGCGATGACCTGCGTCGCCCCGATGAACGGCATCAGCTCGATGTCCCGGGCGAGATTGCCGGCGATCCGGGGCACCGTCGCCCACAACAGCCCCCAGGAGACCAGCCCACCGATCAGCCCGGCGATCACCCCCTCGAGCACGAACGGCAGGCGGATGTACCAGTTGCTGGCACCGACCAACCGCATGATCGAGGTCTGTTCGCGCCGCGCGAAGGCGGCGACCCGGATGGTGTTCGCGATCAGCACACCGGCGGCGATCAGCTGGATCGCGGCGACCACCAGGGCGGCGTTGCGCACCACGTTGGTGAAGCGCAGGAACTGGTTGAGCACCTCACGCTGGTCGACGATCTCCTCGACCCCGGGGAACGCCTCGAACTGATCGGCGATGACGTTGAACAGGTTCGGGTTCTCGAGCCGCACCCGGAAGGAGGCCGGCAGGGTGTCCGGATCGATCGACTCCACGAGTGACGGCTGGTCGGCGAACAGCTCCGTGAACCGGTCGTAGGCGTCCTGCTTGGACTCATAGAAGACCTCGGCGACGACCTCCTGCGCCTCGAGCTCGTCGCGCAACTCCTCCTGCTGCTCCGGGGTGATCGCGGGGCAGACCCGGTCGTCACACAGGAAGATGGAGACCTCGACCCGGCCGACCCAGTCGTCGGTCGCGAGGTCGACCTGATCGGAGAGCAGCAGGCTCGCGCCGAGCAGCGTCAACGACACGGTCACCGACAGGATGACCGCGAAGGTCATCATCAGGTTGCGTCGCAGGCCGATGAAGGCTTCCTGCAGCAGGTAGCGCCAACGGGCCATGCCTCGAACTCCGTGTCGTGTCGGTCGTGCAGGGTTTCCGGGCGTGGCGCGGTGCCGCGCCGTCGCCCGCGGGGGTGGTCAGCTGCCGTAGCCGTAGACCCCGCGGGTCTGGTCGCGCACCACGATGCCGTTCTCGAGCTCGATCACCCGGCGGCGCATCGAGTCGACGATGTGCTGGTCGTGGGTCGCCATGACGACCGTCGCACCGGTGCGATTGATGCGGTCGAGCAACTTCATGATGCCGATGGAGGTCGAGGGGTCCAGGTTCCCGGTCGGCTCGTCGCACAACAGGATGCGCGGGTTGTTGACGAACGCGCGCGCCACGGACACCCGCTGCTGCTGCCCACCGGACAGTTCGTGGGGTTGGGCCCGGGCCTTGTCGGTGAGCCCGACGAGTTCCAGCACCTCCGGGACCCGCTTGTCGATGTCGCGGCGACCCTTGCCGATGACCTCGAGGGCGAAGGCGACGTTCTCGTAGACCGTCTTGTTGGGCAGCAGCTTGAAGTCCTGGAAGACGTAGCCGATCTCGCGGCGCAGGATCGGCACCTTCCATGCCCGCAGGCTCGCGAGGTTCTTGCCCGCCACCCAGACGTCGCCCTCGTCGGGGAGCTGTTCGCGGGTCAGCAGCTTCATGAACGTCGATTTACCGGACCCGGACGGACCGACCACGAACACGAACTCGCCCTTGACGACCTCGATGGACACACTCTTGAGGGCCACGACCTCGTCGTCGCCGCCGCGCTTGTAGGTCTTGGTGACGTTCTCGAGCCTGATCACATGGATGCCGGTGCGTCGTCGGTCGGGCGAAGGATGCTGCGGGTCCCCGTGGCAGGTCGGCCGGGCGGCGTGTTCCCACCGGGCGCTGCCGACGCGGCAGCGTACAACAGCCGCCCGTCGGGACCGCGAGGGCACGGCCCTCACCGAACGGCCAGGGTCGACATCAGGGTCGACGTCCCGGGGGCGGCCGGCGTCGCACCGGGCCGTGGTCAGCGCGGCAGCCGGGCCGGACTCAATCCTCGTCGGTCTCGGCCTGGCGGACCCGGTGGCGAAGCTCCGCCTCGAGCAGACCGTCGAGGTCGCCGTCGAGCACGGCCTGCACGTTGCCGGTCTCGTACTCCGAGCGCAGGTCCTTGACCATCTGGTAGGGGTGCATGACGTAGCTGCGGATCTGCGAGCCGAAACCGACGTTCTGCACGCCACCACGGATCTCGTCGAGGTGTTCGGCGCGTTCCTGGCGCTGCACCTCGGCGAGCTTGACCTTCAGCACGCGTAGCGCGACCGCCTTGTTCTGGTGCTGCGACTTCTCGTTCTGGCAGCTGACCACGATGCCGGTCGGGTTGTGGGTGATGCGCACCGCGGAGTCGGTGGTGTTGACACTCTGCCCGCCGGGCCCCGACGAGCGGTAGACGTCGACCCGGATGTCCTCGTCGGGGACCTCGATCTCCGAGTCCATCTCCGGCAGCACCGGCACGACGTCGACCAGCGCGAACGAGGTCTGGCGCCGCGCCTGGGAGTCGAACGGACTGATGCGCACGAGCCGGTGCACGCCGTGTTCGACGTTCAGCCAGCCGTAGACGTCGGTCCCGCGGATCTCGAAGGTGGTCGACTTCAGCCCGGCTTCCTCGCCGTAGGACTGGTCGAACACCTCCGCGTCGTAGCCGCGCTTCTCCGCCCACTTGAGATACATGCGCTGCAGAATGTGGGCCCAGTCCATCGCGTCGACACCGCCCTCACCGGCGTGGACGGACACCAGCGCATCCGAGTGGTCGTACTCACCACCGAGCATGGTGACGACCTCGAGCCGGTCGAGCTCCGCCGCGACCGTGATCAGTCCCCGGCCGACCTCGGCGACCGAGGACTCGTCGCCCTCCTCGTCGGCGAGCTCGGCGAGCACCTCGAGGTCGTCGAGCTGCTCGATCAGCCGGTCGTAGCGCTTGAGGTCGTCCTCGACCCGTGACAGCTCGGTGGTGACCTCACGCGCCCGGTCCGTGTCGTTCCACAGGTCGGGCTCGGCCGCGAGGTGCTGGAGCTCGTCGTAGCGGTTGCGCTTGCCGGGGATGTCGAGGTCGTGGTCGAGCTGGGCCAACCGCTGCCGCTGGGCGGCGATCTCGGCGGTGTGGCTGGCCATGGCGATTCGACTCCTGCGAGGTGGCACGGGGACGGGCGATGCTACCGAGCGCCGGACCGGCGACCGTCGGGCGCGAGGACGATCAGGGCGTGGTGCCCGTCGCGCTGGTGACGACCTCGAATGCCCACAGCTCCGCGCCGGTGGCCGCGGGCCGCTCCCCGCCCGCCGGCGGACCGTCGGTTCCGGGGTGCCCGGCCGCCTGGGGGTGGCCCTCACCGTCACCGCCCGGGTGACCGCCGCCCGACTGTTCGCCGCCGGCCGGTGTGCCACCGCCGCTCTGGGCGTGGCCGCGCTGGAACGACTCGGAGTTCATCCACGCCTCGAACGCCGCGTCGTCCCGCCACTTGGTGACGACGAGGTAGCGGTCGGTACCGCCGGTCGGGCGCAGCAGATCGAACGACTCGAAGCCGTCGACGTGCTCGACCTCACCGGCGCGGGCGGCGAACCGCGCTTCGAGCATCTCGGCACGTTCTGCGGGAACCGTGATGACGTTGATCTTCACGACGGACACGTCGGTGACCTCTCAGCTGATGATGGATGGTGCGCTCGAGCGTACGAGGTGTCGTCGGCGGTCCACCCGGGCGAGGGGGCCGTGCGGCCAGCGGTCCACGGCGACGCGATCAGCAGTCGTCGTCGGCCAGGGTCCAGGCCAGCAGGTGGACCGGCAGCCCGAGCACCAGCGCCAGCAGCAGCGCGCCCATCACGAGCGCCGGACCCGTGGTGATCCCATCGGCCGGCACGAACGGCACGACGACCACGACCGCGAGCACCACCGTGGCGACGATCCGATAGGCGCGCCGGTAGACCGCGTCGCGGATGCGGCGTTGCAGCTCGTCGAGGTCGGCGTCGCGGATCTCCGTGAGCCCGTGCACGCTGGCGTTCAGCGCACCGGTCACCAGCATCCACGGGATGAAGGCGACGGCCAGGGCGACGGCGAGGCCGACGCCGCCGCCGAGCTGCAGCGCGAGCGCCCCGGCACCGATCAGCGCGGCGGTCGCGAGCAGCTGCAGCAGACTCAGACGTCGACGCCAGCGCGGGTTGCGGAAGCGGTCGTAGCGGGGGTCGGCCATCGCGGTGGCGATGGTGCCCGCCCCGTGACGCCCGTGGGCCGGGCCGGCGGGCTCGACCGGCTCGATGGATGCACTCATTCGGACGCTCCTCGCTGGTCGTAGACGACGGCGCTCATCCGTTCGAACGGACGATCGGCGAACACCGCCTCGATGGGCAGCTCGAAGAACCGGGCGATGCGGAAGGCGAGCGCGAGGCTCGGCGAGTACTCGCCGCGTTCGAGGTAGCCGACCGTCTGGTAGTGGATACCGATCGCGTCCGCGAGGTCACGGCGGGAAAGCTCACGCTCGGCCCGTAGGACCGCGAGCCGGTTGTGGATCGGCTCATCCGGCGTCTGCTTCGTCTGCTTCGGAGTAGGGCTCATGTGATTGATAGTAGTCCTACTACGGAATGGAGCAAGGAAACATCCGATGAACGCCCGGACGCGACGCCGCGCGCACGATCCGTGCATCCGGCGCACCCGGCAGGCGCGGTGCCGCCAGGATCGCCACAGGACCACGACCGGGAAGGCCATCGTCCGTTCGGCCAGGGGGGTGACGGTCAGCGGTCCTAGGCGTGGTCGTGACGCGATCGTCGAAGCGGTCGCAGTGTCGGTGCGCGTGCCGATGTGCGCCGAGCAGCCTGTCGTCAACACGGATGGTGCCGAGTGAGAACCGAGCCAGTCGCACGAGCGAGCGCCGCTGCCGGCACCAACCGTGCCCGACCCCACTTCCCCACGGGCATGCTGTTGGCCGCCCTCGGCGCGCTGGTGCTGAGCCTGACGGTCCCGTCCGTGACGCAGGCGCAGGAGCAGCCCGCAGCGCGCGGCATCGATGGTGCGTGCCCATTCGCCGCGCAGCACCTCGATCGCTTCCTCGATGTCGACGACGGGGTCCACGCCAGCGCGATCAACTGCATCGCCTGCTACCTGATCACCCAGGGCAGCGACCGCAGCGACGAGGGACGCGTCTACGCGCCGGACGCCACGGTCGACCGGGGCCAGATGGCGACGTTCACGACCCGGATGCTGGAGCTCGTCATCCAGGACGAGCTGCCGATCGACGCGGCGTTCACCGATGACGCCGTGGTCCATCAGCCCGGCATCCGCAAGTTGGCGACCGCCGGGGTCGTCGTGGGTGTCGGCGACGAGGCCTTCGCCCCGGGCCGGGAGGTGACCCGGGGCCAGATGGCCAGCTTCATCGCACGGTCGATCGAGTTCGTGATCGATGACGAGTTGCCGTCCACGGACGCCTTCCCCGACGTCGCCGGCACCACCCACGCCGACACCATCGCCAAACTCGCGGCCGCCGAGGTGGTGACCGGGCGCGAGGACGGCACCTACGGGCCGCAGGATCCGGTCACCCGGGCGCAGATGGCATCGTTTCTCGCCCGCGCCATGGACGCCATCGCCGCGCAGGGCAGGTTCCCCGAGCTCGCCGAACCGGCCGAGGACGTCCCGACGACCGAACGGCGCGAGGTGGACTCGACGGCGGGGATGAAGGGCGTCACCGATGTCCGCACCGGTGAGCACACCTACTTCGACCGGGTCGTGTTCGAGATCGGCGGTGAGGGCGAGGCCGGCTGGCAGATGACGTACGTCGACGAGGCGCGCGAGCCGGGAACCGGCGATCCCGTCGATGTCGCGGGTGACGCCGTGCTCGAGGTCGTGGTCACCGGGGTGGCGTTGCCCGCGGATCTGCCCGACGACCTCGAGATCTGGGACGGCGACCGCGTCCAGACGGGCGAGGACGGCGTCGTCACCGAGGTCGTCGGCAGTGCGTTGTTCGAGGGCCGGCACACGTTCTTCATCGGCGTGGACGAGGCCCAGCCCTTCGTCGTGGAGCGGTTGTCGGATCCACAACGGATCGTGATCGACGTCTTCCGCGACTTCCCCCCGCCCGAGACACCGCAGATCCAGCCGCCACTCCGTGAACGGCAGGTGGTGTCGAGCTTCACGACGGACTTCACCGCGCCCGGCCAGCCGCGCAACCAGAACATCCAGCTCGCCGCCGACTACATCGACGGGGACGTCATCGCACCCGGCGAGACCTACTCGCTGAACCAGGGCATCGGCCAGCGGACCGCGGCGCGCGGCTTCGTCGAGAACGGGTTCATCGACGATGGCGACGTGATCTCGGTGGTGGGCGGTGGCGTCAGCCAGATGGGGACGACCTTCCTGAACGCCGCCTGGTTCGCGGGCATCCAGATCGACGCGTTCCGACCGCACTCGATCTACTTCCCGCGGTATCCCATGTGCCGGGAGGCGACCCTGATCTTCAACACCCTCGACGTCGTCGTGACCAACGACTCCCCGCGCCCGATCACCATCCTGACCGACCACGACGCGACCTCGGTGACGGTCAGCTTCGTCAGCCGTCCCTGGGCGGAGGTCGACTCCTTCATCGGTGCACCGTTCGACGTCGAGGGCCCCGGCGGGGCGTTCAGTGTGCGCTGTGGACGGACCATGACCTATCCCGACGGCACCACCTCGAGCGACAGCCACGTGTGGCGCTACGACGAGGGCTTTCCGGGCTGACCGGACCCGACGAGGAGCCGTACCGCCGATGATGACGGCCGCCCCCCGGTGCCAGCCTGCCCGGGCCGTGTCGCCCACGAGGGAGGCTTGCCGCTGAGACCCCTGCAGCGTTGGATCGACCCGCACGAGATCGAGGCGAGCACGCCCGACGACCGCGACCGTGTGGCCGACCTGTTGCGTCTGACCGCGATCGGCTTCGTTGTCCTCGGACACTGGCTGGTGACCGCCGTGCTCTATCGCAACGACGATCCGGTCGTCGGCCAGGCCCTGCAGTGGGTCCCCCAGGCCCACCTGCTGACCTGGATCTTCCAGGTGATGCCCTTGTTCTTCTTCGTCGGCGGTCACCTCAACGCCACCTCGTGGCGGCGGGCCGAGGAGCGGGGGCGCAGCTGGCCACGGTGGTTCCGCCGACGTGCACGGCGGCTGCTGACCCCCATGCTCCCGGTGTTCGTCGTCGCGGTCGGCATCACCGTGGGCGGTGCCCGACTCGGGATCGACGACCAGCTGGTGACGCGTGCGACCGAGGGGGTGCTGCTCCCCCTGTGGTTCCTGGTCGTCTACATCCTGGTCATCGCCATCGTGCCGGTCACGCTGTGGCTCCACGACCGCTACGGCCTGTGGGTCCCCGCTCTCGCCGTCGTGGCCACCGGTGTGGTCGATGCGCTCATCCGCGCCGGCACCCCGGTCGTGGGCTTCGCCAGCTACCTGCTGTTGTGGGGCGGGATCCACCAGTTGGGCTACTTCTGGAACCACGCGCGTATGCCCGATCCCGGCCGTTGCGTCCTGATCGCCCTCGGCGCGACGATGGCGGTGGCGACGCTCATCATCCGGTTCGACTACCCGCTCAGCATGGTGGCGGTGTTCGGTGCGGAGCGGCACAACACCGATCCGCCGAGCCTGGCGTTGTGGCTGTACGCGATCGCGCAGCTCACGCTCGTGGTCGCCGTCCGGCGACCACTGCAGCGACTCCTGGCCCGACCCCGGGTGTGGGCACCGGTCGTGGTGTGCGCATCGGCCGTCCTGACGATCTTCCTGTGGCACATGACGGCGATGGTCGCGGTCGGCCTCGCGGTCCACCCGACGGGCGTGTGGCCCCGCTTCGAGCGGATCGATGCCGGCTGGTGGGCGATGCGTCCCGTGTGGCTGCTCGCCTGTGCGCTGGTGCTCGGCATCCTGGTCGCGGTCTTCCGGCGTCTGGAGGATCAGGCGGAGCCGGTGCCACGCGACGGGTCGCTGCGCACGCTCGTCGGGCTCGGGGCCTTCGCGTTCGGCCTGGCCCGCATCATGATCGAGGGCCTGGACGATCCGACGTCCGCGACCGGCCTGCGGCTGGTGCCCCTGGTGTCGCTGCTGGTGGGGATGGGCCTCCTCGGCGCGCTGTGGCCACGGGGGTCGCCGCGCTGATGCTCGCCATGCCGGTTCCGGGCGCGCTGCACGCCCGGAGACGCCGTCGGCAGCCACGCCGTCGGGACCGCGTCCCGCCCCTACGACCACATGGTGCCGGGGCCGCCCCTACCACCACATGGTGCCGGGGCCGCCCTTGAAGGGCCCCGTCACGGCCGAGGTGATCCACCCGCCGTAGAAGTCCCCCTCGCTGGCGCGGACCTCCTCGCCGTCGACCATGGCCCGCTCGACCCGACTCGGGTAGAAGGTGATGGTGTCACGCAACGCCGCGTACGCCTCGACCGGTTCCGGATACCACCAGCAGGCCAACGGTGAGCGCTGGTCGTCGACGACCAGGTCCGCGTAGGCGGCCTGCCCCTTGAACTCGCAGAACGTCCGGTGATGGACAGCCACCAGCACCTGCTCGTCGACATCCGCGCGCGGCAGGTAGAACGACGGCGGGTGCGAGGTCTCCATCACCCGCAGGGCGTTGCGTGTCTCCGCGATGACCCGGCCGCCGAACCAGACGACGACATGGGCATCGGTCGGTGCCACGGCCGGCGGGCGCGGATAGTCCCACACGGACTCTTGTCCCGGGCCGGGGCGGTCCGGGGTCGGTCGCTGCATCATGGCGGCTCCTGTGCACGGTGCTGCTCGGGCCTCGCCGCAGACTTCGGACCCGATGGGGCCGCTGACGGGGTCACACCGGCCCCACACCGTCCCGGCATCGCGCGACGCCTACCCTGGCGGCCGAACCCCGGACGTCGCCCATCCCCGCGCGTCCCCACCCCCGACGCACCCCGCGTGCCGGAGGAACCACGTTGGCCAGCATCCCGGGCAAGATCGAGAGTCAGCGCCGCTTCACCCAGCTACCGGTGGCCGAGCGACGTGCCATCCTGAAGTCGGTCAATCGGGGACAGCAGGTCGGCGACCGCAAGCACGCGGCCATCGCCGTGTGGATCGCGCGCCGTCAGGCCCGGTTCTGGAAGTTCGCCTGGCTGATCGGACCGGTGATCGGGGTGGTGCAGTTCGCACTCGGCAGCACCCCGGACCAGGTGCTGATCAACGCCGGGGCGGCGACGGCCTTCCTGCTGCTGATGTCCGCCTTCTGGCTGCGCCGCGCGCGCCGCGCCGAGACGCTCAACCTCGCCGTCGCGGAGGGCCAGAAGCAGCGCCGACGACCGCCCGCGACCGCGGCCACGGACACGTCCGGTCCCGGCCTTCTCGATGGACTCAAGCGCCGGTTCTCGCGTCGAGGTGGCACGTCAGACGCGGGGTCGGGCAGCACGACCAGCACGGGGAGCTCGCCCCGCACGGGCGGCTCGAACCGTGGCGGCCACCTCCCCGGTGAACGCCCGGGCGACACCCCCCGCGCGACGCGTCCGGACCCGGGTCCGGATGCCGCCGCGAACCACACACCACCGCCGGGCCAACGGCCCTACAAGCCGCGCGGCCGCAAGCGCCGCTGAGCGTTCAGGGTCGCCGAGCCAGGCTGCGACGCGCGGCCGCGGCCACGTTGTCGGCACTGAACCCGAACTCGGCGAACAGCCGGTCGGCCGGGGCGGACGCACCGAAGCGATCGAGCCCCACCACCTCGCCGATGTCGCCGACGTACCGGTGCCAGCCGTGGCTGACCCCGGCCTCCACCGCGACCCGGGCGCGCACGGCCGGCGGGAGCACGCGATCGCGATAGGCCTGGTCCTGCCCGTCGAACAACTCCCAGGACGGCATCGACACCACCCGCACGCACACGTCCTCGGCGGCGAGCAGCTCGGCGGCACCGACCGCGAGCTGCACCTCGGAGCCGGTCGCGATCAGCACCACGTCGGGCGTGTCACCGCTGCCGCCCTGCTGGCTGAGTACGTAGCCACCCCGGGCGGGGCCGTCGGCGGGACGCTGGCCCAGCGGGGGCAGGCCCTGGCGGGTCAGGGCGATGACCGACGGACCGTCGGCCTCGATCGCGCTGCGCCAGGCGGCCACGGTCTCCGCACCGTCGGCGGGACGCAGCACCGTCAGCCCGGGGATGGCCCGCAACGCCGACAGGTGTTCGACGGGCTGGTGGGTGGGGCCGTCCTCGCCGAGTCCGATCGAGTCGTGGGTCATGACGTAGACCACCCGCGCGCGCATCAACGCCGACAGGCGGATCGCGGGGCGGCAGTAGTCGGTGAAGACCAGGAACGTGGCCACGTACGGCAGGACCCCACCGTGCAGCGCCATGCCGTTGGCCATGGACGCCATCGCGTGCTCACGGATCCCGAAGCGCAGGTTGCGGCCATGTCGGCCGCGCGCGTCGGGACCGTCGGCGTCGGGTGCCGAGAAGTCGCCTCCGTCGTCGACGTCGGTGTTGTTGGAGGCCGCGAGGTCGGCCGATCCCCCGAGCAGCTCCGGCAGGACGGGGGCCAGGGCGTTGATCACGGCCCCCGAGTGCTTGCGGGTGGCGTCCTTGGCGTCCAACTCCGGCAGTGCATCGATCCAGTCCGAGGGCAGCTCGCCGCGGATGACCCGGCGCTCGAACGCCGCGGCCTGAGCCTGGTCCTGGGCCCGCAGGGCGTCGAGCGACGACTCCCAGTCGGCCCGCAGCCCGGTCCCGCGCTCGCGGGCGTCGAGGTGGCTGCGGACCTCGTCGGGGACGTGGAAGGCCGGGTGGTCCCAGCCGTAGGCGGCCTTGGTGGCGGCCACCTCATCGTCGCCGAGCGGCGCGCCGTGGACCCCGGAGGTCCCGGCCTTGGCCGGCGAACCGAAGCCGATGGTGGTCCGGACCGCGATCAACGACGGGCGCTCGTCGGCATCGGCCGCAGCGATGGCGGCACGGATCGCGTCGAGGTCGTTGCCGTCCGCGACCCGGGCGGTGTGCCAGCCGTAGGCGTCGAACCGCGCCAGCACGTCCTCGCCGAAGGCCTTGTCGGTGCCGCCGTCGATCGTGATGGCGTTGTCGTCGTAGAGGTAGGTGACCCGGCCGAGCTGCAGATGCCCCGCCAGGGACGCGGCCTCCGCGCTGACGCCCTCCATCAGGTCGCCGTCGGAGACGATGCCGTAGATGCGCTGCGGCACCACCGCGTCGCCGAACTCGGCCGCGAGCCGTTCGGCCGCCAGCGCCATACCGACGCCGTTGGCGAACCCCTGGCCGAGCGGCCCGGTCGTGGTCTCCACCCCGGCCAGCTCGAAGCTCTCCGGGTGACCGGCCGTGGGCGCGTCGAACTGCCGGAAGGCCTTGATGTCGTCGAGCGTCGGCTCGTCGTAGCCGGTCAGATGCAGCATCGCGTACAGCAGCATCGAGCCGTGTCCGGCCGACAGCACGAAGCGGTCGCGGCCGGGCCAGTCGGGCCGGGCCGGATCGTGGCGCAGCACCTCGTTGAACAGCACGTAGGCCATCGGCGCACACCCCATCGGCATGCCCGGGTGCCCCGAGTTCGCGGCCTGGACCGCGTCGATGGCCAGGGTGCGGATGGTCGTGATCGCCAGGTCGGCGAGCTCGGGGGACGACGCGGTGGACATAGGACCTCGGCTTGGTGCGGCGGGGGGACGGCGGCGCGGGCGATGCTAATGGGCCACCGGGTCCATCGGTCCGCACGTACCCACGTGGCGTGTGCCGATGGGGTCGTCGGCGCGCGCGGACGTATCCTCGCGCGGCTGCGCCTGTCCGCCGCAGCCGAACGGAGCCCGTCGTGCCACCCCTGCCACAACGCATCACCTACCGCGTCGCCATGGAGAAGCTCCCGGGCCGGCTCGGCGCACTCGTCACGGCCATCGACGAGGGCGGCGGCGAGGTGGTCGCCACGGAGACGACCAGCGCTCAGCGCCACGTCACGTTCCGGGACGTCACGGTGCAGGTCCGCGACGACGTGCACGCCGACGATCTCGCCGCGATGCTGGTGGACCTCGATGGCGTGGAACTGCTGGCCATCACCGACCAGGTCCTCGCCGCCCACGACCGCGGCAAGATCCGCGTCGAGGTGACCCGGGAGGTCAACGGTCCGCAGGACCTCGGCCTCGTCTACACCCCGGGGGTCGCCAAGGTCTGCCGCATGATCGCCGAGGACCCCGTCGCCGCCTACCGGCTGACCATCAAGTCCAACGCGGTCGCGATCATCACCGACGGCTCGGCCGTGCTCGGACTCGGGGACATCGGACCGCTCGCGTCCCTGCCGGTGATGGAGGGCAAGGCGATGCTGCTGAAGTCCTTCGGCGCCGTCGACGCCTACCCGATCCTGGTCGACGAGCAGGACCCGGATCTGTTCGTCGACACGGTCGCGCGCATCGCCGGCGGGTTCGGGGGCATCAACCTCGAGGACATCAGCGCCCCGCGGTGCTTCGAGATCGAGGGCAAGCTGCGCCAGCGGCTCGACATCCCGGTGTTCCACGACGACCAGCACGGCACGGCCGTGATCGTGCTCGCCGCCCTGATGAACGCCGCCAGGGTCGTCGACCGGGAGTTGGCGTCGCTGCGGGTGGTCGTGCAGGGCGTCGGTGCCGCAGGTGTCGCCATCATCAACCTGCTGCGGGCCGCCGGCATCGAGGACATCGTCCCGGTCGACATCGACGGGATCGTCGAACCCCGCCGCAAGGCCGGACTCGATCCCATCCGCCGTCGCGTCGCCAAACAGACCAACCCCCGCGAGCTGACCGGTGGCCAGGCCGAGGCGCTCGTCGGTGCGGACGTGTTCATCGGGGTGTCCGGCCCGGAGACGCTGTCGCTCGACGCCGTACGCACGATGGCCGAGCCGCGGATCGTGTTCGCCCTGGCCAACCCGACACCGGAGATCCATCCCGACATCGCGCGTGGCGAGGTCGCCGTGATGGCCACCGGGCGTTCCGACTTCCCCAACCAGATCAACAACGTGTTGGCGTTCCCGGGGTTGTTCCGCGGACTGCTCGATGCGGCGGCCACCACGGTCACCGACGAGATGAAGATCGCCGCCGCCGAGGGGATCGCCTCCATCGTGGGCGACGATCTCGCGGCCGACTACATCATCCCCTCGCCGTTCGACCGGTCGGTGGTGCCGGTGGTCGCCGAGGCCGTGGCGGCGACCGCACGGGCACAGGGCCACGTCCGACCCGGATCCCAGGGGTCGTTGGTCAGCGAGACCGAAGCCGCGGAGCAGGACGCCGCGGCGCGCGCGGTCCAGCGGGCCGTCGCCCGCCGGTTCGACGGAGCCGACAGCTGACACCCGCCGGCGTCACGCGGACGGTGCCTCGGGCGGCGAGGACGCCGGCGCGTCGTCGGCCGGCGCGTAGGCCGGCGCGTCGGCGCGCAGCGCGTCGCGGATCTCGCGCAGCAACACGACCTCCTCGGCGTCGGCCTCGGGCTCCGGCTCGTCCGGTTCGTCGCGCTGCATGCGGTTGTAGGCCCGCACGATCAGGAACAGCACCAGCGCGACGAGCAGGAAGTTCACCACGGACGTCAGCACCGCACCGACCGATCCGATCGGGACACCGTCCTCGCCGACCGCGTCCCCGAAGGTCAGCAGGTTGTCGAAGTTGGCCTCACCGAACAGCAGCCCCACCAGGGGCATGATCAGGCGGCCGACGATCGTCTGGACGATGCCGGTGACGGCCACGCCCATGACGAACCCCACCGCCAGGTCGATGAAGCTGCCCCGGTTGATGAATTCCCTGAACTCGTTGATCACGACCCGCTCCTCACCACCCGCTCCTCGCCGCCCGGGCCTCGTCCGGCCCGGTCGCCGGGACGCTAGTCCGATCGGGCCCGGCGTCGGACCCGGCACCGACGGGACACCTCAGCCGTCCAGCCCCGCCAACCAGTTGCGCAGCTCGTCGCGCAACGACGCGATCGTCGTCGGCGGGTTGCTCGGTGTCCCATCGGCACTGGCCCGGCCCGTGACGTGCAGCGAGTGGTCGCCACCGGGGACCACGACCACGGCGGGACGTCGAGGCAGCTTGTGGACGCACGCTGCGAGCAGTTCCGGCGACGAGAACGTGTCGCGCTCGCCCTGCAGGAACAGGCACGGCACGGCGATCGCGGGCCAGTGCCCGACGCGCAGTTGCTCCGGCTTGCCCGGCGGGTGCAGCGGATAGCCGTACAGCAACAGCGCAGCGGCCGTCATGCCCCCGGCCACCGCCATCGAGGCGACCCTGCCTCCGTAGGACTTGCCACCCACGATCCAGGACCGATCGGCGTCCACGCGTGCCGCGACCCCCGCCAGCAGCTGGCGGTAGGCCCCCGTGGACCGCTCGGCCTTCGGTGGCCGTCGGCGCGTCTCGTTGTGGGGCAGATTCGCCCGCACGACCGTGTGCCCCAGCTCGGCGAGCACCGTGGCCAACGCCACGAGGCCGTCGCCGTCGAGGTCGCCGCCGGCACCGGGCGTCAACAGCACCGGCGCGCCACGACGACGCGCCGGTGTCTGACGCTCCGCGGTGACCGGTGTGGCGAAGCCGTCGAGTTCGACGGTGAAGCGCTCGACCTTCACCGGAAACCGGCCAATGGCAGATCGGGAACGGACCGCATGACGTCGTACCTCCTGGCATCGGGTGACACCGGGAACGACGTCGCTCCACGCGGTGTCCGGTACCCCGGTCATGGGGCCGGTCCGAGCCTCGGTTGAGCGCGCAGCGTAGTGGTTGTCAGCGGCCCTCGGGCACGGCGACGACCACGGGGCACGGGCTGTGGGCGACGACCTGGTGGGTCACCGACCCGAGCAGCAGACCCCGGAAGCCACCCAGTCCACGGGCACCGACGACCATCATCAGCGCGCCCTTGGCGACCTCGCAGAGCACCGACGCCGCGCCGCCGGCCATCACGGTGGTCGTCACCGGGACCTCACCCGGACCGCCCTCACCGTCCAGCACCTCGGCGATGACCTCTTCCGCGGCCTTGCGCAGCTCGTCGTCCGACGGCAACGTCACGACCGCCGGCAGAGCGACGAGTTCCGGGGTCGGATACGCGTGCACCAGCTGCACTTCGGCACCGTGCACGGCCGCTTCATGCAGGCCCCAGCGCAGTGCGCGTCGCGCATCCGCCGAGCCATCGATCCCAACCACGATGCGTTCCATGGTGACCACTCCTGTCCGGTCTGGACGGCGCGGCGCGCCGTCTGTCGGGGCACACCTCGAGCATGCAGCGTCCGGGGGCCGACGGGCAGGGCCACACGGGCACGATCGCCCGTGACGTTCGGCCTGCCCGAGCACCGCCCGGTCTACGCTGCACCTCGATCCGCCGGCCCGGGCGCACCGGGTGACCCGGTCGATCACGAGGAGCCATCGCGATGCGCTACCCCACGCGGCTGCTGACCGAGGACGAGGAGATCCTCCATCAGTTCCGACCCCACTGGCGGGTCCTGCTCCCCGCGCTCGGCTGGGCGATGCTGTTCGCGGCCCTGGTCGGTTTCACGTTCGCCTTCGCCGCGTCCGACCAGCCCTACGGCCTGTGGGCGCTGGGGATCGCCGTCGTACTGTGGCTGGTGCTGTCCGTGCGGCGACTGGTCGAGTGGTGGTTCACGAACTACGTGCTGACCACGGAGCGGATCATCGTGCGCTCCGGGATGGTCGCCCGCCAGGGCACGGAGATCCCGCTGGAGAACATCAACAACGTGCTGTTCACCCAGAAGGTGCTCGAGCGGTTGCTCGGCTACGGCGACATCCTGGTCGAGTCGGCGGGTCAGACCGGCCAGAGCCGGCTGATGGACATTCCCGATCCGGAGGCCTTCCAGTCCGAGATCTACCGTGCCCGGGAGCTGCGGACGCTGCACTTCAAGGGCGGCGGTTCGACCCGGGCCCGTGACGTCGTCGAGCAGCTCGAGGCGCTGGCCGATCTCCGCGAGCGGGGCCATCTGACCGATCAGGAGTTCAGCGCGAAGAAGGCCAGGTTGCTCGGTGAGTTGCCCGGGGTCAGCCCGGACGACGTCGAGCAACTGCTGGACGAGGACCCCGCCTGACCAGCGACCCACGTGCCTGACCACGGGCCCGGGCCCGCGCGGCTGACGTTGGACCCCTGGCGCGGGGACCTGCGTCCCTGTCCGTCAGCCGAACCGGGCCCGATGCTGGTGGCGTGCTCGAACCCCGGCACCCGGACCGACGGTCACCGCACGGGCCCCCGTGCTCGGTGTCGACCCTCGGACGGGTTCCCATCCGGAAAGGGACCGTCATGCTCGGCATCCGCCTGAACGACCCGGTCGGCCGTCTCATCGGCCTGCCCGTCGCCACCATCACGCCCACCGCGACCCTGCGCGAGGCGGCCGACGCGCTCGCCGCCGATCACGTCGGGCTGCTGGTCGTCGTCTCGCCCCGCGGCGTGCACGGGGTGCTGTCCGAGCGCGACCTCGTCGAGGCGATCGTCGAGGACGTCGACCTCGAGCTCGCCCGCGTCCGGGAGCACGCCTCGGCGGAGATCATCGGCGTCGAGGAGGACGCCACGGTGGTCGACGCGGCCGCCGCGATGGCGGCGGGCGAGGTGCGCCACCTCGCCGTCACCCGCGACGGTGCCGTGACCGGGGTGATCTCGATCCGCGACGTGGTCAACGTCCTGCTCGAGCAGCACGAGCTGGTGCAGGGTTGAGGTCCCGGCCGTCCGCCTCCGGGCGGGCGGCCACCCGGTCCCACAGCGCGAGCATGCTCGGCAGGACCAGCACCGCCGCGACCAACGAGTACACGATCGCGTACACGATCACGTAGCCGAGCTGTTCGAAGGGCACCAGCGTCGAGGTGACCAGGACCCCGAACCCGATGGCGGTGGTCAACGCCGATCCGGCCAGCGCCCCACCGGTCTGCGCCACGGTCCGGCGCAACGCTCCGGCACCGTCGACCTCGCCGCGCAGTCGTTCCTCCAGGAACCGCGAGGTCACGTGGATCGTGAAGGGCACGCCGATACCGATCGACAGTGCCGCCAGGGTGGCCGTGACGGGGTTCAAGGGGATTCCCGTCACGGCCATCGTGCCGAAGGTCAGCGCCAGCACGAGCCCGACCGGCAGCACGGTGATGACCCCGATCAGGGGCTTGCGCTCGGCGATCCAGAAGTGCACGACCAGCAGTGCCATGGCCGCACCCAGCGCGATCAGCAGCGACACGATCTGGGAGTCCTCGATGTCGGCCCCGATCCCCGCCTGCACGATCTCCTGCGAGGTCGGGACCACCTCGGCACCCGCCCGTTCGACGGGCGCGAACGCACCGGCCAGGTCGTCGGCCAGGGGGGCAGCCCCGTTCTGGCCGGCCGAGGTGCGCAGCGTGACCCGGGTCAGCGGCTCGGCCGTGTCCAGGGCGACCACACCCGCCGCACCGTCCGTGCCGTCGAGCAGCAGCTCGTAGACCGCCCCCACGTCCGTGTCCGCACCGACCCGCAGATCGTCCTGCACACCGAGCCCGGTCAGGTCGGCGGCGAGCCCGTCGTCCTCGAACGCCTGCCCGAGCACGGACACGATCGAGGTGGCATCGGGCTGCCCACCGAGCGTCTCGACGTCGTCGATGTCGCCCGCCGCGTCCAGCGCGTCGACCAACGCGTTGTGGGCCGCGGGCGTCAGGACGTCGTCCCCCCGGATCAGGACCTCGGTCGACTCCTCGAAGCCGCCGTTGAAGCGTTCCGTGATGACGTCGAACGTCGCGAGCAGCGGCTCGTCCTGCGGCACGAAGTCGGTGAGATTGAACTCGCTGTCGAGCTGGGTGAACCCGTAGCCACCGATGCCGACGAGCAGGGTCGCGACGACGAGGGTCGGCACGGGGGCCCGCTCGGCCAGCCAGGCCGTGCGGCCCATCACGCGCGGCAGGGTCGCGCTGGACTGGGTCGCCAACGCGGACGCGGGCAGCCGCCCGAGCCGCTGCGCCCGGCGGTCGAGCATGAGCCGGACCGCCGGCAGGAAGGTCAGGGTCAGCACGAACGCCGCCACGATGCCGCAGGCCGCGAGCACGCCGAGCGTGGCCAGGAAGTCGACGGGGCTCGCCAGGTTGGTCAGGAACCCGATGGCGGTCGCCGCGGTGCACAGCAGCAGGGTGAGGCCCACGGTGCGGATCGCGACGGCCAGCGACGCCGCCGGGTCGCCACCGACCCCGACCTCCGAGCGGTAGCGGGCGAGCAGGTGGATGGCGAAGTCCACCCCCAGCCCGCTGATCAGGATCGGCACGTTCTGGGTCTGGGGTGAGAAGTAGCCGATGAGGCCGGCGTAGTCGGGTCCGAGCAGGACCCCGAGCCCCTGCATCCACACCACGGCGAACACGATCACGGCCAGGGTGAGTCCGACGTCGGCGGCCGTCCGCCGGCCGAGCCGCCAGCGCTGACCGGCGTCGGGCTTGACCCAGTACACCACCGCGAGCACGAGCAGGATGATGAGCAGCGCCGTGCCGAACAGCCGCCCGATCTCCGGGCCGATGTCGGTGCCGGTCAGCAGCAGCCCGAAGGAGAAGGTCTCGACCTCGAGCCCGGCAGGGACCTCGACCCCGTCCACGACCCCGGCGAGTACCCGCTGCTGCTCGACGATCGCGTCCTCGTCGAGTCCGTCGGTGTCCTGGAACGCCAGGATCAGTCCGGCGGTCGGGGGTTCGTCGCTGCCGACGAGGCCCTCGAACAGCCCGCCGACCTGGGGCGGCAGCATCGCGAGCGCGTCGGCCTGCAGCTCCAGCACCTCGTCGTCGCCCAGCACCGCCGGATCGAGCCCCGCCATCTCGACCGCGATCTCGGCCCCACCCAGAAAGGACGCGATCGGCGGTTGCTGGCCGTCGGCGATGAGCGTGTCCGCGACGTCGTCGGCCTGGATCGCGTCCTGGATCGCCAGCGAGGTCCGCAGGGCCTCGGCCCGGCGGACGTCCGCACCGTCGGTACTCGTCACCACGATCTGCGCGACCGACTGCCGCTCGCCGAAGGTCTCGTCGATCGTGTCGAGCGCCGCCGACAGTTCGTTGTCGACCGCGACCCCGTCCTCGTTGACGGCCTGGCCGGCGAAGGCGCCGATCCCGAGGGTCACCAGCACCATGAGGACGACGACCCGTCCCGGTCGGCGGTCGATGATGCGGGCGAGTCGATCGAAGACGGCCACCATGCCGGGTACCTCCGGGTCTGCCGGGCGTGCTACCCATCAGGCCGGGCGGACACGCAAATCATTTCGAGAACTGTACCATTTGATCATCGAAGTTTCGGAGCGTCGCCATGAGTGGACCGGATGACGGACACGTCGTCAGTGCCGCCGATGCGTCGGCGGCCGACGAACGCCGCCGCCGCATCCTGGAACTGCTCCAGCGGTTCGCCGACGCGCTCGACGCGCTCGAGCACGACTGGAGCCAGACCGCCGAACTGCATCGCTCGGACCTGGCGGCCCTGAACCACCTGGCCCGGGCCGACGAGCCGATGCCGATGGGCGAACTCGGCGGACGGTTGGCGCTGAGCGCGGGTGCGATCACGGCCCTGGTCGATCGGCTCGAGGCCCGTGGGCATGTCGTGCGGGGCACCGATGCCCGCGACCGGCGGCGGGTCACCGTCACCGTCTCGAGCAGTGCGAGCGAGCTGGCGGGAGCCTTCTTCGGCGCGATGGCCGGGCGGGTGATGGCCACGCTGCACGACTTCGACGACACCGAACTCGCCGCGATCGAGCGGTTCCTCGAGGTCCTGCCGACGGCCGTGGCCCCCCGACTCGCGGACCCCCCGGGCGGGCCGCCGACCGACCCGCCGACCGACTCGCCGACCGACTCCGGCTCGGGAGATGCCACCCGATAGCGTGCCGGGCCCCGACCAGAGAGCCCGGACGCCATGCGGATCGTGTCGTTGCTGCCGTCGACGACGGAGATCGTGCACGCGCTCGGTTGCGGTGACCAGCTCGTCGGTCGCTCGCACGAGTGCGATCACCCCGCGGGCGTGGAGGCGCTGCCCGTGGTCACCGAACCCCGCGTCGCGGTGACCGGTGACAGCGGTGGCATCGACCGGCAGCTGCGCGACATCCTGGAGCAGGCGCTGTCGGTCTACACGGTCCACACCGACGTGCTGGCCGAACTGCGACCGGACGTCGTGCTGACCCAGTCACTGTGCGAGGTCTGCGCCGTCAGCTTGCAGGACGTGCAACGCGCCGTGGACGACCACCTCGGCACGGACGTCGAGGTGGTCGCGCTCGAACCGTCGACGTTGCAGGACGTGTTCGACGACATCGGCCGCGTCGCGACGGCTCTGGGCGTCGCCGAGCGCGCGCTCGCGGTCGCCGACGGGATGCGCGCCCGGATCGAGGCGGTACGCGCCGCGACCGCGGACCGACCCCGTCGACGCGTGGTGACCATCGAATGGATCGATCCGCTCATGAGCGCCGGCAACTGGATGCCCGACCTGCTCGCTGCGGCCGGCGGTGACGAGCTGTTCGGACGAGCCGGCGAGCACTCGCCCTGGCTGACCTGGGAGGGGGTCGTCGCGGCTGATCCGGACGCCATCGTCGTCATGCCGTGCGGCTTCGACCTCGACCGCACCCGGGCGGAGGCCGCGGCCCTGCGTGCGCTGCCCGGGTGGGGCGAGCTCCGCGCGGTCGCCGACGGTCGGGTGGCGCTGACCGACGGGCACCGGTACTTCAACCGACCCGGCCCCAGGCTCGCGGACTCGGCGGAGATCCTGGCCGAGATCCTGCACCCCGACGCGGGGCCGGTGCGCCCCCGGGGCACGGGCTGGGCGCCCTGCGTCGGCTCCCACACGCGCCGCGCCGCCCGGTGGGGCGGCGCGGCTCGATGGTGCGGTGGGGACGGTGCGGACAGCGTGATCCGGACGATCCGGCGTGGATCGGTCAGGTCAGCGCAGGCCGAGCGCGCGGGAGCATGCGGGCCACTGGCCCCAGCCGTAACGCTGCTGCAGGATCTCACCACGGCGGATCTGCTCGGCCTTGGAGGCCTGGTGCGGGTAGCCGCTACCGCCGACCGCCCACCAGGTCTCCGGCAGGAACTGCAGCCCGCCGTAGTAGCCGTTGCCCGTGTTGATCGACCAGTTGCCGTTGGACTCGCACTGGGCGAGCGCCTCCCAGGTCGACAGCCGGTTGGTGGGGTACTGCTCCTCCTGGGCGGCCTGACGGGCGGCTTCCTCCTCGGCGATGCGCCGGCGCTCCGCCTCCTCCTCGGCGGCGATGCGCTGGCGCTCGGCCTCGTCGATCTCGGCCTGCTCGGCGCGGCGCTCCTCGAGCGGGGCCAACTCGACGGTTGGCGCGAGCTCCAGGACCCGGGCCAGCAGGACGGCGGCCTGCCAGCGGGGCATCTCGTCGTTGGGGCAGAAGTCCGGCAACCGGTCGCTGCAACCCGCCACCAGACCGGCGGCGGCGAAGGCGTTGACCGCGGGCTCGTGGGTGACACCGAGGTCGTCGAACGCCGGCTCGTCGGAGCTCGCGACCTCGAAGGCGCGGTAGAGCATCATCGTGAGCTGAGCGCGCGACAGCGGTTCGTCGGGGCAGTAGATGTCGTCGTCGCAGCCCTGGGTGATGTCCGCGGCGGCCAGCGCGACGATGCCGGGCGCGTGCACGTCGTCCACGTCGACGTCGTCGAAGATCTCGACGTCCTCGGCGGTGACGACCATCGTGGCGGCACTCGTCGTCACCCCGTCCTCGTCGACCTCCTGGTCGAACAGGCCGGTCGCACGGGCGACCAGCGTCGCCGCCTGTGCGCGGGTCACGATCTGGTCGGGGCAGAACTCGGTGCCGGTGCACCCGAGCACGGGCCCCTCGTCGGCGAGCGCCTCGACGGCGGGCTCGAAGCCACGACCGTCGGTGTCGGTGAACCGCGACTCGGCGGCCAGCGCGGTGCCACCGAGCAGCAGGACACCAGTCAGAACGGTGGCGATGGACAACAGCAGGGAGCGGGGATTTCGGCGCAGCACGCAGTACCTCCAGCGAGGTGATCGAGGTCAGACCGTCGACAGCGACAGCCGGCAGGGAGCGGGCCTCGACGGGCCGCGCGGTTGCGAACTGTGCCCGCGTCACCCGCTCCGATGGCGACTCGGCCGCCCATTCGGACACTGGCCGCAGCTCCCGGCTCGGGGGCCGACCCGGCGGAAGTCGCGCAGGCGGGTCGCCAGCGCCTGTTCGGCGGCGGGCAGGTGGCCGAACAGCCGGATCGGCCCGCGGTGGACGAATCGTGCGCCGGTCGGACGACGTCGCGCGCACGCCACGACACCCCATGGCCGTCCGTCACCGACCGATTGCGGCACGCAACCCACACCGACGGTCAGCGTCGACGGGTGCCGGGACCCGCGGGCCGTGGTCACGATTGCGCAGGGCGGCCGCGACGTCGTCGGGACGGTCGAACCGCACGCCCGGCTGCCTCGACCGGCTCCACCCTTGACCGTGTCGGCGTCGTCGCGTACGCTACCGACCGATCGTTCGGTAGCCGCTTCATTCGTCAGCTCCGGTCGCCACCACCGGCTCCGGACACCGCAGCCGCCCGAGCACTCGCCGTACCGCCGCCACGCACCAGATGTGCGCGGCCCACGACGTCAGGGAGCCACCATGACCGCCGCCACGACCCCGACCGCTCCGACCGGCCCTCGACTGGACGCCGCCGGTGACGACCCGGTCCGTGAGGCCGCGTTCCTCGAGGCGCTGGGCGAGGGTGCGAAGGTCGAGGCCGGCGACTGGATGCCGGACTCCTACCGCACCCTGAACATCAAGTTCATCGAGATGCACGCCAACTCGGAGATCATGGGTGCCCTGCCCGAACGCGAATGGATCGCCCGCGCGCCGACGCTCAAGCGGAAGCGCTCGCTGGCGGCCAAGGTCCAGGACGAGGTCGGCCACGCCCACCTCATCTACCGCGTCGCGGAGTCGCTGGGTCGTCCGCGCAAGGACATGTACGAGGACCTGATCGCGGGCAAGGGCAAGTTCCACAACGTCTTCCACTACCCCACCTACACCTGGGGCGACGTCGCGTGCATCGGCTTCCTGGTCGACGGGGCCGCGATCGTCACTCAGCGGGCGCTGCTGGAGACCTCCTACGCCCCCTACGTGCGGGTGATGAAGCGGGTCGTCGCCGAGGAGTCGCTGCACTACCGCCACGGCGAGGACATCCTGCTGGCGCTGGCGTCCGGCACCGACGAGCAGGCCGCGATGCTGCAGGAGGCCGTGAACCGCTGGTGGGAGCCGATCATGCACTTCTTCGGCAACGACATCGCGGCCGAGGACGACCCGTCGATCCGTTGGGGCATCAAGACGCGCACCAACGAGCAGTCGCGCCAGGAGTGGATGTCGACCTACGTCCCCAAGCTGTGGGACCTCGGCATCGAGACGCCCGACCCCGCCCTGCGCTACGACCCCGACGACGAGGTGTGGCACTACACCGAGCCGGACTGGGACAAGCTCAAGCAGGTCGTCAAGGGCGAAGCCAGCGAGGCGACGGCGACCCGTCTGTACTGGCGCCAGCTGCTGCACCGCAACCACCGCTGGATCCACGACATCGTGCTCGGTGACGAGGTCGCCACCGCGGCCTGATCGGGACGCACCCGCACGACCACGTGACAGACCCGCACGACCTGTCGGAGGAGAGGGCTGATGGCCACCTGGGAGATCTTCGGTCGTCGCAAGTGGGACGGACCGCTCGAACACGTCGGCGTCCTGCACGCCGCGGACGAACAGACCGCGCTGCTGTTGGCCCGGGAGACGCACTTCCGCCACAACGAGGGCGTCGACTACGGGGTCGTGCGCAGCGATCAGTTCCACCGCCTGGAGGACCCCACCCTGCTGACCCGCGAGACCGACATCAGCTACCGGCTGCAGGCGGGCTACTCCGGGTTCCGCGAGAAGCGCGAGCGCGCCCGCGAGGCCGCCGACGCCCGAGGTGCCACCTCGATCCGTGAGCGCGAGGTCCCGGGTCGGCGCGGCGGTGCGTCATGACCGTCGCCGACCCGACCCCCGAACTGGTCGCCGACCTGACCACCCCGCGTGCCCAGGTGCTGCTCGCCATCGGTGACGACGCCCTGATCACCGGCCACCGCGCCTCGCACTGGACCGGGGTCGCCCCCTCGCTCGAGGAGGACCTGGCGTTCTCCACGATCGCGCAGGACAACATCAACCACGCCGATCTGTGGTTCCAGGTGCTCATCGGCTCGCACGGCAACGACGCGGCGACCCGCAAGGCGGTCGACGCGCTGGGCCTCGGCCGCCGACCCGACGCCTATCGACACGCCATCGTGTGCGAACGCCCGCCCGGCGACTTCGCCGCGACCCTGGCCCGCCACTGGGTCGCCACGCGTGTCGAGGTGGCACGACTCGGGGCGTTGACGGGCTCCTCGGACGGCGACATCGCCGGCGTCGCGACCAAGCTGCAGCACGAGCTGCGCTATCACGACCAGCACGCGCGGCACTGGTTCGACAAGCTCGCCAACGGCGGGGACGAGGCCCACGCCCGGTTCGGCACGGCGCTGACCGAGGTCCTGCCGGACGCGCTCGGCTACTTCGAGCCGGTCGACGCCGAGGACGAGGCGATCGCGACCGGCCTGCTGCCCATCGGCCACGTCGCGCTGCGCGCGCAGGTGTTCGAGCTCCTGGACGCGCCGCTGCGCGACGCCGGCTACGGCGAGCTGCTCCCGGCGCTCGACGCCCCGGTCCCGCCGGCCTCGTCGGGTGGCCGCCACGGTCGGCACAGCGACGACTTCGTCGTCGACGTCTGGCCGGAGATGACCGCGCTGTACCGCGCACACCCCGATGCGAACTGGTGATCCGATGACCACGCTGACGACCACGCTCGACCCGCAGGCCGTCCGCGCGGCCGTCCGCGGGGTGCCCGATCCGGAGCTGCCGCCGGTCACCATCGGGATGCTCGGCATGGTCCACGACATCACCATCACCGGGACCCGGGTCGGCATCGAACTGCTCCCGACCTTCTCGGGCTGTCCGGCCACGGAGATGATCGAACGCGACGTCGTCGAGGCCGTGCAGGCCGTGGAGGGCGTCACCGACGTCACCGTGCGCTTCCGCTTCGACCCACCGTGGACCCCCGACCGCATCGATGAGCTCGGCCGCGAGCGACTGCGCGAGTTCGGGATCACCCCGCCGGGCGGCCCGGTCCAGGGGGCCGTCACCCCGGCGGGCCGCACGTCCCTGCCACTCGCCATTACCCCGGGCGGCCAGGGTGACGACACGCCGCGGATCTGTCCCTACTGCGGCTCGAACGACACCACGCAGGACTCGGCGTTCGGCCCGACCCCCTGCCGGGACCTGCGCCACTGCGCGAGCTGCAACCAGCCGTTCGAGGCCTTCAAGTCGCTGTGAAGCTCACCTACCCAGCACCCCGGAGTCCGACATGACCCGCACGCTCGGCAGCTACGTCGCCGGAACCTGGATCACGCCCGACGACGGGCAGGTGGTGACCAGTCCCGTCACGGGTGAGCAGCTGTGCCGGGTCTCGACCGACGGGGTCGATGTCGGCGCGGCCGTCCGCCATGCCCGGGAGGTCGGCGGCCCGGCGCTGCGGGCGCTGACCTTCCAGCAGCGCGCCTGGTTGCTCAAGGACCTCGTCGGCGTCATCGGGTCCGTCAAGGACGAGCTCTACGAGTTGTCCGCCCTGTCGGGCGCGACCGCGAAGGACGCCTGGGTCGACGTCGACGGTGGCATGGGCGCGGTGGCGACGTATTCGTCGCAGGGCCGCCGGTTCCTGCCCGACGGTCATGTGCTGGTCCGCGGCGACGTGCAGCCCCTGAGTCGTGACGGGAACTTCGCCGGCGTCCACGTCGGCACCCCGCGTGAGGGTGTCGCGGTCCAGATCAACGCGTTCAACTTCCCCTGCTGGGGCGCGCTCGAGAAGCTCGCGCCGGCACTGCTGGCCGGCCTGCCGTCGATCGTGAAGCCCGCGACGCCCACGGCCTACGTCACCGAGGCGCTGTTCCGGGCCATCATCGATGCGGAGGTGCTGCCGGAGGGGGCCGTGCAGCTGGTCTCCGGCCCGGTCCACGACCTGTTCGACCACCTCGACGGTCAGGACCTGGTGGCCTTCACCGGCTCGGCCGCGACCGCCGCGCACCTGCGGACCCACGCCGCGTTCACCGCCCGCTCCGCCCACTTCAGCGCGGAGACCGACTCGCTCAACTCGAGCGTGCTGCTGCCGAGCGGCGCCGCGGACGACGGCCACCTCGACCGCTTCGTCACCGAGGTGGCGACCGAGCTGACGACCAAGGCGGGCCAACGCTGTACCGCGATCCGCCGCGCGCTCGTGCCGGCCGGGGCGATGGACGCGGTGACCGAGCGGCTCCGCGGCCACCTCGATGCGGTGGTGCTCGGCGATCCGCGGGACAGCTCCGTCACGATGGGCTCGCTCGTCAGCGCCGCGGCCCGCGCCGACGTGCAGCGCACGGTCGAGAAGCTGCTGGCCGGGGCGCGCCGCGTCATCGGGACCGACGAGCCGTCCCTGGTCGGCGACGTCGACGACGGCGCGTTCATGGCCCCGACGGTGCTGGTGGCCGACGACCCGTGGCTCGATGCGGTGCACGAACTCGAGCCGTTCGGGCCCGTGGTGACGCTCATCCCCTACGACGACGTCGACGACGCCGTGGCGCTGATCAAGCGCGGTGGGGGCAGCCTGGTGGCGTCGGTGTTCGGCCCGTCGACCGGCGACGAGGCGACCCGGCTGTTCACCGGCATCGCCGCCCACCACGGCCGGCTGCTGTTCGTCGACAAGCGCGCGTCCGCGAGCCAGACCGGCCACGGTTCGCCGCTGCCGCACCTGATCCACGGTGGTCCCGGCCGGGCCGGCGGCGGTGAGGAACTCGGCGGGCTGCGAGCGGTCCACCACCTGCTGCAGACGACCTCGATCCAGGGCTCGCCCGAGCAGCTCACGGCGCTGACCGGCCGCTACGTCACCGGTGCGGCCCGGGACACCTCCGGACCGCACCCGTTCAGCAAGCGCTTCGGCGAGCTGGCGATCGGTGACGCGCTGATCACCGACGAGCGCACCATCACGCTCGAGGACATCGAGGCGTTCGCCGCGCTGACCGGCGACGTGTTCTACGCCCACATGGACGAACAGGCGGCCAAGGCGAGCCCGATCTTCGAGGGCCGCGTCGCGCACGGCTACCTGCTGGTCTCCGCCGCCGCCGGGCTGTTCGTCTGGCCCGATCCGGGGCCGGTGCTCGCCAACGTCGGGCTGGAGAACCTCGCGTTCGCCTCGCCGGTCTACCCCGGCGACACGATCCACGTGCGCTTCACCTGCAAGGCCAAGGACAGCGCCCGGGACCCGGATCAGGGCACGGTCACCTGGGACGTCGAGGTGGTCAACCAGCGCGACGAGGTCGTCGCCGCCTACGACGTGCTGACGGTCGTCGCCCGCTGAGCGTCGCGGGTGCCGGGGAGCTCCACCCGCAGGTGGGCACCGTCGGTGGCGTCCAGCACCACGGCCCGCCCACCGTGCAGTTCGGCGAACGCCGCGACCATGGCCAGACCCACGCCGGTCCCCGGTTGCGGTAGGTCGTCCGGGCCACGGTAGAACGGTTCGAACACCCGCTCGCGCTCCGCGGCGGGGATGCCGGGGCCCCGGTCGCGGACGTCGATGGCGACGCCGCGTGCGCCGAGCCGTTCGAGTGCGAGGCGTACCTCGCCAGCGGGGGCGTACTTCGCCGCATTGGTGAGCAGGTTGACCACGATCCGCTCGAACTGGGTCGCGTCGACCAGTGCCAGCAGCTGATCGGGCAGGTCGAGGACCACGGACTGTTCGTCGCCGCGTTGCGCCACGAGTCGGTGCACGATCGCCACCACGTCGACCGTGGTCGGCTCGATGACCACCGCGCCGTTGGTCAGTCGATCGATGTCGAGCAGGTCCTCCAACAGTTGCGCGAGGCGATCGGCGTGGACGACCAGGGCGTCCTCGAGGTCGTGGCGCTGCCCGGGCCCGAGCTCGTCGCGGAGGCGCTGCAGGGTCGCGGCCATCCCCTGCACCACGGTCAGGGGCGTGCGCAGTTCGTGCGACACCGCGGACAGGAACGCGTTCTTGATGCGATCGAGTTCGCGCAGCTGCTCGGCGGCGGCCTGTTCGCTCTCGGCCAGGCGCTGCCAGCGGCGTTCGCGAGTCAGCCGGTCGCGGGCGTTGGTGAAGTAGGCGGCGAGCCCGGACGGGGACGGGTAGATCGTGAGATCCAGCGGCATGTCCAAGGGTTCGTAGTACTCACCCTCGACGGTCACCGTCACCTGCTCACGCACCGCGCGGCGGTAGGCGTCCTCGAACGCGGTGCCGTTGACGCCGGGGAAGGCCTCGAAGATCGTCCGGCCGATCAGCTCCGCGCGGTCACAGTCGACGAGCCGCTCGGCCGGACCGTTGACGAAGGTGAACCGCCACTGCTCGTCGAGCGTGAAGAACGGATCCGAGATCGAATCGAGGGTGATGCGCAGCCGTTCGCCGAGTTCCGCGTTCTGCTGCACGGCCCGTTTGGCGTCGGTGACGTCCTGGAACGCCCCGACGACACGTACGACCGCGCCGTCCGGGCCGTACTGCGGCTCGCCCACGACCCGCACCCAGATCGGCCGACCGCTGAACGTCGTGGCCTCGACCTCGAGGTCGAAGGGTGTCCCGTCCGTCGCGCAGGCCTCGATGGCCGCCGCGATGCGTTCGGGGTCGCGGTAGACGGTGGTCACCGCGTGATCGAGTCCCGGCTCCAGATCCGCCTCCCACTCGAGGATGGCGAACGTCTCGGCCGTCCACCGCACCTCGTTGGACGGAATCTCGACCGACCAGCCCCCGATCCGGGCGATCCGACCCGCCAGACGACGCAGCATGCGTGCGTGCTCGACCACCTCCTCGACCGAGCGGCCCCCACGCTCGATGAGATCGAGGCGTTCCTCTGCTGGTTGCTCACTCATGCCACCCCTGGGTCCGAGACCGTCGGTCGCTCCATCCCCGTGGCGTCCCACCGTGTCGTCCGGACCACGATAGGTCGGGTCGGTGACACGACCACCCACGAACGCACGGGGTCGAGGCCCGTGGCGCTCCGGTGCCGGACGCCCCCGGAACGGGTCAGGCGGGCCCCTGCTCCAGGCCGCGCAGCACCACGGTGACGAGCGTGTCCGCCACCTCGTCGACCGAACTGCCCCGATCGGGGCGGTACCACTCGACGAGCGAGTTCACCGTGCCGAACACCAGCTTGGTGACCAGCGCCGGGTCGAGATCGCGCCGCAGCGACCCCTCGGCGACCGCCTCGTCGACCAACGCGGCGACCCGCCGGTCGAACTCGCGCCGACGGTCGAGCGCCGCGAGTTCCACCTCGGAGTTGCCACGGACCCGTAGCAGCAGGGTGACGAACGGCAGCTCCGCATCCAGCACCTCGACACTGCGTCGCAGGACGTGCTCGAGCCGTTGCCGGGCGGGACCGCGCAGCGAGGCGGGCTCGTCGAGCACGGCGAACAGCGCCGTCAACGCACGATCGAGCGCGAGGTCGAGCAGGGCGCTCTTCCCGGCGACGTGGTGGTAGATGCTCGACTTGGAGATGCCCAGCGCCGCCGCCAGGTCCCCCATCGAGGTGCCGTCGTAGCCGCGCTCGTTGAACACCTCGACGGCGACGTCGAGCAGGCTGGTGACCGAATAGGACTCGCGTGGCGATGCGCTCATGGGCCCCAGTCTGACACACCCGACCGCTCGGTCGGTTCAATCCGGGGCGGGCTCAGTCGGCCGCGCAGCGCAGTTGCGGAAAGCCGGCCGCCCGCAGCGCCCGGTCGACCTGCACGGGACTGGCTCCCGACTCGGTCGGTGGGAAGTCGCAGGCCGCGAGCCCGTCGGCCAGGACCTGCGCGATCCGGGCGGGCTCGGCGACGCCGTCCGGGAATCGGGCCAGGACCAGCCGGTGGTCGTCCGGTGCGTGCGGATCCCGCAGCTCGAACCGCCGCCCCGCCGGGTCGAAGGTCACGACCGGGTCGCGCTCGACGTCCCACCAGATCGTCGCGACCTCACGCAACTCGGGGGCCTCGACCAGGCGATCGGCGCTGAAGTCGCTGTCCATCGCATGCCTTCGGTGAGGATCGGATCGCGTCGGGTGGACGAAGGTGCCGTCCCGACGGCGTGCCGTCGAACGCGACCCTCTACCGTGCGCCCTGCAACGGTGCCCGACAGGTGCCGACGGACACGTCGACGAGGTGATGGTGGCGGACCAGCCCGCGGCCGGTGAGCTGCTCGCCGACCGGTATCGGCTCGACGCGCAGATCGGTCGGGGCGGTGCCGGTGTGGTGTGGCGCGCGCACGACGAGCTGCTGGACCGGGCGGTGGCGATCAAGCTGCTGCACAGCGACGTGGCCGACGACGTCACCGCCGCGGCCCGCTTCCGCCACGAGGCCACCGCCGCCGCCAAGCTGGCCCACCCCCATGTCGTCACCGTCTACGACATCGGGGCGAGCGACGGCCGTGAGCTGCTGGTCATGGAACTGGTCGACGGCCCCAGCCTGGCCGAACTGCTCGGCCACGGGCCGTTGGCGGCGGGCGTCGTCGCCGAGATCGGGCGGGCGATCGCGGCCGCACTGGGGGCCGCGCACGCCCGGGGTCTGGTGCACCGGGACGTGAAACCGGCGAACGTGCTGTTCACCCGCGAGGGCATCGCGAAGGTGGCCGACTTCGGGATCGCCCGGGCGCTGGGCGGTTCGGCGTCGCGGTTGACGCTGCCCGGATCGGTGATGGGCACGGCCCGGTACCTGAGCCCGGAGCAGCTGCGCGACGACCCGGTCGACGTCCGCGCCGACGTGTACTCCCTGGGGCTGGTCCTGCACGAGGCGCTCACCGGCCGCCAGCCGTGGGGCGAGGGCAACGCCTCCGAGGTGGCCGCACGCCGACTCACCGGCGATCTCACCCCGGCCGCCAAACTGGTCCGCGACGTGCCACCGGCACTCGATGCCACCATCCAGCGGGCGACCCGCCGCGATCCGGCGCAGCGCCACGTCGACGGGGCGGCCTTCGCGAGCACGCTGGCACCATTGGCGGACGATCGGGCCCGCCGGGAGCTGGCCCGACTGGTCGGCGGTAGCGACCTCGCGATGCCGCCCGTGGTCCCCGTCGGCGCGGCACCGCCGGGCACGGGGGCTGCCGCGACGGCGCGGGCCGACGCGCCGCGCCAGGGTCCGGGTTCAGGTTCGGGCAGTGGCCGCCGGCCGGCCCGCCGGCGACGGCGGGGTCGGCTGCGTCGTGCCCTGGCGCGGGTGATGCTGGGGCTGATCGTGCTCGCCGCCGGACTGGTCGGCTATCTCGGCCTGACCGATGCCGGGCTGTCGTTCGAGGTGCTCGGCGACGCCGAGCGCTGGGAGGGCCTCGGCCGATCCGTGCGGGATCAGGTCGGCGACTGGTTCGGCTGAGGGCACCGGACCGTGACCGGTGCCCGGTTGGCGCGACGGGCCGTACGCGTCAGCCCGAGCGGTCCGCCCAGGCCCGCAGGCGCTCGGCAGTCCGGCGGACCGCCAGCCCGGGCTCGCCGTTGAGGGTGTCGATCGCGGCGTCGATGGCGCTCAGCGGGGGCGTCCCGCCGCCGAGCAACGGCAGCGACCGCAACGGGGCCTGCCGGATCACCGCCTCGAACATCCGCCGGGTGGCGTCGTCGCCCTCGGCCGTCCCCGCATCGGTCCGCTTCGCACCCTCCCGCAGGATCAGCGTCTGCAGCCGCCGTCCCGCCGAGGTCGTGGCCAGGTCCGCGACCGTGGTGTTGCGGTCGAACGGCTGGACCGCGCGGGGCACCGGGACCGGGTGACCGAGCATGGCGGTGAACTCGGCATCGGTCGCGATCGGGCCGGTCGTCGCCGGGGCCGGGGTGACCGCGTCGTCCGACTCGACGGCCACCTCGATGCGGTGGTGGATGTCGGTCGAGGAGGTGCCGACCAGCAGTTCGAATGCGCCGGACTCGACGACCCAGTCACCGACGCCGACGTCCCAGAAGGCGAACGAGCGGCGATCGAGGTCGAGCTCGACGCCTGTGCGCTCCCCCGGGTCGAGCCGGACCTTGGCGAACGCCTTCAGCTCCTTGGCGGGGCGGGGAACCGATGCCTCGACGTCGCGGACGTAGAGCTGCACGACCGTCGCACCCGCGCGATCGCCGGTGTTGACCACCTCGACGCTGACGGTGCGGTCGGTGCCCTCGCCGCGGCACGTGGCACCGGTGAGTTCGAAGGTCGTGTAGCCGAGCCCGTGACCGAACGGGAATCGGGCCGGGACCCCCGCGGTGTCGTGGAAGCGGTAGCCGACCAGCAGACCCTCGCGGTGCTCGACCTGCTTGGGATGGCCGGGGAAGTTGGCGTCCGCGGCGAGGTCGGAGCCGCGGACGGGGAAACTCTCGGCCAGCCGACCGCCGGGCTCACGGTCACCGACGAGCACGTCGACGATCGCGCTGCCACCGGCCTGGCCCCCGAGGTAGCCCTCGAGCAGTGCGGCGGCGCGGTCGGCCCATGGCAGCTCGACCGGCGCGCCGTTGGTGAGCACCACCACCGTGCGGGGGTTCGCGTCCAGCACCGCCTCGATCAGCCGGGTGTGGCCGGCCGGGAGTCCCAGATGCTGGCGGTCGAACCCCTCCGATTCGTAGCTCGCCGGCAGCCCGACGAACACCACGGCGACGTCCGCACCGGCGGCGGCCGCCGCGGCCTCGGTCACGAGCGAGGACGTGGTGGTCCCGGTGGCGACCTCGTAGCCCGGCGCGTAGTCGATCCGGGTGCCACCGAGCCGTTCGCGCAGGGCGGGCAGTGCCGCGTCGAGCCGGGTCGGTCGGACCTGCGAACTACCGGCACCCTGGAACCGCGGGCTGACCGCGAACGACCCGATGACGGCGACCGAGCCGAGCGTGTCCGCTGCCAGCGGCAGGATGCCGTCGTTGGCGAGCAGCACGGTCGCGTCCGCGGCGGCCCGACGGGCCAAATCGTGGTGCGCGTCGAGGTCGGCGGTGGCGTCGGGACGGGCGTTGGCGCGCACGCGGATGATCAGTTCGACGATCCGCGCGGCGACCACGTCGATCGCCGCCTCGTCGAGCTCGCCGCGCCTGACCGCGGCGATCAGCTCCGCATCGAACGCGTCGCCGCCACCCGGCATCTCCAGGTCGCAGCCGGCACGGGTCGCGGCGACGCGGTCGTTCATCCCGCCCCAGTCGGTCATCACCAGCCCGTCGAAGCCCCAGCTGTCGCGCAGGACCTCGGTGAGCAGCCAGTGGTCGTCGGAACAGAACGTGCCGTTGAGCTGGTTGTAGCCCGTCATCACCGACCAGGGCCGCGAGCCCTGCACGGCGAGTTCGAACCCGGTCAGCTCCAGCTCGCGCAGGGTGCGCTGGTCGACGATGGTGTCGATGACCATCCGGAAGGTCTCCTGATGGTTGGCCGCGAAGTGCTTGAGACACGCCCCGACACCCTGCGACTGCACCCCCCGCACGAGCGCGGCGGCGAGCCGGCCCGACACGATCGGGTCCTCCGAGAAGTACTCGAAGTTGCGGCCACCGGCCGGGTGGCGCTTGATGTTGAGCCCGGGGCCGAGCAGGACCCCGACGTCCTCGGCCTGACATTCCCGGCCGAGTGCCGCGCCGATCTCGGTGAGCAGGTCCTCGTCGAAGGTGGCGGCGAGCCCCACCGCGGTCGGGAAGCAGGTCGCCGGGACGGACTCACCGAGCCCGAGGTGATCACCGCTGCCGGCCTGCTTGCGCAGACCGTGCGGACCGTCGGTCACCATGATCGCGGGCAGCCCCACCGACGCGACGGCTTCGAGGTGCCAGTGGTCCCGCCCGGACAGCAGCCGGACCTTCTGCTCGAGGCTCAGCCCCGCGACGATGGTCGACGCGTCGTCGTCCCGGGGCGACGTGGATCCGGGGTTCCCGGTGTTCCCGGTGGCCGGCGTTGGCTCGGACATGACGTGGCTCCTGCCGGGACTGGTCGCACGCTCGGGCGGCCAGGCCTGGACTCGCGTGTGGCCTGGGGCATGGTGTTCGCCGCACCGTAGAGCCGCCGGCCGCCCCCCGCCCACCGCCGGATCGACGCGGGAACGACTGACCCACCGGTCAGAGTCGTTCGCCCCTGGCCGCGGACCCGGTGCACCGGCAGGGTGATCACCACACCCTGTCGCTGATCGGGACCCCGATGACGGCCCATGCCGACGCCGCCGGCTGGCACTTCCGGCCCACCACCCCCGCCGACCGTGCGGGGCTGATCGCGTTCTTCGAGGCCCTGCCCGAGGCCGATCGCCGCCTGCGCTTCTTCGGACCGAGCGACGTGGCCGACCACGTCGACCGATGGTTGTCCATCACCGACGCCGTCTCGATCGTCGCCGTCGAACCGCCCGACGCTCCCGGCACCGACGGACCGGACGGCGAGGCGGCCGGGCACGACGCAGCCGACGGCGAGGTGGCCGACCCGGGGCCACGGATCCTGGCCGAGGGTGGGTTCGTCGAACGCGGCGAGGGAATGGCCGAGTTCGCGCTGTCCGTGGCCGCCGACGCCCGCGGCGGACTCGGCACCGCGATGTTCGAACGGTTGCGGCGGGAGGCGGCGACGCGCGGCATCCCCATGCTCTACGGCGACGTGCTCGCGACCAATGGGCCGATGATGGGCCTGATGCGCCGACTCGGTGGGGTGACCATCGAGCGCCCCGAGCCGCAGGTCGTCGGCATCGTCATCGGATCCGCCACCGGCGCGCCGCCCTGGCCGGATCGATCACGACCGCGGCTGCTGATCGAGGCCACCTCGGCGTCGTGGTCGGGTGAACAGCGGCTGCGGGCCGCGGGCATCGACGTGGCCATCTGTGCGGGACCGAGTGCCCGGCGGGCATCCGCGCCGTGCCCGGAGCTCACCGGAGAGGGCTGTCCACTGGTCGACGACGCCGATTTGGTGGTGCACCTGCTCGACGCCGACCGCCCGGAGCATCGGCGACTGGCCGAACGGCTCGGAGCCCGCCACGAGCCCGAGCGCATCCTGCTGCGGGGCGCGGGCCCCGGCCGTCCGACGACCGCCGACATCGAGCGTCGACTGGGTGCCCGGACCGGCTGTTGCGGCTGACACGGGTCGCACGGACGGGCCGGCCGGACGGGCCGGCCGGACGGGTCGGCCGGACGGGTCGGCGAGCGACGGCCGTCCCGGGAACCGGTGGCGGCGGACCGCACGCCCGTACCGGTTTGACTGTATACCCCTATGGGGTATCTTCGACGCGTTCCCCGGGCACGGCCGACGCCGGCCGCCACGCCCCCATCGGACCCGAAGGCCACCACCATGTCCACCCTCACCGTCCAGACCCCGGATGCGTCCTGCGGGTCGTGCCAGGCGCACATCACGGAGGCCGCCGAGGCCCTGCCGGGGGTCGAGGCCGTCGTGGTCGATCTCGACCGTCGCGTCACCACCGTCACCTACGACGATGCGCAGCTCGGCGCCGATCGGATCGAGGCGGCACTCGCCGACGCCGGGTACCCGACGACGCCGATCGACGCCTGAGGAGAACCGCCATGACGCGCCGCGGCTACACGATGACCAAGGACCAGTACGCCGGTCGCCTCAAGCGCATCGAGGGGCAGGTCCGTGGTCTGCAGCGCATGATCGAGGACGACGTCTACTGCATCGACGTCCTGCAGCAGATCGCGGCGGTCAACGGCGCGCTCAAGAGTGTCGCCGTCGGGTTGCTCGACGAACACGTCGCGCACTGCGTCGCCAACGCGGCCCGCGAGGGCGACGACGAGGAGGCCCGCGCCAAGGTCACCGAGGCCACCCAGGCCATCGCCCGGCTCATCAAGTCCTGACGGCCGCGGTCACCACCCCACCCGCACCACCGAGACGGATCGACCGCTCCCATGAACGACGCCACCACGCCCACCGCCCCGACCGCCCTCGACCTGCCCGTGGAGGGCATGACCTGCGGCTCGTGCTCGGCGCGGGTGCAGCGCACGCTCGCGAGCCAGTCGGGGGTGCGTGACGTCGAGGTCAACCTCGCGACCAACACCGCCCGTGTCCACGTGGACGACGGCGTGGACCTCGAGGCCCTGCGCGCGGCGGTCCGACGAGCCGGCTACACGCTGCAACTCCCGGCACCCGACGCACCGACCGGCCCGGCCCCCTACGACCTCGACGTCGACGGGATGACCTGCGGCTCGTGCACCGCACGGGTGCACAAGGTGCTCGGTGAGCAGCCCGGCGTCGAGGACGTCGAGGTCAACCTCGCGACCGGCACCGCCACGGTGCTGGCGGCAGCGGACGCCGCGCCCGAGACCTGGGCCGACGCCGTCGCGCGCGCCGGCTACACCGTCACGCGTCAGCAGCGCCGGGACGGGCCCCCGCAGGCCACCGCCGGTGCCGGCCCCGACGCGGCCGCCGGCACGACCACCGACGACGGGACCGCCGAGCGCCACACCGCACCCGCCGGCCGGACGGGGCCGAGCGCCGCCGAACGCGCGGAGCGGGCGTCACGCACCGAGGCCGAGCACCGGCGCATGTGGGGCCGGCGCCTGGCCTGGGTCGTCGCACCGGCGCTGTTCCTGCTGTCCACGATGCTCTACCACGACTTCGCGATGATGACGCCGTGGATGCGCTGGCTGATGTTCGCGGTGGCCACCCCGGTGCAGTTCGTCATCGGCTGGCCGTTCCTGCGCGAGGCCGCCAAGCGGGCCCGCTACCTCACCGCCAACATGGACACGCTCATCGCGATGGGCACCTCGGCGGCGTACCTCTACTCCACCTTCCAGCTCGCGACCGGCGGCATGGAGCTGTACTACGAGGCCCAGGTGGTGATCATCGCCTTCCTGGTGCTCGGTCGCTACCTCGAGGCCCGGGCGAAGGGCGATGCGGGCCGGGCGATCCGATCGCTGCTGGAGCTGGGGGCGAAGCAGGCCCGCGTCATCGGCGACGACGGCTCGGAGCAGCTCGTCGACGTCGATCGGGTCGCGGTCGGTGACCGCATCAAGGTGCGTCCCGGCGAGACGATCCCGGTCGACGGCGAGGTGCTCGACGGCCGCGCCGCAGTCGACGAGTCCATGCTCACCGGTGAGTCGGTGCCGATCGACAAGTCCGCCGGTATGCCCGTCGCCGGTGCCACCATCGCGACCGGCGGCGCACTGACGATCCGCGCCACCGCGGTCGGTGGCGACACCGCCCTCGCCCGCATCGTGCGGCTGGTCGAGCAGGCGCAGTCCGGACGCGGCGCGCTGCAACGGCTCGCCGACCGGGTGTCGGGCATCTTCGTGCCGACGGTCATCGGGATCGCCACCGCGACGTTCCTCGGCTGGAGCCTGATCGGTGGTGACGTCGGCCAGGCCATGATGGCCGCGGTCGCCGTGCTGATCATCGCCTGCCCGTGCGCCCTGGGCCTCGCGACCCCGATGGCCACGATGACCGGCACGGGCCGCGGCGCACAGCTCGGGATCCTCATCCGCTCCATCGAGGTGCTCGAGCGCGCGGAGGCCATCGACGCGATCGTGCTCGACAAGACCGGCACGCTCACCCACGGCCGGATGACGCTGACCGACGTCGTCGCCGGCGACACCGACGAGCCCACGCTGCTCGCCCACGCCGGCGCGGCCGAGGCGGATGCGGAACACCCCATCGCCGCGGCCATCGTCGCCGGTGCCCGCGAACGGCTCGGCGACGACGGCCTGCCCACGGCCCACGACCTGGAGGCACGCGCCGGCATGGGCGTGCACGCCAACGTCGATGGCGTCGAGGTGGTGGTCGGCCGACGCAAGCTCATGGCCGACGCGGGCCTGCGCGTCCCCGAGGCCCTGGAGGACGCCACCGCCCGCTTCGAGGCCGCCGGGCGCACCGCGGTCCTGGCCGGCTGGGACGGCGAGGTCCGCGGCGTGCTGGCCGTGTCGGACACGCTCAAGCCGGATGCCGCCGAGGTCGTCGCGCAGCTGAAGTCGCTCGGGCTCGAGGTCGCCATGCTCACCGGCGACAACCAGCGCACCGCGGAGGCGATCGCCGCGGAGGTCGGCATCGACCGGGTCCTGGCCGAGGTGCTCCCGGAGGACAAGCAGGCCGAGGTCGAACGGCTCCAGGCCGAGGGCCGCACCGTGGCCATGGTCGGTGACGGGGTCAACGACGCCCCGGCACTGGTGCAGGCGGATCTCGGTATCGCGCTCGGCACCGGCACCGACGTCGCGATCGAATCGGGCGACCTCACGCTCATGCGCGGGCAGCTCGACGGCATCGTGACGGCCATCGAGCTGTCACGCCGCACCCACCGCACCATCCGCCAGAACCTGTTCTGGGCGTTCGCCTACAACACCGCGGCCATCCCGATCGCGGCGGCCGGACTGCTCAACCCGATCGTGGCCGGTGCGGCCATGGCGTTCTCCAGCGTGTCGGTGGTGCTCAACTCGCTGCGGCTACGCCGCTTCGGGCGCTGACGACCGCCCGCCGGCGGCGCAGCGACGACCGGGAATCGACGGTGGGCGGGAACACCGCCGGGCCGAGGGGTGTTGACACACTGAACGGCGGCTCGTCCGAGCCGCCCTGCCCGCATGTCGTCCACCCTCAGGTCGCCAGCATGACGCCACTGACCACCGCTCTCGCCCCGTTGCTCGCCTACCACCAGGGCACCGCCGGCGGCGGCAACATGCTGGTGCTGATCCTGTTCCTCGGGATCCTGGCCACCGCGGGCTGGCTCATCTTCTCCGAACTCGACTGGAACAAGACCCTGGCGGTCACCGGCGCGGGCTGGGCGGCGATCCTCACCGTGGCATTCGTGTTCTGAACCCGCGTCCCGCGCCGCGTTCAGGGCGCATCGTCACCGAGCCGGCGCAGGAACCCGTCGGGCACGATGACGTCGTCGGGGCCGAGCTCGTCGATCGACGCCTTGCCGAGCGCGCGCAGGGTCGAGTCCATCCCGCCGCGCAGGATGTCGAGCACGTTCTCCACGCCGGCCTGGCCGTTGACGGCCAGGCCCCACAGATACGCCCGGCCGATCATCACGGCCTTCGCGCCCATCGCCAGCGCCTTGACGACGTCGCTGCCCCGACGGATGCCGCTGTCGAGCAGCACCTCGATGTCGTCACCGACGGCCTCGGCGATCGCGGGCAGGGTGCGGATCGGCGCGGGTGTGGAGTCGATGTTGTTGCCGCCGTGGTTCGACACGGAGATGGCGCTGACCCCGGCCTGCACGGCGTTCTTCGCCTCGTCGACGCGGCAGATGCCCTTGACCATGAACGGTCCGTCCCAGTGCGACCGCAGCCAGGCGACGTCCTCCCAGGTCGGCGGCGGGGTGCCCATCCACTGCCCGTAGGCCCCGAAGAACGTCAGCTTGTCGGCGTCCGCCGGAGTGACGTTGGGGACGGTCAGATCCGGCAGCTCACCGGCCCGCAGGAACCGGCCGAGCCACTGCGGGTGCGCCAGGCTCGGCAGCGCGTGCTGGGCCATCGTCTTGAGGTCGACCTTCTCCGGGATCGACGGGCTGCCCCAGTCGCGACCGTGCGAGAACGACCAGTCGAGCGTCAGGATGATGCCGACCGCCCCGGCCGTGCGGGCCCGCTCGAGGCGCGCGAGCAGGTCGTCGCGGGAGCCCAGCCAGTACATCTGGAACAGCGTCCGCGGGTTGGCGGGGACGACCTCCTCGATCGGCTTGGACGCGAACGAGGACAGCCCCATCGCCACCCCGCGCGCCGCCGCCGCCCGCGCGACCGCCACCTCGCCGTCGGGATGGACCGCCTGCACGCCGGTGGGCGAGAGCAGTACCGGCATGGCGACGTCCTGGCCGAGCACGGTGCGGGCCATGGCCCGTTCCGCCGGCAGGTCCGCGACCTTGGGGGCCAGACCGAGTTCGGCGAAGGCCCCGAGGTTGTCGCGGTACGACACGCCCTGCTCGGAGCCGGCGATCAGCGCGCCGTACACCGAGTGCGGCAGCAGCCGCTTGGCGCGCTTCTGCGCCTGCGCGACGGACTCGAACCAACCGGTGCTGACCATGCTGCTCCCTCTCCACATTCCCGACGACGGACCGCCCTCCCAGGCGATCGCGAAGGTTATGGCACCGAGGGTCACAACCCTGCCGGATGCGCGCCGACGCCCGTACGATGAGCGCAGACAGCCCCGGCCACGAGCGGAGGTGGACGGGAATCGAACCCGCCAGAGGCCGCTCATGCGACCTCTCACCGGTGTTGAAGACCGGGGGACCCACCAGGCGTCCGGACACCTCCCAGCACGATGTGCCGCGTGGCACGGTACTCCACGGCGATCCCGGCACCGCTGACGACCCCACCGGGCGGCGGTGCCATCGGGCCCGGCGAACCGCTGCACGACGACGAGGACGATGATGGCCGCCGACGACGACAGGCCCAGGCTCACCTCGCTCAGCCACGGTGCGGGATGCGCCTGCAAACTGAGCCTCGACGAGCTGACCGGCATCCTGTCGGGCGTGAGCTGGCCCGGACACGAGGACCTGCTCGTCGGGCTCGGCAGCGGCGACGACGCGGCCGTGTACCGCCAGCCCGATGGCCGCGTGCTCGTCGCGACCACGGACTTCTTCACCCCGCTGGTCGACGACGCCCGCGACTGGGGCCGCATCGCCGCGACCAACGCGGTCAGCGACGTCTATGCGATGGGGGCGACACCGAGGTTCGCCCTGAACCTCGTCGGGTGGCCGCGCGAACTCGACTTCGACGTGCTGCGACAGGTGCTCGACGGTGCCGTCGAGGTCGCCCGCGGTGCCGGCTACGTCATCGCCGGCGGCCATTCGATCGACAGCGCGGAGCCGTTGTTCGGCCAGGTCGTCATCGGGGATGCGGCCGAGACCGACATCCTCACCAACGCCGGCGCACGCCCCGGCGAGGTGCTGGTGCTGACCAAGCCGCTGGGTACCGGCATCGTGACCACGGCGCTGAAACGCTCGGCACCGCTGACCGGCGGTGACACCGGAAGCAGCGGCGGCAGCGGTCACGGTGGCAGCGACGGCGGCAGCGACGACGGCGTGCTCGCGACCGCCTACGCGGCCGCGGTCACCTCGATGACCCGCACCAACGCCGACGCGGCCGGGCTGGCCCGCACCCACGGCGTCAACGCCGCGACCGACGTGACCGGCTTCGGGCTGCTCGGCCATCTGCACCGGGTGGCGACCGCCAGCGGCGTCGCCGCCGAGGTGGACGCCGCCACCGTCCCACTGCTCGACGGGGTCGAGGCGCTGCTCGCAGCGGGCCACGTCCCGGGCGGGTCGCAACGCAACGCCGACCAGGCGGCGCGGTATCTGACCGGCACCCCGGGCGACACCGACCTGCTGCTGCTCGCGGATGCCCAGACCTCCGGTGGGCTGCTGCTGAGCTGCCCGCCGGCGGGCGTGGAGGCGCTGCTCGCCGGTCTCGACGACACCGGCCACCGGGCCGCGGCGATCGGTCACGTCGTGGACGGTCCCGCCGGCACGATCACGGTGACGGGCCGATGACGGACGCTGCCACCGGCAACCCGGATCCGCGGCGGGCACTGCCCGCCGTCGGCCGGCTGCTCGAGCTCCCGCCGGCCGTCGAGCTGATCGACACGCACGGCCGCACCGCCGTGACCGGGGCCCTGCGCGACGTGCTGGCGACCGCCCGCCGCGAGCTGACCGCCGACGACCCACCCCTCGCGGACGAGACGCTGGTGGCCCGGGCCGCCGCGCAACTGCGGCACCGCCAGGACCGCGCCCCGGTCGGCGTGCTCAACGCCACCGGCGTGCTGCTGCACACCAACCTCGGCCGGGCACCGCTGTCCGCCGACGCGGTGCGGGCCCTGACCACGGCGGCCGGCGCGATCGACCTGGAACTGGACCTGGCCACCGGCGAACGCGGCGGCCGCGACGCGCCCGTGGGCGACGCGCTGGCCCGGCTGCTCGGGGCCGAGGCGGCCATCGCCGTCAACAACGGGGCCGCGGCGTTGATCCTGGCGTTGGCGACCCTGGCCGGTGACGGTGGGGTCGTGGTCAGCCGCGGTGAGCTGGTGGAGATCGGCGGGTCGTTCCGGATCCCCGACATCGTGCGCTCCGCCGGGGTGGCGCTGATCGAGGTCGGCACCACCAACCGCACCCATGCCCGCGACTACCTCGATGCCATCGACGCGGGGGCCAGCGCCATCCTGCGGGTGCATCCGAGCAACTTCCGCATGGACGGGTTCGTCCACCGTCCGAGCACCGACGAGCTGGTCGACATCGCCCGATCACGCGGCGTGCCGTTCATCGACGACCTCGGCTCCGGCCTGCTCGAGGCCCACCCGGCCGCCCCCGACGAGCCGGTCGCCACCGACGCGATCGCCGCCGGCGCGTCGCTGGTGCTGTTCTCCGGCGACAAGCTGCTCGGCGGCCCGCAGGCCGGCATCATCGCGGGCGACCGCGACCTGGTCGAGCGGTGCCGGCGGGCCCCGCTGGCCCGGGCGCTGCGGCTCGACAAGCTGCGGATCGCCGCCCTGGTGGCGACCCTGGCCGCCCACGAACGCGACGCGCGCGACGAACTGCCGGTGTGGGCGATGGCCGGGACGCCCACCGACGAACTCCGCGACCGGGCCCGGGCCCTGGCCGAGGTCGGCGACGGCGAGGTCGACGAGCTCGAGGCGGTCCTCGGTGGCGGCTCCACCCCCGGGGCGACGCTGCCGTCGGCGGGCGTGGCCCTGCCCGGTCCGGCGGAGGACCTCGCGCGGGCGCTGCGCACCGGTGATCCTGCGGTGCTGCCCCGGATCGTCGACGACCGCGTCGTGCTCGACCTGCGGTCGGTCGCGCCGCACGACGACGACCGGCTGCACACCGCGGTGCGCCGGGCGATCGCGCAGGTCACGACGTGATGCACGTCGTCGCGACCGCCGGGCACGTCGACCACGGCAAGAGCGCGCTGGTGCGGGCACTGACCGGCCAGGAGCCCGACCGGTTCGACGAGGAACGTCGCCGCGGGCTGACCATCGACCTGGGGTTCGTGTGGACCGACCTCGACGACGGGACCCGACAGGTCACCACCGCGTTCGTCGACGTGCCCGGCCACGACCGGTTCCTGACCAACATGCTGACCGGCGTCGGGGCCGTCGACGAGGTGCTGTTCGTCGTCGCCGCGGACGACGGCTGGTCGGCGCAGTCCCAGGAGCACCTCGACATCGTCGCCCTGCTGGGCCGTCGCATCGTGACCGCGGTGGTCACCAAGACCGGTCCGGCCGGCCCGGAGCGCACCGCCGAGGTCACCGCCGACGTGCGCGCCCGCCTGGACGCCGTCGGGTTCGAGGCGACCCCGATCGTGGCGGTCGACTCACTGGCCGGCACCGGACTCGATCAGCTGCGCACCACACTGGTCGCGGCGCTGTCGGCGTCGACCGGGACGGCCGACGGCTTCGCGCGGTTGTGGGTCGATCGGGTCTTCACCGTGGCGGGGGCGGGCACGGTGGTGACCGGCACCCTGACCAGCGGCCACCTGGCACGCCAGCAGCAGCTGGCGGTGCTCCCCGGCCCCGCTCGCGGCCGGATCCGGGAGCTACGCGCCCTGGAACGGCCGCGCGACGAGGTGACGGCCCCCGCGCGTGTCGCCGTGGCGCTCGCCGGCGTCGACAGCGAGGCGGTGGTCCGCGGCGACACGCTCACCGAACTCCGCGACGACGGCACCCCGGCGGCCCTGGCCACGACGGTGCTGGACGTGTGGCTGCAGGTCCTGCCGGACGCGGAGGTCACGGGCACCGGTGCCTGGCAGCTGCACCTCGGCAGTGCGCACCGCGACGTGCGCGTCCTCCCGCTGCTCGGCGATCTCGGTCCCGGCCACGACGGGCCGGTCCGGCTGCAGCTCGACCGGCCCGTCGCCGCCCGCAGCGGCGACCGCATCGTGCTGCGCGAGGTCGGACGCCGGCGCACGGTGGCGGGCGGCGAGGTGCTCGACGTCGCCCCCGGCCGTCCGCCCCGCGGCACCGAGCGGCGGCTCATCCACGCCGAGGCGCTCGACACGATCCGGGGTGCGCCGACCCCGGTCGACCGGGCCGCCGGGCTGATCGACGCCCATGCCGGTAGCGATCGGCTCGACCGGCTCGACCGGCTCGAGGCGATGCTCGGCCACACGCTCCCGGCGATCGCGACGCTCGAGGGCCTGGACCGACTCGGGCCCCACGTGGTACGGGCCGCGGCCGCCGAGCGCTGGGCCGGGGCGATGGCCGCGACGGCCCGCGCCGCCCACGACCCGGTCCTGACCCGCGACGCGGTCCGCCGGGCCGCGCAGGACGCCGGCTGTCCGGAGCAGCTCGACGAGCTGCTGCTGCGCGCCGCGATCACCGACGGGCAGCTGCACGACGTCGGCGGTCGGGTGGTCCACGACGATCGCATCGCGACCTATCGCGCGGACCGCGAGCGGCGCCAGCAGGCCCTGCTCGACCGGCTCCGCGATGAGCCGTTCGCGCCGGCCGCGCTGGGCGAGGTGGCGGGCGACCACGCCCTCCCCTTCTTCGAGGTCCAGCCGCTCATCGACGACGGGCGGCTGTTCGTCCGCGACGGGCTGCTGTTCCCGGCCGAGGTCGTCGCGACGGCCGTGACCCGGCTCGACGCGGGGCCGGCCGCCGGTGGCGACGGGTTCACCGCCTCCGATGCGCGGCAGTGCTGGGAGGTCTCCCGCCGCGTCGCGGTGCCGCTGCTCGAACACCTGAAGGCGACCGGCCACACGACCTTCGACGGCACCCACCACCACCGGGCACGTACCGGCGGACGCTGAGCACCGTCGCGCCGCGCTACGCAGCCCCGCGGGCCAGCACGACCGCGAACCGGTCCTGCGGATCGGTGGCGACCTCGGTCAGCTCGAGGCCGGCAGTGGCGAGCTCGTCGCGGAAGGTGTCGATGCGGAACTTGTAGGAGTGCTCGGTGAGGATGTACTCGCCGGCGTCCATCGCGAGCTCCAGGTCGACGGCGGCGATGCGGGCGCGCACGTCCCGGGTGGCGACCAGGTGCATCTCGATGCCCTCGGCCTCGGGATCCCACACGGCCCGGTGCGTGAACGCGTCCACGGGGATGTCACCGTCCAGCTCCCGGTTGATGACCTGCAGCACGTTGCGGTTGAACGCGGCCGTCACCCCGGCGGCGTCGTCGTAGGCGGCCTCCAGCACGTCGGCGGCCTTGACCAGGTCGATGCCCAGCAGCAGCCCACCGTCGGGACCGAGCATGGTCGCGAACTGCCCGAGCAGCTCACCGCGCTCCGCCACGCCGAGATTGCCGATCGTGGAGCCGAGGAAGGCGACCAGCCGGCGACCACGGCGCGGGATGGCCTGCAGATCGAGCTGGAAGTCGCCGAGGTGGGGGTCCACCTCCAGCCACGGATGGTCGGCGCGCAGCTGCGTGGCCGCCCCGACCACCGCGGACTCCGAGATGTCGAACGGCACGTAGCGCGACGCGCCGACGAGCTGCATGGCGGCGACGAGCCTAGCGGCCTTCACCGCCGAGCCGGAGCCGATCTCCACGACCTCGTCGGGTCCGACGGCCGCGACCAGGCCGTCCAGATGCGCGTCGAGGATGCCCAGTTCCGTGCGGGTCGGGTAGTACTCGTCGAGCTCGGTGATCTGCTCGAACAGTGCCGATCCGCGGGCGTCGTAGAGGTGGATCGGCGGCAGCGACCGCGCGGGGCCGGCCAGCCCGGCGCGCACGTCGGCGGCGAGCCGGTCACGGTAGGGCTCGGCCGTACGCAGCCGGGTCAGCGGGATCTGGCCGGTCGATTCGTGCACGTCAGTCCTCGTGGTCCGAGACGACCGCGTGCGCGGTGCCTGCGTCCGATGACCCGGAAGGTACGGGCTCGTCGCCGGGCACGACCCACAGCGCCTCGTGCGGCAGTGCGACGGTCAAGCTCGTGCCGGGTCCGGCGTCCGCCAGGGCGTCGCCGCTGGCGTCGACGACCACGCGTTGCCCGGCGACGTCCAGTTCGACGCGGGTGCGGGTCCCGAGGTAGCTGGAGCGTCGCACCCGCCCGGTCAGGTGGTCGTGGTGGGCGGGATCGTGGTGGCCGACCCGGATGCGCTCGGGCCGGATCGTGACCACCGCCGGCCCGTCGTCCATGGTGCCGCGGGCCCGCAGCACCCCCATCGGCGTGGTCACCGTCCCGGACGCGGCCCGGCCGTCGAAGAGGTTGGCGGCGGCGAAGAACCGGGCCGCCCGGGCGGTCGCCGGATGCTCGTAGAACGTACGGGGCGGCCCGTGCTGCTCGAGCCGACCGTCGAACAGCAGGGCGATCTCGTCGGCCAGGACCACCGCCTCCTCCTGGTCGTGGGTCACGACCACCGTGGTCAGACCCCGCTGGGCGTGCAGATCCAGGATCAACGCCCGCATGTCGTCACGCAGGTGGGCGTCGAGGTTGCTGAGCGGCTCGTCGAGCAGCAGCACGTCGGGTTCCAGCACCAGTGCCCGGGCCAGCGCGACCCGGTGGCGGTGCCCGCCGGACAGCGCAGCGGCGCGCCGGTCGCCGAGGCCGTCGAGCCCGACGCGGTCGAGCGCCGCGTCGGCGGCCCGGTGCCGCTCGCGACGTCCGACACCGCGCATGCGCAGCCCGAAGGCGACGTTGTCCCGGGCATCGAGGTAGGGGAACAGCCGGTGGTCCTGGAAGGCCATCACCGCACCGCGCCGCTGCGCCGGGACGTCGGTGACGTCGCGGTCGTCGAACCACACCGATCCGGCCGTCGGATCGATGAGACCGGCGATCAGTTTCAGGGCGGTCGTCTTGCCGCACCCCGACGGGCCGAGCAGGGCGGTGACCGTCCCGCTGCCGATCTCCAGATCCAGGGCGTCGAGCGCGGCGAGCCGGCCGTAGCGCCTGGTCAACCCGCGCAGATGGATGGCCGTCATCGCGCGCCCCCGAGACTCGTCGCACCCCGGGCACCGAGCACCCGCGCGGCGATCACGAGCAGCCCGAGCGCCGGCAGCCCGTGGAACAGCGCGGTGGCCGCGGTGACCGCGACGTCACCGCCCGAGGCGGACGCGAACAGCAGGATCGGCAGGGTCACCACCCGACCACCTCCGATCACCAGGGTCAGCGCGTACTGGCCCCAGGAGATCAGGAAACCGAACAGCGCCGCGACCGCCAACCCGGGCGCGACCAGCCGGCGGGTCACGTGCCACTGCGTCTGCCAGAACCCGGCGCCGAGCGAGCGGGCCTGCGCCTCGAGTTCCAGGTCCGCGTTGGCGAACACCCCGATGGTCAGCAGCAGCACGTAGGGGACGGTCGGCAGCAGGTGGACGAGCACCACCCCCGGGATCCCGCCGTCGAGTCCGAGCCGGATGAACACCACGTGCAACCCGATCGCGACGGCGATCGCCGGGACCAGCACGGGGGTGAGCAGGGCCACCTGCATCGCCGAACGACCCCGGAACCGGTGCGTGGCCAGCACCCGGCCGGCGGGCACGGCCAGCACCAGCGACGCGCCCGTCACCGCGAGCGCGATCACGACGCTGTCGACCAGCGCCCGCCAGCTGGCACCGCCGGGCTCCAGCACGATCGCCCACGCCCGCGTGCTGAAGCGCTCCGGCACGACCTGCGGATGGAAGTAGCCGCTGGCCACGCTGGTCAGCACCAGCGGCACGAACGGCACCAGCAGCACCGCCACGATCGCCCAGCTCGCGACCGTCCACCCACGCCCGGCCCTCATCGGCGTGCCGCACGCGGTTGCGGACGTGCGTCCGGGCGGACCAGTCGCCGGGCCGCCCAGGCCCCGACCACCACGAGCACCACCACGATCACGGTGATGACCACGCTGATCGCCATGGCCTCGTCACGCGCGGCCAGGTCGACGTCGAGGTAGCGGCGATGCGCCAGCACCGGCAGCACCGCCGGGAAGCTCGGCCCGAGCAGCAGCGGTACCTCGAAGGTCCCGAACGTGAAGGCGAACACGATGACGGTGGCCGGTACCAGCCCGGGCAGCAGCACCGGCAGGGTGACGTGGCGCAGCCGTTGCCAGCCGGACGCCCCGAGCGTCCGGGCGGCCTCGTCGAGATCGTCACCGGCCGAACGCAGGATGGCGAGCGCGATGATGCCGATGAAGGGGACCTCCTTCCAGACGTACTGGACGATGATCCCGATGGCCGCCGGGTCGAACACCAGGGCGGGGAACCCGGCGGGGCCGTCGATCAACCCGGCCTGGAACGCCAGCCGCGACACGAACCCGCTCTGGCCGAGCAGCAGCAGGATGGCGACGGCCCCGATGACGTGCGGGATCGGCAGGTTGAGCTGGAACAGGGTGGTGGCGGCCCGTCGACCGAAGCGGGCGCGATCGAGCACCAGCGCGGCCCCGATGCCGAGCACCACGGAGCTCGCGGTCGCGACGACCGCGACATAGGTGGTCAGCGCCAGGGACCGGGTGAACTCCGCACTGGTGAACAGCCGTTGGTAGGCCGCGAGCGTCGGACCGTCACCCGCGACGAACGGCGACAGCCCCAGCGACGAGGTGACCGCGAAGCCGAACGCGGTGACGAACAGCACCCCGACCAGCAGCAGCGGCGGTGCCAGCGCGGTCACGGTGCGGACCCGCTCGTGGCGCCACACCCGCCGCAGGCGACCGCGGCCCGGCCCGCGTGGCGGGCGGGTGGTCGATCGGCGGTTCGACACCGGTCGACCCGCAGCGGAGGCGGCCATGGTCGCTCCCGGTCAGCGGGGCTGGTGCTGGCGGACGAACCGGTCCCAGTCGGCGTCGAGCCGGTCGGTGAACGCCCCGCGCGTCTCGGGCAGACGGACCGCCTCGAGCTCCTCCTGCGGCACGCTGGTGGCCCGCTCGCCGCGGAGCACCGATGCGACCTCGGCGCGCGCGTCGGCGTCGAGCCGGTCGACGGCGATGGCCAGCCCGTCGCCCCAGCCGTTGGCCGGGTCGAGCTTCATCGCCTGCAGGTCCGGTTCGAGCACCAGATCGGCGAACACCATGGCCGCGGCCGGGTCGGCGGCGTTCACGGGGACCGCGAGGTAGTGGTGGTCACCGATCGTGCCGGTGTCGAACACGAACGGTTCGGCGGTCGACGGGAACACGCCGGCGTCGATCTGCGCGTCGATCCCGGCCGGCAACTGCGTGAAGGTGAGATCCACCTCGCCGTTGGCGAACAGCTGGTCGAGTTCGGCGATGTCGCCCGGGTAGGTCTCGCCACCACGCCACAACGACGGCCGCAGCTCGTCGAGGACGTCGAAGAGTTCGTCGGCGGCGGCCTCGTAGGCGGCCTCGTCGAACGCGCCGACGAAGTCGTCGGGGCCACCGGCGAGCTCGTAGAGCCACTGCTTGACGAACCGGGTGCCGTGGAACGCCGGTGGGGCGGGATAGGTGAAGCGTCCCGGGTTCGCCTCGATCCAGTCGGCGAGTTCCGCATAGGACCGGGGCAGGTCCGCCGCGTCGGTGCGGGCCGTGTCGTGGACGAACTGGAACTGCGCACTGCCCCACGGCGACTCCGCGCCGTCGACGCTGCGGCCCGCGTCGAACGCGACCGAGGGGTCCTCCCAGTCGACCAGCCGGGCGTTGGGCAGCGACTCGGCCCACCCCTCGAGCAGCGCGTCGGCCTGCCGCATGGTGGTGAAGTTCTCGCCGTTGATCCAGATGACGTCGATCGCCCCGCCGCTCGAGCGGCCGGCCTGCAGCTCACCGAGCACGGTGTTGACCGCATCGGCGGTGTCGGCCAGCGGCACCCGGTTCAGCGTGATGCCGAACTCGGCCAGTCGCGGGCCGTAGACCTCGTCGACGAACCGGTTGATCTCCGTGCTGCCGCCCCACATGTGCAGATCGAGCGTCGCACCGTCGGCCGCGGCGAGCACCGCGTCCCAGTCGTCGGGGTCCGGTGCCGCGGCCTCGTCGGAGCCACTGGCCGAACCGCACGCGGCGAGCACGGCCGCGGTCCCGATCAGCAGCCCGGCCCGCCACCGACCGACCCGCCTCCGACCGGCCCGCTGCCCGCGGCTCGGCAGCTCCTGGAAGTCGCTCACGTGCCCATCCTCGTCGCGCTGGTCGGTTGCCGTTCGGATCCGTGTGGCGGTCCGCTCGCAGCAACACGCTACGCAGCGCCGGGCTTCCCATCGGACACGGCCGGCGGCAGCAGCACCCGGGGGTTGAGCCGGCCGTCCGGATCGAACGCGTCCTTGATGCGGCGCATCGCCGCGATGTCGGCCGCATCACGGTGCAGCGTCAGCCACGGCAGCTTGGCGCGCCCGATGCCGTGTTCCGCGCTGATGGAGCCGCCGAGGTCGGTGGTCAGGCGCAGCACCGCGTCGTCGACGACATCGGTGTCCGGATCGGCACCGAGCACGTTGACGTGCAGGTTGCCGTCACCGAGGTGACCGAACAGGATCGTCCTCGCTCCGGGTGCGACCGCGGCGACGACCTCCGGCACGCGGGCCGCGAACGACGCGAGCTGCGCGGTCGGCAGCGACACGTCGAGCTTCACCGGCACCCCGGTCGCGTTGATCGCGTCGGTGTGGTGCTCGCGCAGGGCCCACAGCCGGGCCCGGCCGGGCGCATCGGTGGCGACGGCGACGTCCGCCACGTCGGCCGCGGCCGGCGTGTCGACCAGCGCCGCGGCCAGCTCGTCGGTCGGGTCGGTCCGCCCCGCACATTCGATCAGCAGGTAGGCGGGATGCGAGGTGGCGAACGGCGGCGCGACGCCGGTGACCTCGCGCACCAGGGCGAGGCCGTCGGCGAGGAAGAACTCGACCGCCTCGATGGTGTCGAGTCGGCCCCGGACGGCCGCGAGCACCCGCTGGGCGGCGGCCAGGTCGGCGGTCGCGATCACGGCGACGACCCGTTCAGGGCGCGGCTGCACCAGGCGCAGCCGGGCGGCGGTGATCACCGCGAGCGTGCCCTCGCTGCCGGTCAGCAGTCCGGCGAGGTCGTAGCCGGCGTTGTCCTTGACCAGCCCTGACATCCGCCGCAGGATCCGCCCGTCGACGGTCACCGCCTC
>CAYTLZ010000001.1:32045-55840 GCA_964438785.1 uncultured Actinomycetota bacterium | reverse complement strand
CAAACCAGGACCAACCCGGAGCATCACCAGATCAGATCGGTGGATTCAGGCTCAGCCTGGCGAGTTCCTCCTCCTTCTCGCTGAGCTCGACCTCATCGCCCAGATCGGATGGCCCGCCACCAAAGGCCGCCAGAGCCAGGTCGTGTCGAACCCGGTCGAGCTTCTCGAGCAGTGCGCAATAGTTACGTCTGACGTCACGCAGGCGCTGCAGCTCGCCGCCCACGTCGCCGTTCTCCATGACGAACGCGTCGTAGTCGACGAGTCGGGTGAACCACTTGCGGGTGTAGCTGCGGGTGAACGTGATCTCGCCGATGAAGGCCGCCGCTCCCTTCACCTCATCACCCGGCCCGGCCTCGAATTCGGCCTCGCCCTTGATCGATCGAATCTGGATCGGCGGCAGGGCCTGCAGCTCTGCGAGCTCCTTCTGGTCCTCGGTACCGACCAGCACCGAGTCATTCTCGCCGACGAAGCCGCGATCGCGGGCCTCGTCGATGATCTTGTTCCGGGCGGCGGCGCACTTGGCAGGATCGTCGGGCAGGTGCTGGAGCTTGGACTGCAACTGCGCGTAACGCTTGAAGCTGAAGTTGTAGAGGCTGAGCAGCCGCATGTAGTGCGCGGCGAAGTGCTCCAGGCTCTGGTAGCTCTCCGTCATCCCATGGGTGATGCCGATCGACGCGCACGCCTCCCAGAGGCCGATATCGAATTTGACGACCCCGCCGGCTTCGAGCCCTTCACCTACGGTGAAGGTCATCGTCACCGACTGGCTCTCCGATGTGCCCGGCTTGCGCAGCTCGTCGTAGTCCTCGACGATCCGCTTGTGGCTCAACGCCTCGAACGCATACGCCCGCTCCGTGGCGACGACCCGCCTGGTGGCATCGAGCTTGTTCGCGTTTTCGGCGATGTGCTCCCGCACCTCCGTCTTCACCTCGGGGAACCTCGCCGACCAGTGCTCGATGTAGGCGATCCTCTCAGCCAGGCTGGCCTTCTCCGGGAGAATCGCACCGTCACCGCGAATCGCTTCTCGATCTCATGCTTCTCCGCGCGCAGGTCGTCCGTGGCGAAACTGTGCTTGAACATCTTCCTGACGTCGGCGTAGGAGGCAAGGACCCGGTCGTAGCGTTCCAGCAACTCGGCGCGATCGTCGAGCAGGGCGACCTTGTCCTTCAACTTCGCACTGCGACTATGCAGCTGGGGGAGATGCCGATCGATCGTCGCGAGTTCGTCGAGCAGCTTCGACGGCTTGAGGTCCATGTTCAGCAGACGCTGGTGACTCTCGAGGTCCTCGAGGTCCTCGAGGTCCTCGAGGAGCCGTTCTACCACCGCGAGCGCGGCCAGGGCCTGACCGTGGTCGCCGGGATCGTCGTCGCTGGCCGTCGCTGACGTCGCTGACGACGGGGCGGAGGTGTCGGTGTCGCTGGTCACCGCGGTCACGGCGCTCGACGTCGCCTGCCCATCGTCGCTGGTCGCCGACCGGACCTGATCGGCGGACGCCGGATCAGTCCGACCCACGGAGGACAGATCGAGGGACGGGACCGACGATGCGGCGGGCGGCTGCTTGGCGCTCAAGCCCTTCGGCTTGGCCGAGCCCTTCTTCTTGCTCGAGCGCTTGCGGTGCTCCTTGATCGGCGCAGCGACAACCTCGGTGCTCCGTTGGATCGATGCCGCGACACTCGAAGCGGGCGAGGACGCGGTCGTCGCCGTGCTCGAGGAGGCGCTGAGCACGGCCGTGGCCGCGAACGGGCTGACGGCGAGCGGCATCATGCGCGTGCGTCCGACCCGGCCCGGCGAGTACCCGCAGGCCGAAGCCGCCCGGCCCGCCGACCAGCCGGATGCCGTGCTGCACCTCGCCGAGGTCGACACCGCCTGATCGGCTGCAACGGTTAGCGTGCCGCGCATGGACCGTCGCCTCACCGACCTCGTCGAGCGCGCCCGCCGGCGTCTGCGTCGGCCGGGTGCGATCGAGCCGGTCATGCTTGCCCTGGGCGGCGTCACCGGGGTCCTGACCGGGGCGTGCGTCTGGCTGCTGATCACCTCGATCGAACTGATCGGCCAGCTGGTGTGGTCGGCGCAGGTGCCGGCCTGGCAGGTCGTGGTCGTGCCCACCCTCGGTGGGCTCGTGGTCGGCATCCTCGTCAGCCGCGTGGTGCCCGAGGCCGCCGGCGGTGGCGTGGTCACCACCATGGAGTCGCTGGCCGTGCAGGGTGGTCGCCTCCGCCGACGGGTGCCGCTGATGGGGACACTCGCGACGAGCGTCGCCCTCGGCACCGGCGCGTCCGGCGGACGCGAGGGACCCATCGTGCTCATCGGCGGGTCGATCGGGTCCATCGTCGGACGGGCGATCCCCCTCGACGAGAACCGCACCCGGTCCCTGGTGGCCGCTGGGGCCGCCGCGGGGATCGGCGCGACCTTCAACGCCCCCATCGGCGGGATGCTCTTCGCGATCGAACTGCTGCTCGGCGGTATCCGTCGCGCCGGATCGCTGCAGGTGGTCGTGGTCGCCTCGGTGGTCAGCGCCGTGACCGCACGGCAACTCGTGGGTGAGAGCCTGCCGCTGTTCCTGGCCCGGCCCGGTCTCCGGCTCGGTGAGCCGTTCGAGCTGGTGCTCTACATCGTGCTGGGCGTCGCCGCGGTGCTCGTGGCCTGGGGATTCCGCACCGGCGACACGCTCGCACGACAGCTGTTCGGGCGCCTCAGCGACCGGGTGGGTGCCGGCATCGGTGTGCCGCTCAGCGTGATGCTGGGTGGGCTCGGGGTCGGGGTCATCGCGCTGCTGGTCCCCGAGGTCCTCGGGGAAGGCTCCGACCTGCCCGGCATCGACGGGGTCCGCGACCCGATCCAGGCGATGCTCGACGGCGGCTTCGGGTTCGAGTGGTCGGCCGCCGGCGTCCTGGTGGTCCTGCTCGTCGCCAAACTCGTCGCCACCTCGCTGTCGGTCGGATCGGGCGCCGCGGTCGGCACGTTCGCGCCCGCGCTGTTCACCGGCGCCGCACTCGGCGGGGCGCTGGGCATCGTGGCCGTGCAGGTGCTCGGCGTCGACAATGTCGACCCCGGCGGCTTCGCCCTGGTGGGCATGGCCGCCGTGTTCGCGGCCACGGCCCGCGCACCCCTGACGGCGATCCTGATCGTGTTCGAGCTGACCGGCAACTACGACCTGGTGCTCCCGCTGATGCTGTCGGTCGGCATCACCATGTTCATCACCGAACTCCTCGGCTGGGAGTCGGTCTACGTCTGGCAGCTGCGCAAGCGCGGGGTGATCTACGGCCAGTCCGACGACCTCGACGTGCTCCAGCTGGTGACGGTCGACGAGGTCATGACCGCGTCCGGCGCGACCGTGCCGGAGGAGCTCGGTGTCGACGAACTGCGCGAGCGGTTCCGCACCGGCGGGCCGCACGGCTACATCGTGGTCGGGGAGGACGACCGACTCGTCGGGGTCGTCGCGACCTCCGATCTGCAGCGTCCCGGGGCGACCGCCGGCGAGGTGTGCACCCGGCGCGTGGTGACCGTGCACCCGGGTGACCCGGTCTTCCGTGCGGTGCGCCGGATGGCGAGCCTGGATGTCGGGCGTGTGCCGGTGATCGACCCCGTCGACCGACGGGTGCTGGGCGTGTTCCGTCGCGCGGACGTCGTACGCGCCTACCAGCGCGGCATCACCCGCAGCCTCGGGGCCCAGCAGCGCGCCGAGGCCGGTCGCCTGCGCGAGCTGACCGGCGTCCGGTTCGTCGAGGTGGTCGTCGGCAGCCGTTCGGGCATCGCCGGCGTGGCCGTCCGCGACGTGTCCTGGCCACCGAACACGGTGCTCACCAGCGTGCGTCGCGACGGCGAGGTGCTGGTCCCCGACGGCGCGACCGTGCTGCAGCCCGACGACGAACTCGTCGTGCTCACCGACGACGGCGATGCGCTGCGCCAACTGGTGGCCGAGCCGGCACCCGACGCGACGGGCTGACGGCGTCGTGGATCAGGAGCGCAGCACGTTGCCGAACACCAGCCAGGCGAGCAGCGTCTTCGCCGCGAGGCTGAGGATGATGTAGGCGTACTCGCCGTAGACGTAGTCGCGCCACTTGCCGATCTGCTTGTACTGCAGCCACATGTTCAACGCGAAGGTGAAGAAGAGCACGAACTGCACGATGTAGATGACGTACACGAAGGTCGGTACCTCGCCGCCGGCCGCGACGATGTAGTAGCCGAGCAGCGCCCAGGGGACCAGGCCGGCGAACGTGCCGGACCAGTAGGCGGTCCAGTCCGCGGTCTCCGGGTCCTCGCGGCGTTCCATCACGAGCCCGAACAGGATCATGGAGGTGTTGACCGCGAAGATGGCGGCCAGCGCGGCCAGGTCCCAGATGCCGGTCAGCTGCGCGTTGAGCACGCCCCTGCTCGACGAACGGACCGAGTACTCGACCCACCGCGCCGTGTTGGCGCGGACGTCCAGTCGGCCCTCGTACCAACGCCGCAGCGGTCCGGCCATCAACAGGTGGTCGGCCGCGGCGAACGCGACGAACAGTGCGACCGCGAACCCGACCCGGATCTCGAACTGCAGCTCCGGCTGCCCGAGCCCCTCCTGCGCGACCGGGTCGTCGGTCAGGAACGACGCGAGCACCGGGAACGCGAGGTCGTTGGACAACGCGACCAGGACGACCGCCTGGACGAGGTGGATCAGGCCGATGACGAGGTTGAACCGGCGCAGCCGCCCATAGCGGCGCGCACGATCCGGCACGGCCGGGGCGTCAGGGGATGAACTCAACGTTGTCTCCGTGGACACGGGATCGCGCACGGACCCCCGTCACGCGGCGAGGATACGGCCGGACCGACGGTCCCACCGCCCCATGGGCCACCGACCCACCGACTCTGCCGCCGGTTCCAACCAGCGGGTCGCCGCAGAGCTAGGGTCGCCCTCCCGTGCCTGCCACCAGCCGCCGATCGGTCGATGCCATGGGCAAGCTCGCCGCCTCGCCCGACCGTGGGCCGCGGGGCATCGGGCTGCTCGACGACCGGCTCCGGCGGCGGCCCTGGTTTATCGCCGGTGGCTACCTCGTGGTCGCGACCCTCTGGATCCTGTTCTCCGATCAGGCGTTGGCCGTGTTGGTCACCGATCCGGAGGTCCTGGTCCGCTACGGCACGCTCAAGGGGCTGGCGTTCGTGGCCGTCACCGCCGGCCTCCTGCTCGTCCTGGTGCGACGCGCATTCCGCGAGGTGGCAGCCGTCTCGACCCAGGTCGCCGCCCGGCAACGGGACCTCGACGCGATCCGGGGGCTGTACAACGCGCTCAGGGCGATCAACCACACCCTGCTGCGTCGTCCCGAACGATCCGAACTGTTCGACGAGGTCTGTCGTGCCCTGGTCGAACAGGGCGGTTTCCGCATGGCCTGGGTCGGTCGCCACGATGCGTCGACGCAACGACTCGCGCCCGAGTCGGTCTGCGGCGACGACCTGGGCTACCTCGACGAGGTGACGATCGCGACCGACGACCGACCCGAGGGGCGGGGTCCGTCGGGCGCGGCCATCCGTGCGGGCTCGCCGCAGATCGCCAACGCCATGCTCGACGATCCCGACATGGCGAGCTGGCACGACACGATCGCCCGACACGACCTGCGCGCCGCGGCGAGCTTCCCGCTGTGGTTGCACGGCGAGGTCTGGGGGCTGCTCAACGTCTACTCGGGCATCACCGGGTACTTCCAGACCGACCAGATCGCCCTGCTCACCGAGGCCGCGGACAACATCTCCTACGCCATGGACAGCCTCGTGCGCGATGAGCAGCGCGAAGCCGCGGAAGCCGCTGCACGCGACGAACGACTGTTCTCCGAGACCATGATCGACGCGATGCCCGGCATCCTCTACTTCTACGACGCCGATGGACGATTTCTCCGCTGGAACCGGGACTTCGAGACGGCGGCGAAGCGCAGCACCGACGAGGTGGCGGCGATGCACCCGCTGGACTTCTTCGAGCCCGACGAGCGACCCCGGGTCCAAGCGGCGATCCGGCGCGCATTCACCGACGGGCAGGCCTCGGTCGAGGCCGGGTTCGTCGCGAGCGACGGCAGCTTCGCGCCATACCTGCTGACCGGTCGTCGTGTCGAACTCGACGGCCGTGCCTGCCTCATCGGGGTCGGCATCGACATCACCGAGCGCACCCGTGCCGAGGCGGCGCTGCTCGAGTTGAACCAGACGCTGGAACAGAAGGTCGCCGAGCGGACGGGGGAACTCGAGGTGGCACTCGACCGGGCGGAGGCCGCCGACCGCATCAAGTCGTCCTTCCTCGCCACCATGTCGCACGAACTGCGCACGCCGCTGAACTCGATCATCGGCTTCACCGGCATCGTGCTGCAGGAACTCGCCGGACCGCTGAACGAGGAGCAGGCCAAGCAGCTCGGGATGGTGCGCACCAGCGCCCGCCATCTGCTCGCGTTGATCAACGACGTCCTCGACATCTCGAAGATCGAGGCGGGCCAGCTCGAGATGCGCACCGAGCCCTTCGATCTCGCCACCTCCGTGGCGACGGTGACCGCCGTGATCCAACCCCAGGTGGAGCTCAAGGGCCTGACGCTCACGACCTGCGTCCCCGACGGTCTCGGTCCCCTGCTCGGCGATCAGCGTCGCGTGGAGCAGATCCTGCTCAACCTGCTCAGCAACGCCGTGAAGTTCACCGAGTCGGGCTCGGTCGCGTTGATCGTCGACACGGTCGATGGTCCGGATGCCGACGCCGACGCCACCCATCCGTCGGTGCGGCTCGCGGTGCACGACACCGGTATCGGGATCGACCCCGATGACCTGCAGACCCTGTTCCAGCCGTTCCGCCAGATCGACAGCGGCATCAGTCGCCAACACGACGGCACCGGGCTGGGACTGGCGATCTGCCGCCGGCTGGCGACGCTCATGGGCGGCACGGTGCACGCCACCAGTGAGCCCGGCGCGGGCAGCGTGTTCTCCGTGGTCCTTCCCCGACTGGAGCCAGCCGACCCATGAGCGACACCATCCTGCTGATCGAGGACAACGAGCAGAACCGTTACCTCGCCACCTTCCTGCTGGAACAGCGCGGGTACACGGTCACGCCGGCGATCGACGGCCGGCAGGGCCTCGAGCTCGCCCGCGGCTCGCAGCCGACCATGATCCTGCTCGACATCCAGTTGCCGGCCATGGACGGCTACACCGTGGCCAGGGAGCTGCGGGGCATCCCCTCGACACAGCGGACCCCGATCGTCGCCGTGACGTCGTATGCCATGGTCGGCGACCGGGAGCGCTGCCTCGAGGCCGGCTGCAACGGCTACATCGAGAAGCCGATCGATCCCGCGACCTTCGTCGACGAGATCGAGGCCTTCCATCCGCGGCTGGCGGACACCGAGGCGGGGCCATGACGCGCATCCTGATCGTCGACGACCGGGAGGAGAACCTCTACTACCTCCAGGCCCTGTTGACCGGGCACGGACACGAGATCGAGCTGGCCCATCACGGTGCCGAGGCGCTCGGCCTGGCACGCCGCTCGCCACCGGAACTCGTCATCGCCGATCTGCTCATGCCGGTCATGGACGGCTACACCCTGCTGCGTCAGTGGAAGATCGACCACCGACTCAAGCCGATCCCCTTCATCGTCTACACCGCGACCTACACGGAGCCAGCCGACGAACAGCTCGCCTACGACCTGGGCGCGGACGCCTTCATCCTGAAGCCGGCCGAGCCCGAGGCTTTCCTCGAGCGCATCCGCGCGGTCCTCGCCGCGAGCCTCAGCACCTCCACCTCGCCGAACGAGCCCATCGACGACGAGGCCGACCTGCTCAAGACCTACAGCTCGACCCTGATCCGCAAGCTGGAGGAGAAGTCGCTCCAGCTCGAGGCGGCCAATCGGGAGCTCGAGGAGGACATCGCCCGACGCGAGCAGGTCGAGGCGAGGCTGACGGAGCTGGCGACGGAACAGCGCCAGGCGACCGAGGCTCTGCAGCGCGCGCTGCATGCCGAGCAGCTCGCCAACGAGGAGTTGCGTCGGGTCACCCACCTGCGCTCCAGCTTCCTGACCGCGGTCTCCCACGAGATCCGAACGCCGCTGACGATCGTGGTCGGTCTCGCCGAGTCCCTCGACCGACACGACGACGCGCTCGACGGGGATCGACGTCGGCACCTGACCGGCAGACTGCAGGCCAATGCACAACGGTTGGGCTCCCTGCTCGACGACCTGTTGGATCTCAACGCGCTGGCCGGCGGCCAGTTGCTGCTCGATCGCGAGCCCCATGGACTGCGTGAGCTCGTCGTCGAGGCGGCGGGAGGCGTGGTGCAGGGGCATCGTGAGCTGACCATCGAGTTGCCCGACGTGGAACTCGAGATCGACCGGGCCCGTATCAGCCGCGTCATGGTGAGCCTCGTGGCGAACGCCTCGATCCACACGCCCGACGACACCGCCATCGAGATCCTCGCGGCGGCTGATGACGTCACGGTGACGCTACGGGTCGTCGACCACGGGCCCGGCATCGCCCCGAGCGAGCTCGAACGCATCTTCGAGCCGTTCGAGCAGGGCGCCTCGGTGCCGACGCACCGGCCCGGGACGGGGATCGGTCTGAGTCTCGCGCGGGACTTCGTGCAGCTGCACGGTGGTCGGCTGTGGGCCGAGCAGACACCCGGCGGTGGCGCGACGTTCGTGGTCGAACTGCCGCGTACCGCCCCGCCGGGCACCTGAGCAGGCGTCAGCCGACCGGCAGACGCAGCACGAAGCGGCTCCCACCACCCGGACGACGGGCCACGTGCAGATCGCCGCCGCTGGCGCGTGCCAGGCCCCTGGAGATGAACAGGCCGAGGCCGACGCCACTGGATGCCCGGTCGAGTTGCTCGTATTTCTCGAAGATGCGTTCCACGTCGCCGGCGGCGACGCCACGACCCTCGTCGTCCACGACCAGTTCGCAGAACCGGTCCACGACACGCACCGTGATCGTGATGGTCGATCCCACCGGGCTGTACTTCACGGCGTTCAGCAGCAGGTTGAACAGGATCTCCCGCAATGCGGTCTCGTCCGCGAGTACCCGGATGGCGTCGCCCGCGACGACCGTCAGCGTGTGCTGCCGCGCGATCGACGGTCCGAGATCGGCAACGGTCTGACGGGCGAGCTCGGCGACGTCGACCGCCACCGGGTCGAGATCGAAGACTCCTCGCTCGACGTCCCGGGCGAGGGCGAGTCGATCGGTCAGCAGCATGGCGAGTTCGGCGTTGCGCTGGATGACCTGGAGGAACTCGGCGAGCTGATCCGGTTCGAGGTCGCGCGTGCTGACGGTCTGCGCCGCGCTGCAGACCACGGCCAACGGGGCGCGCAACTCGTGCGCGACGACCGCCAGCAGGTCCTCGAGCGCCGTGTGCGCGTCGGTCGACGGCAGGGCCTCGTCGAGCGTCGACGAGGTCTCGTCGACGACCATCCCGGCCCGATCCTCCAACGCTCTCACCAGCTCTCGGTCCACCTCCCTGGACGGGGAGGGCCGACAAGCCGGGGGCACGAGCCATGTCGTCACCGACCCTACACCCGAGCGTGTGCGGCGTCACGGCCGGATGAGCAGCTCACGGCTGTGGGCGATGGCCGTCCTCGATGGACCGGGAGGAGCGCTAGGGTGAACGAGCAGCGCCCCCGACCTCCCCCACGGGTCGCCTGCCGACCGGAGTCCGAAGTGGAGCAGCGCCGGACGGTCAGGGCCGTGACCGCGATCGCCGCCCAGGCACCGGCACCGTTCGCGCACCGGCTGTGTGCCGCCGCCGAACGGGGACTCGGTGCCGACGGCGTCGGGCTCGCGATCCTGGGCAGCGACGAACTGCTCGAACCGATCGCCGCGACGCCCGGGGGCCTCGACGGGGAGGCGCTGCAGACCGACCTGGGCGAGGGCCCGTCGTATGTCGCCAGTCGTGAGGGCCGCCCCGTCCTGGTCCCCGACGTCGACCGCGACGACACCTGGCCGGCGTTCGGGCCCGCGGCGAGCAAGCTCGGGCTGCGTGGGGTGTTCGCCTTCCCGCTGCGACGGGGGGCGCTGCACCTCGGTGCGCTGACCGTCTACCGCGACCTGGTGGGTGATCTGAGTGACGACGAACACGCGGACGGCCTCGTCTATGCGCGCCTCGCGTTCGACGTCCTGAGTGACCCCGATCGCGACAACGGCGTCGATGGTCCGCTCGTGGGGTTCGACGACGACGGCATCGACACGATCGAGATCCACCAGGCCAGCGGCGTGGTCTCGGTCCAGCTCGGCATCGACGTCGCCATGGCGCTGACCATGCTGCGCGCCCGCGCGTACGCCGATGGTCGCAGCCTGCGGGAGCTGGCCGCCGACGTCGTGGCCCGACGTCTCCGCCTCGACGACGGCTGACCGGCTCCCATCACCTACGACCCGTCCCTCCTCCGCCCTGCACCGTCGGCGTACGCCCATCCAGGAAGCGACACACCATGGACACACCCGGATCGAGCACCGGCCTCTCGCGTGAGCGCCAACTCGTCGAGACCTTCGTCCAACTCGCGGACACCCTGATCGACGACTTCGACCTCGTCGAGTTCCTCGCTGCGCTCACCGAACGGGTCGTGGAGCTCGAGATCGCCTCGCAGGCGGGGATTCTGCTGGTCGACGAGGCCGGCGACCTGCGGTTCATCGCGGCGTCCGACGAACGAACCGAGTTGTTGGAGCTGTTCCAGGTCCAGAGCCGCGAAGGCCCCTGCCAGGACTGCTTCCGGGTGGGCGCGCCGGTCCTGGTCGACGATCTCGATGGCGAACGGGGCCGGTGGCCGCTGTTCGCACCCAAGGCGATGTCCAGCGGCTTCCGCTCGGTCGACGCCGTGCCACTCCGGCTGCGCGGCACCTCGCTCGGGGCCATGAACCTGTTCCACACGACGGTCGGCGGTGCCGGTGCCGCGAACTGGGCCGTCGTGCAGGCCATGGCCGACGTGGCGAGCATCGGCCTGGTCCAACAGCGCGAGCTGGTGCAGGCGCACTCGGTGGCCGCACAGCTCCAGCATGCGCTGCACAGCCGCATCGCCATCGAACAGGCCAAGGGCATCGTCTTCGAGCGACAGGCCGTGCCGATGGACGCCGCCTTCGAGCTGATGCGTCGTTACTCGCGACGCCGGAACGTCAAGCTCAGTGCCACGGCCGCCGACATCGTCAGCGGGAAGCTGGCCGTCACCGACCTGACCAGTTGACGCCGCTGCGGTCGGGCCACCACCAGCCCGACCGCGGCAGATCGCTCAGTGGATGACCATCCCGCCGTCGATCATCAGCAGCTGACCGGTCATGTAGTCGCTCTCCGGACTGGCGAGGAACGACGCCGTGCCAACGATGTCCTCCGGGTAGGAGTAGCGCTTCATCAGGATCATGTTCTCGGCCAGGCTGTCCATCGACTCACCGGGATTGTCGAACTTGCCGATCTCGACCAGATCGCGATCGAGCTGCTCCCACATCTCGGTGCGCACCACGCCCGGCGCATAGCCGTTCACCGTGATGTTGTGCTCCATCAGGGACTTGGCCCCGCCCTTGATCAGCGCGAGCACGGCGTGCTGGCTCATGCCGTAGACGACGACGTCGTCGAAGGTGTCACGCGACAGGATCGAGCCGACGTTGATGATCTTGTAGGGGGCGTCCTGCGGCCCCTGGGCCTTCATCTGGCGGGCCGCCGCCTGCATGACGTTGAGCTTGCCCCAGGCGTTGACCTCCATGATCTTCTGGTAGTTCTCGCGGGTGATGTCGAGGAAGAACAGCGGCTTGTTGATGCCCGCGTTGTTCAACAGCACGTTGATGCTGCCGAACGCCTCCACGGTGTGCGCCACGGCGGCCTCGGCCTGCTGCTGGTCGGTGACGTTCAACTCGACATGGGTCGCCACACCACCGTCCTGCTCGATCTCCTTGGCTACCTGTTCCACGCCCTCGACGTTGATGTCACCGAGGCAGACCTTCGCGCCCTGCGCCGCGTAGTGCTTGGCGACCGCAGCGCCCATGCCCTGGGCCGCGCCGGTGATCAGGACGTGCTTGCCACTGAGCCGTGTCGTATCCATCGCTCGCCATTCCCTTCGTTGGTCGGGTCCTCTACTGCCGATGCCGCCGATGGCTTCGTGAGGAGCCGGTCGTGGGGCGGCACCGGGTGTGTCATCTCCTGCGTCGCTTTACCACTCAGGGGCCACGTCGGGGTCGTCGGCGTTCTCCGCCGTGACCTTCGTCTGCGGCATGAAGCGGATGATCCGCTCCGCCGGGCCCTCGGTGAGGATCTCGTACATGGTGGTCACGGCGTTCTCGCCGTCCCACGACGACGACTGGAACACGGTCCCGTCGAGCGAGCCGTCGACCACGAGCGGGTTACCGAGGAACGTGTTGCCGATCGAGGTGATGATGAGATCGTTGAGGTCCAACCCACGGGCCACGACCGCATCGATCGCGCCGGCGGCCATGGTGTCGTCGGCCGCGTAGATGCCCTGGACGTTCTCCGGACCGACGGCGGTCAGCATCTCCGAGGCGGCGATCTGCGAGTCGTCGGCGTTCCAGTCACCCGGCTGCTCGGCGAGGATCTCCACGTTCGGGCACTCGGCCTCGACGGTCTCCACGAACCCGTCGCGACGGTTGATCGCGGTCGAGTTCCCGGTCAGCCCGTTGACCACGATGATCCCGATCTCCTCACCGGCAGCGGCTTCGCACATCAGTTCCGCGGAAGCGACGCCCTGACCGTAGGTGTCCGGCCCGGAGTAGCCACGGGTGAGGTCGGCGTCCTCGGGGTTGACGTCCGAGTTGGTGATCGTGACCGGGATGCCCGCGTCGTTCGCCGCGGCCAGACAGGGTCGGATCGTGTCACCGACCGCGGGCCACAGGATGATGCCGTCGGGCGCGGCAGCGACCGCGACCTCGCACTCGCTGGCCTGGGTGTCGGCGTCGTACTGCGAGTTGGTGATCGTCAGGTTGATGCCCAGCTCGGCAGCCGCTTCCTCCATCGGTGGGAGGTAGGTCGTGCCATAGGGCTGGTCGCTGCCCTGGGGCAACAGGGCGAAGACCTCGAACTCACCGTCCGGGTCCCCGGCGGCTTCACCATCGACGTCGTCACTGCCGTCGTCATCGGCGTCGGTGTCGGTGGTCTCCTCGTCGGGGGCCGTATCGGTATCGGTATCGTCGTCGGCCCCCCCGCAGGCGGCCAGAATCAATGCGCCGGCTGCGAGCAGCCCGACGAATCGGAAGCGGCGTGTGATCATGTCTTGGTTCTCCCTGTTGGTACGTAGCACCCACCGGTTCCCGGCGGGCGTCGATCTCAACCTGCAGGCTGAGGCTTGGAACGGGCCTTGGTGAAGCTCGAGGCCTTGGTCAGCACGCGCCGGACCGTGGCCGGATCGCTGATCACGGCGAGCAGAAGCACCGACCCGATGATGATGTTCTGCACGTCCACCTGGACACCCGAGAGCGTGAGCGAGATCTGCAGGATCCCGAGCGTCGCCGCTCCGAGGAGCGCGCCCACGATCGACCCACGCCCGCCATTGAGCAGTACGCCACCGATGATCGCTGCGGCGAAACTGGCCAGCAGCACGGTGCCACCGGCGGTCGGATCGGCGGCGGTGCGCTCGAGCGCGTTGATCACGCCGGCGAGTGCGGACACGAAGCCGGAGATCATGAACCCGGTGAACACCCGTCGCACGACCGGGATACCGGCGTCGTAGGCGGCTTCACGGTTTCCACCGACCGCGTAGAACTCACGGCCGACCCGGACCCGGGTGACGAAGACGTGCAGAGCGATGAAGACGAGGATGAAGATGATGATCCGCGGGCTGATCGGACCGATGAGCGGCCGTCCGAACTCCAGCGCGGCATCGGCGTTGGTCACCCGGACCGGTCGCTCGCCGGAGATCACGAAGGCCGCACCACGCAGGAAGAACAGCATGCCGAGCGTGGCGATGAACGAGTTGATCCCGACGATCACGACGAAGAAGGCGTTGACGATGCCGATCAACAGACCGCCGATCAGCGCCACGGTGATACCCACGACGAGACTGTCGAAGCTCGCCATGATCACCCCGGAGACGGCCAACGTGCTGGCGACGCCGAGGTCGAGTTCACCCATCAGGATGACCGCGGTCAGACCGAGCGCGACGAGGCCGATGAGCGCGATGCGCCCCAGGGTCACCGGGTAGGAGGTCAGCGCCCGCGGCTCGATGAAGGCCACGGCGGTGACGACCAGGACGAAGAGCACGATGGCCCGCCCCTCGGTGCGTCGCGCGATCGTGGCGCGCAGGCGCGCCACGAGGCCACCGGGACCGGCACCGAGCTCGAGCACCTGCGGCTGTTCCGATTCGGTGGTCGGCGTCGGGTTGGAGGTGCTCATGAGACGCTCGCCTTCCGCGCCAGGGCGTCGACGGACACCGCGGCGACGATCAACAACCCGATGGCCATCTGCTGGAACCCGAAACCGAGTCCCGACAGGACCATGATGTTGGTCAGGACACTGACGAACACGACCCCGAGCAGCGTGCGCAGCACGCTGCCCCGACCCCCGAAGACGCTGGTCCCGCCGACGATGATCGCGGCGAGCGCACGGAAGTCGAAGCCGTCGGACATCGACGAGACCGCCGTGTTGGAGAAGGCCGCGAGCACGAAGCCACCCACCATTGCGGCCAGCGCCGTGATGATGAAGGCCCCGATCACGACCATGGACGTGTTGGCACCGGTCAGACGCGTGGCCTCACGGTTGGAGCCGTAGGCCTTGACCAGGAAGCCGAAGGTCGTGCGATTGAGCACGAAGGACAGCAACAGGGTCATCGCCACGAGCACGACCATGGACAACGGGATCGGTCCGATGCGCGTGCTCCCGAACAGGCGCACCGCGCCGTCGGGGGGGCCGAAGTAGATGCTGCCGCCGCTGAACCAGCGCAGCAGCCCGAGCCCGATGAAGGTCGTCGACAGGGTGACGATGACCGCGTTCGCCTTGAAGACACCGACGGCCACCCCGTTGACGAAGCCGTAGAGCAGCGCGACCATGATGGCGGCGAGGATGGCGAGCACGAAACCGTACTCGTTGCTGACGGCGATGAGGATGACCGCGGAGGTCGCGACCTGGGCGACGACGGACAGATCGAGGTAGTTGGCGCTGATGACCACGAACGTCATGCCGACGGCGACGATGCCGATGGGTGCGGCCCGGTTGAACACGTCGGTGATGTTGGTCAGCGACGCGAACCCGTCGACGAAGACCGCCGCCACCAGGATGAGCGCGGCCGTGAAGAGGAAGATGCCGCGGTCGGCCATCCACTCCAAAACCGTGCCGGCGCGTTCCTCGATACCCGGCTCGGCGGAGGTCTGGCCGGACGCTGCCGCGGGCTTCTCCTCCGGCTTGTCCTGGACAGGCTTCTCGGTCTTCACAGCTCGCCCTCCGGCGTCGCGTCGGAACCGGCGTCGGCACCGAGGGTCTGACCCGATGCCAGGGCCATGACCTTGGCCTCGTCGGCTTCGTCCCGGGCCAGGGTTCCCATGATCTTGCCGTCCCTGACGACGTGGATCGTGTCGGACAGATCCAGCAGTTCGGGGAGATCCGAGCTGACGACCAGCACGGCCTTGCCATCATCGGCCAGGGCCCGGACCAGTCGGTGGATCTCGGCCTTGGCACCGACATCGACCCCACGGGTGGGTTCATCGAGCACGATCGCCACCGGCTCCCGGCCGAGCCACTTGGCGAGCACGACCTTCTGCTGGTTGCCGCCACTGAACTGGCCGACCTCGCGCGTGACGTCCGGTGGGCGCAGCCCGACGGTGTCCGCGAGCTTCTTCGCGAACTTCTTGATCCGCGAGCGCTCCAGGATGCTGGCACGCGACAGGAAGCGACGATTGGGCAACGCGATGTTGTCGGTGACCGACATCGTGAGGGCGAGCCCGTCGGTGCGCCGCTCTTCGGGGATGTAGCCGAACCCGGCCCGGATGGCCCCGCCATAGCTGTTGATCCGGTGGACCTTGCCGTCGTGGGTGAGCGTGACGTCACCGGCGCTGCGGGGATCCGCGCCCAGGATGGCCCGGATGAGTTCGGTGCGACCGGCACCGACCAGCCCACCGAGGCCCACGATCTCCCCGGCCCGCACCTCGAGATCGATGCCGTTGACCCCCGCCGCGCGAATGCCCTTCGCGGACACGATGACCTCACCGGGTCGCGCATCGCGCCGGGAGCCGAGCGTGGCCTCGAGTTCGCGGCCGACCATCATCTTCACGACCGCATCCGGCTGGGTGTCGGCGACATCCACGGTGTCGACGTGCTGACCGTCACGCAGCACCGTGATCCGATCGCAGATACGGAAGATCTCCGGGATGCGATGCGAGATGTAGAGGATGGCCAGGCCGCGTTCGGCCAGGCGCTGCAGCATGTCGAGCAGGTAGTCGGTCTCGGCCGGGGTCAGGGTGGCGGTCGGCTCGTCGAGGATCAGAACCCGCGGTTTGCGCGCCACGGCGCGGGCGATCTCCACGAACTGCCGCAGCGCCATGGACAACCGCGAGATGTTCTCGTCGAGGTCGACGCTGACGCCGATCTCCTCGAGGGCCTCGGCGGCGATGCGACGCTGTTCGCGACGATTGGTGAACCCGGCGTTGGTCGGTGTGGATCCCAACACGATGTTCTCGGCCACGGTCATCTCGGGCACCAGACTGAGCTCCTGGTGCACGAGCGAGATGCCCGCGGCGAGCGCCGCCCGGGTGTCGCCGCCCTCGAGGGCCACGCCGTCGACGAGCACCTGACCGCTGTCGGGGTTGATGATGCCCGACAGGGTGCGCATCAGCGTCGACTTGCCGGCCCCGTTCTCGCCGACGACGGCGTGGATCTCGCCGGGAGCTACCGCGAGACTCACACCGTCGACGGCCTGGACGCCGCCGAAGGCCTTGGAGATGCCGACGGCTTCGACCACCGGACGCGTCGCCGCGCCCGGGTCCGTGTTCACCGCGAGTTGATCACTCATCCGGTCGGTCTCCCTCCACCGGTCAGGGATGTGCGTCGCGGCTGGTCGGTACCCCGACCACCCCCCACATCCTTCGGGCCTCCCGCCCGTCGTCCAGCAGCCGATCCGCCGTCAGAGGTTCCCACCTCCGGTCCGGCGATGATCCCCACCGGGCCGTCTGCACGACCGCAAACGATTGCTGTTTTTGCACTCTAAGCCTGGTCGCGTCCGCTGTCAAGCCTGATCGCGAGCCGTCACCCACCCGCCGCACGGAGCCCCCACCGGCTGTCGCTAGGGTGGCATGCTGATTCGGTGGGGCGCCGACCGTCACGCAACGACGGCCACACGGTGAGCTCTGGTCGCCCCCACGAACCGTCCGTCAGTCATCGTTTGGAGCCACCCGTGCCGAAGGTCACGCTCAAGGACGTCGCGGAGCGCGCCGGGGTGCACGTGTCGACGGTGTCACGGGCGCTGGATCCGGACCGCGGTGCGCTCGTCAACGACCAGACCCGCACGCGTATCCGGGCCGCCGCGGAACAGCTCGGCTACCAGGGCAACGCCGTCGCCAGCGGCCTGCGCCGCGGCCGGACCCAGACGCTCGGCGTGGTCGTGCCGGACCTCGGCAACCCCTTCTACGCCCCGTTCATGCGCGGCGTCGAGAACCACCTCGAGGGGCGCGGCCTGATGGCCCTGATGGCGGAGACGCAGGATGATCACGGGCGGCTGAGTCGGGTCCTGGACCACCTGTTGGCACGACGGGTCGACGCGGTGATCGTCGCGAGCGCGCGCAGTGGTGACGAACGCCTGCTGCGCAAGGCCCAGGAACAGATCCCCCTGGTCCTGGCCGTGCGCCATCTGCCCGGAGCCGGGATCCCGGCCATCACCCACGACGACGAGCGGGGCGGGCGCCTGGCCGCGGATCACCTGTTGTCACTCGGACACCGGCGTGTCGCCCAACTGCACGGCCCCCGGGACGTGTCGTCCTTCCGGGGCCGTGGCGATGGCTTCGTGGGGCGCATGCGCGAGAGCGGGATCACCGTCCACGAGCTCGCGGACGCGGCCAGTCGCCCACGGCTCGACGAGGGCCGGCGCCTGATGGAGCGGCTGCTCGCAACGGTCGACGAGCTGCCCACGGGCCTGTTCGCGCACAACGACCTGATGGCCTTCGGTGCGCTGCAGGCGCTGCGTGAGCAGGGCCGTTCGTGTCCCCGCGACATCGCCATCGTCGGCTACAACGACACGCCGATGACCGCGTTCACGGATCCGCCGATCACGACGATCAAACTGCCCGGCTACGAACTCGGGCGGATGGCCGCGGACACGGCGATCAACGTCGTCGAGAACGGGCCCGACGAACTCATGACCCTGTCGCTACCGCCGGAACTGGTGCCCCGGCATTCGACCCTCGGTTGGGCCTCCACCGCCTGACGACGGCCGATCCCGGACCGACGCCCGGTCGAGCACCGGCACCTCGAGTGGCTCCGGCGCACGGGCACCCGGCACACCGATCGACACCGGACGTACCGGTGATGTCCGGCCTACCCGGACGATCCAGGGTGCCGGTGATGCCCGGCACCCTGGAGTTGGTCCGCGCTACGCCTGGACGACCTTCTGTGCCGCCTCCACGATCCGGGCAACCGACGGGAGGAACTCGTCCTCGAGCGCGGCCTCGGACGGCAGCGGGATGTGCGGGGTGGTCACCCGTGTCAGCGGACCATCGAGGTGCCAGAAGCATTCCTCGCCGACGATGGAGACGATCTCCGCGCCCCACCCACACAGCCGCGGGTTCTCCTCGACGGTGATCATCCGGCTGGTCCGCTTCACCGACTCGACGACCGTGCGGGTGTCGAGCGGCACCAGCGAGCGCAGGTCGATGACCTCGGCGGAGATACCCATCGAATCGAGTTCGTCCGCGGCCTCGACCGCCCGCGGGACCATCGATGCGAGCGCCACGATGGTGACGTCGCTGCCCTCACGCAGCGTGCTCGCCACCCCGAGCTCGTCGACGATCTCCCCGTCGGGCACCTCACCCTTGGTCGGGTAGAGCGACTTCTGTTCGAAGAACAACACCGGATCGGGATCGCGGATCGCGGCGGCGAGCAACCCGATCACGTCCTTGGGATTGGACGGGGCCACGACCTTGAGGCCGGGAATCGCCATCGCCCAGTTCTCGACCGCCTGGGAGTGCTGCGCACCGAAGCGCAGGCCGCCACCATTGGCGGTGCGGATGACCAGCGGGAGGCTGACCTGCCCGTCGGTCATGTAGCGCGCCTTGGGGATCTCGACCGCGACCAGGTCCCAGCAGGTCGCCAGGAAGTCCGAGAACATGATCTCGGCGACCGGACGCAGGCCCGTCATCGCCGCCCCCATGGCGGCACCGAGGATCGCTTCCTCGGAGATGGGCGTGTCGCGTACCCGCAGCGGCCCGAACTCCTCGTACAGGCCTTTGGTGGCCTTGAAGACCCCGCCGGCTGCGGCGACGTCCTCGCCGATGAAGTACACGGACGGGTCGTGGCGCATCTCCTGGGCCAGGGCCCGGGAGACCGCTTCGCGATAGGTGATCAGTTCCGCCATGATGCGCCTCCATCGGCCCACACGTCGCGGTAGGCCGCCTGTAGCTCGGGGGTCGGTGCCGCCTTCGCGTCCTCGGTCGCGGCGTCGACGTCGGCCTGGGCGAGGTCCTCGATCTCGGTGAGGACGGCCTCGTCCACGCCGGCGTCGACGAGCCGGGTCCGGTAGGTCGGGACCGGGTCCCGCTCGAGCCAGGCCTCGACCTCCGCCGGTGGGCGGTAGTCACCGGGGTCGGCCCGCGAGTGCCCGCCGTGCCGGTAGGTCTTGGCTTCGATCAATGACGGCCCGCCCCCGGACCGCGCCCGCTCGATGGCGGTGGTCGCCACGTCGTAGACCGCGTCGGGATCGTTGCCGTCCACGATGATGGACTCGAGCCCGTAGGCCGACGCACGATCCGCGGCCGGGTGCTCGACGGCGGTGACGTCCCCGATTGCGGTGTACTCCATGTACAGGTTGTTCTCACACACGAAGACGACCGGCAACTCCCACACCTTCGCGAGGTTGAGCGCCTCGTGGAAGGCCCCGATGTTGGTGGTGCCGTCGCCGAAGAAGCACACGGCCACCTGCCCACTGCCGCGGACCTGCGCGGACCAGGCCGCACCGTTGGCGATGGGCAGGTGGGCCCCGATGATGGCGTAGGACCCCATCACCCCGTGCTCGACGCTGGTCAGGTGCATGGAGCCACCCTTCCCACCGCACACGCCGCTCGCGCGCCCGAGTAGCTCACCCATGACACCGGCCATCGGGGTGCCCCGCGCCAAGGTGTGCGCATGCCCGCGGTAGGTGCAGAAGGTGTAGTCGTCGTCGCGCATCGCCTCACCGAACCCGGCGGCGATGGCCTCCATCCCGAGCGACAGGTGCGAGGTGCCCTTGACCAGGCCCTCCATGAACAGCCGGTAGGCCCGCTCCTCGAACCGCCGGAGCCGGACGACCTGGCGGTAGAGCGCGAGCTGCACGTCCTGCGGATCAGCGTCCGGGCGTGGCGGAGCTTCGGTGGGTGTTTCCGTGGCTGTCATGACCGTCCCTCAGTATTGGTTGGTGACGACGAGTTCTTCGGCCGGGAACAGCGTCAGCAGTTCCGAGCCGTCGGCGGTGACGACCACCTCTTCTTCGATGCGTGCGGCCGAGTGACCGTCCCCGGCCGGCCAGAAGGTCTCGAGCGCGAAGACCATGCCCTCCTTGATCTCCACGGGCGTCTCGAGCGAGTTGAGCTTGGAGATGACCGGTCGCTCGTGGAGCCCCAGCCCGAGCCCGTGACCGAACTGCAGCCCGAACGCCTCCATCTCGGAATCGAATCCGAACTCGTTGGCGTCGGGCCACAACCGGGCGATCTCGTCGGTGCCGACACCCGGCTTGACCGCGTCGATGGCGACGTCGATGAGTTCGCGGGCACGGCTGTAGGCATCGCGGTGCGCCTGACTGGCACGCCCGACCGCGAAGGTGCGGTAGTAACAGGTGCGGTAGCCGTTGAAGGCGTGGATGATGTCGAAGTAGGCCTGATCGCCGGGTCGGATCAACCGGTCCGAGAACACGTGCGGGTGCGGGCTGCAGCGCTCGCCGGCGATGGAGTTGATCGCCTCGACCTGCTCCGAGCCCATCTCGAACAGCCGCTTGGTCGCGAGCGCGACGATGTCGGACTCGCGCACCCCGGGCTTCAGCGCCTCATAGATGTCGTGGTAGACGCCGTCGACCATGGCCGCTGCCTGCGACAGCAGCATGATCTCGTCGACGTTCTTGATCTCGCGGGCGTTGAGCATCACCTGCTGGCCGTCGTGGACCTTGATGCCGGCACCCTCGAGGGCACGCAGGAACGGGATCTCGGCGACGTCCACGCCCAGCGGCATGTCGGCAACACCCTCGTCGCGGAGGATCCCCGCGATCTCCCGCGCCGCGGCTTCGGGCAGCCCGCTGTCGGGTGAGATCGCACCCTGGAGTCCGGCGTTGCCGCCCCGCGAGTGTTCGCTGACCAACCAGGGCGAGTACAGCCGGTGGTTCTTGGCCGCGGAGCCGAAGTCCCACAGCCAGGGCTCGCCGCTACGGGTCAACAGCCCCCACCGCTCCGTCTTGTTGTATCCCCAGGTACCGAGGTGGGTACTGGTCAGGTAACGGATGTTGCTGCTCTCGAACACCAGGACCGCGCCGAGTTCGCTGGCGTCGAGCGCCTCGCGTGTCCGCGCGAGGCGGTACTCGCGCAGGCGGTTGAAGTCGACCCGTTGTTCCCAGTCGACCGACTGGATCCCCGGTGCCGCAATATTGGTCTGCGCGAACTCTGCACGACTCGAACCCACGAAACGTCTCCCTCGTCCCCGGTCGTCAAGCATGTGTTGCAATCGTTTGCTCTCAGTTTGCACGGTAGAGAGGCCCCGCAAGCGTGTCAAGCGCCACCACCCGACCCCCACGCTCAGATCGTCGCAACGCACGGTCATACCTGCCGCCGACGTCACCGAACACCGGTTGGCGCTGACGGGGAATCGCGATCGTGTCTCCGCCTCCCGCCGTGGTCCGGTCGGTCGACAGGAGCAACGAGCCGATGGCAGCATCCCGTAGCAGCGTCGTGCAGAGGGTCGACGAGTTGGTCGCCTCCGGGCCCGTCCCGACCGCGATCGGCGGGCTCGAGGAACAACTCGACAGGCTGTTGGACTCCGCCGCGGTCCGCTCGCTGCTGCTGGCGGTGCTCGACACCGACGCCTACGCCGAGTCGACCGGCCACGACCTCGCGGCGCGGGACGCCCTGCGCTCCCTGCCGGCGTTGCGTCGACTGCGGACGTCACTGTCCGCGTCGGTGGCGACCTTCGCCGGCCTCATGCACGAACTGCTCGCCGGTTTCGACTCGGCCGGCGCGGCCGCCTGGCACGACTTCGGCGACCGGCTGCGCCGGTCCCCGCTGGGCGATCGACGGCTCGTCGACGCCCTGCGCGACGGTGCGGACGGCGACTACTGGCGCGACGTCGCCGACCGGCTGGTCACGACCGACCCGCATGCCCGCTACGCCACCTCGCCCTACCGCTTCAGCGAGGGGAGCGTGGTCAGCAGCCATGACGGCAACCTCGTCGAAGCCGTGATGACCAACCGGACCTTCACCTCCATCCGTGTCGTCGAGGGGGTCCTGCACCCCGACGAGCCGCTGCTGCGTGATGTCTACGCCGCCACGGGGCGGTGTGTCGCCGTCATCGACCGCAACGTCGACGAGCGTTGGGGTGATGCGATCCGGGCGTATTTCGCCCACCACGACATCGAGTTGCACACGCTGGTCTACCGCGCCATGGAGGTCGACAAGGGCATCCGCACCGTCGAGCGCATGCTGGGCGACTTCAAGCGGCTCGGCGTGACGCGCACGGAGCCGGTCCTGGTCGCCGGGGGTGGGGTCCTCAGCGACACCGCTGGCCTGGCGTGTGCGCTGTATCACCGCAGTACGCCCTACGTCATGCTGTCGACCTCGCTGGTCGCCGGGATCGACGCCGGACCCTCACCGCGGACCTGCTGCGACGGGTTCGGCTACAAGAACCTGATCGGGGCCTACCACGCCCCGATCCTGTCGATCACCGACCGCACCTTCTTCGCGACCATGCGGGAGGGGTGGCTGCGCCACGGGGTCGCGGAGATCATCAAGATGGCCGTCGTCAAGGATGCGGCGTTGTTCACCGCGCTCGAGGACGCCGGGCCGCAACTCGTCACCACCCGGTTCGGCACGACGGGTACGGACCTCGCCGACCGGCTGGCCCCCGCGGCGCAGGCCATCCTGGCGGGTGCGATGCGCAGCTACGTCGAAGCCGAATACGACAATCTCTACGAGACCCACCAGGCCCGTCCCCACGCCTACGGCCACACCTGGTCACCCGGGTTCGAGATCCCCGCGGGCCTGCTCCATGGTCACGCCGTCGCCATCGGTATGGGTTTCGGTGCGCTGCTGAGCCACCAGCGGGGTTGGATCGACGAGGCATCACTGCACCGGATCCTGACGCTGATGTCCGACTTCGGGCTGAGCCTGTGGCACGACGTGCTCGCTGACACCGAACTGGTCTGGCAGGCCCAGCAGAAGGTCGAACAGAAGCGGGGCGGCCAACTCGTCGCCCCCCTCCCGCGTGGCGCCATCGGTACCTGCGGCTACCTCGAGGAACTCGACCGCGACGAGCTCGCCGCGGCGTTGGCGGACTATCGGACCATCTGTGCCGGCTACCCGCGCCAGGGCATCGGCATCGAGCCGCTGTGTCGGGACGTCGGGCTCGAGGACCCCGCCACCGTGGCCGAGGACCCGCCGGCCGAGATCGAGGTCGATGCGCCGGAGCGCACCACCGCGCGCCCGGCCGCCTGACCCACCGTTTCGACCCCCGACGACATCCAGCGA
>CAYTLZ010000001.1:10220-31945 GCA_964438785.1 uncultured Actinomycetota bacterium | reverse complement strand
GCCGGGCCGACGCACCCGACCGCCGTGACGACGTCCCACCCGACCCCGAGGTAGCCATGACCGCCATTCTGTTCGGCTCGATCTCCACACTCGCGGACACCTCGGAGTTGCAGCGCCAGGCCTTCAACGACGCATTCGCCTCGAAGGGACTCGACTGGCACTGGGACCGTGCGCTGTACCGGGACCTGCTCACCAGCAACGGTGGTGTCGATCGCATCGCGACGTACGCGGCCCAGCGGGGGGACGCAGTCGACGCGGAAGCCGTCCACGCCGCCAAGACCGACCGCTTCCACGAGCTGCTCGCCTCGTCGCCGGTCGTCGCCCGGGCGGGTGTCGCCGACTGCATCCGAGCTGCACACGAGCGCGGGATCGCGGTCGCCGTCGCGACGACGACCTCCCCGGCGAACGTGACCGCCGTGCTCGATGCTGCCGAACTCGACATCGGTGTGCTGGCGTTCGTGCTCGACGCGGACCGGGTCGAGCAGCCCAAACCGGATCCCGAGGTCTATCGCGTCGCCCTGGAGCTCCTCGCCGAGCCTGCCGGTGCGTGTGTCGCCGTCGAGGACAATCCCGGCGGTGTGGCAGCCGCCGCGGCCGCCGGTCTGGCCTGCATCGCCTTCCCCAACGCCAACACCGCCGGTCACGACTTCGCCGGGGCGGTGGCCACCACCGACCACATCGATCTCGATCACCTGCTCGCCCACGTCGAGGTGGCGTCGTGAGTTCCCCGGCCGCGCCGGAGAGCACCGCGACCCATACCGAGCCACCACGACCGGTGACCCCGCACGCGATCCTGGCCGACCGACTCGGTCGCCTGCACCGGCGACTGCAGACCGAGGCCGCGGTCGACACCGACGTGCGCGACGACGTGCTCGACGAACTGCAGGAGCTGACCGCACTGGCGGCCGGCCTCGAGCCCTACCTCGCCGCCTGCACGACGCCGGAGTCCGCGGCGTTGGCCGCGATCGCCGGACGGACCCGCCAGGCGGACTGGGCGTCCATCCGCGCCGACGACGCCCCCGGTGCGCTCGAACAGGAGATGCTCTCGGGCCACGTCGAGGGCCAGATGCTGAAGCTACTGGTCCGGCTGACGGGTGCGAGCCGGGCACTGGACATCGGCATGTTCACCGGCTACTCCGCGCTGGCGATGGCCGAGGCCCTGCCCGCGGACGGCGAAGTCGTCGCCTGCGAGCTCGACCCCACGGTGGCCGCCATCGCGCGACGCTCCTTCGCCGAATCACCGGCCGGTGGGGCGATCACGGTCGAGGTCGGTCCGGCGCTCGACACGCTGCACCGGCTCGCCGACGCCGGGGCCCGGTTCGACGTCGCCTTCATCGACGCCGACAAGGGCGGCTACCTCGACTACCTCGGCGTCCTGCTCGACCGCGGGCTGATCGGCCCCGGCGGGCTGATCTGCGTCGACAACACGCTGTTCAAGGGCGAGGCCTACCTCCCCGGCGAGCGCAGCGAACTCGGCACCGCCATCGCCGCCTTCAACTGCGCGGTCGCGGACGACGCCCGGCTCGCGCAGGTGCTGCTCCCGTTGCGTGACGGGCTGACCCTGATCCACGTGCTGCCGGATCAGTCGTGACCGTCCGCAGTGCGGCCAAGACGGTCGGCACGCTCGGCCTGCTCGGTGCCGCCCTGCCGCTCAACCTCGCGATCACCGGCACGGCGCTGGTGCGCTCGGCCGTGACCGCCGCCGTCACCGCGGCGGCCCCGGGCGACACCGGGGTGGCGAGCTCGTCAGCCGACACGCCAACGGCGCGCTCGATCCTGATCAGCGGCGGAAAGATGACCAAGTCGCTCGCGCTGGCGCGGGCATTCCATGCGGCCGGGCACCGGGTCGTGCTCGTCGAGACCGCGCGCTACCGGCTGACCGGGCACCGGTTCTCCCGCGCGGTCGACCGCTTCCACGTGGTTCCCGATCCGACCGATCCCGGCTACGCCGCCGCGCTGCTCGACATCGTGCAGCGCGAAGGTGTCGATGTGTACATCCCGGTCTGCAGCCCGGTCGCCAGCCGGTACGACGCGCAGGCCGCCGAGCTGCTGGCCGACCACTGCGAGGTCGTGCACGTCGCCGCGGACGACATCGACGGGCTCGACGACAAGTACCGCTTCGCCCGCGCCGCCGAGGCACTCGGACTCGGGGTCCCTCGCACGCACCTGATCACCGATGCGCAGCAGGTGCTCGACCACGACTTCCCCGACGACGGCTCCCGCTGGATCCTCAAGAGCATTCCCTACGACCCGGTGCGACGCCTCGACCTGACCCCCCTGCCGCGGCCGACCCCGGCCGAGACCCGCGCCTTCGTCGAGCAGTTGCCGATCAGCCCGGAGCAGCCCTGGATCCTGCAGGAGCTCGTCGAGGGACGGGAGTACTGCACCCACGGGCTGGTGCGTGACGGGCACCTGCAAGTCTGGGCGTGCTGCGAATCCTCGCCGTTCCAGGTCAACTACGCGATGGTGGACAAACCCGAGATCGAGGCGTGGGTCCGGCGCTTCGTCGCAGCCCACGGGCTGACCGGACAGGTCTCGTTCGACTTCATGGCGACCGCCGGCGGCGAACTCAAGGTCATCGAGTGCAACCCCCGGACCCACTCGGCCATCACGATGTTCCACGAGCACCCCGACCTCGCGCGCGCCTACCTCGACGACGGGGTCGAGACGATCACGCCGCTGGCGGACAGCCGCCCGACCTACTGGCTCTACCAGGAGCTGTGGCGACTGCTCATCGATCCGTCGAGCTTGCGCGAACGCCTCCGGGTGGTGCGTGAGGGCCGGGACGCCACCTTCGCGTGGGACGATCCGCTGCCGTTCCTGGCTGTGCCGCACCTACACATCCCGTCGCTGCTCATCGCCAACCTGCTCGCGGGCAAGGACTGGATCCGCGTCGACTTCAACATCGGCAAGCTGGTCGAGGACGCGGGGGACTGAGCCCATGCCGACCACACCCTCGTCCGCCGGCACGACGTCGAACTCGTCCGGCATCCGCGCCCCGCTGCAGGTGTTGCACCTCGTCGGTTCCGCGGTCGACGACTTCCACGCCGAGCTGTCTCGCGTCTACGCCCGCGACTGCCTCACCGCGGTCGAGGATCCCGACCGCTACGTCCACCGCATCGCATCGGTCGCCCCCGACGGGTCGTGGTCGTTTCCCGCGGGGCTCGATGACGCGGCACTAGCCGCGGCACCACGCGTGTCGCTCCCCGATGCGCTCACGGCGCTGGCGACCGAACGGCCGGACGTGGTCGTGCCGCAGATGTTCTGCCGACCCGGAATGACCAGCTATCGCGCGCTGTTCGACCTGCTGGACATCCCCTCGGTGGGCAATGCCGCCACGGTGATGGCGATCGCGATGGACAAGGTCGCGGCGCGTGCCATCGTCGCCCAAGCGGGCGTTGCCGTCCCCGAGGCGGCCGTGGTCTGTCGGGGCGATGCCGTGCCCCTCGCACCCCCGGTGGTCGTCAAGCCGGGGGCCGCGGACAACTCCGCCGGTGTCGCGTTGGTGCGCCGGGACGACGAGCTGGCTGCGGCGCTCGAGACCGCCTGGCAGCACGGCGAGGTGGCACTGGTCGAGCGGTTCGTCGAGCTCGGCCGCGAGGTGCGCTGCGGCACCATCGTGCGCGACGGCGAGGTCGTCGCCCTGCCGTTGGAGGAGTACGCGGTCGACGCGACGACCAAGCCCATCCGCGATGCCGCCGACAAACTCACACGCGACCCGGACGGGCGCCTGCAGCTGGTCGCCAAGGACCCGAGCCGGGCGTGGATCGTCCCGACCGACGATCCCGTCCATGACGCCGTCGCGACCGCCGCCCGCGCCTGTCATGTCGCGCTCGGCTGTGGCCACCACGGCCTGTTCGACTTCCGCATCGACCCCGACGGGCGACCGTGGTTCCTCGAGGCCGGTCCCTACTGCTCGTTCGGGCGCAACAGCGTCGTCCCGACGATGGCGGCCGCCGCCGGCATCCCGGTCACGGAACTGTTCGCCGATGCCGTCGCGCAGGCGCTCGCCCGCCGGGCCGTTGCGGCACCCGCCCCGGTCGCCTGAGCCCACCACCCGTGCCCCGATCCTCAAGGAGCCACGCATGGACGTCCGTCCCCATCTACCGCTCGGTGCCACCGTCGACGACATCGACCTGCAGGCGCTCGATGCCGACACGGTGCGCGAACTGAAGGACCTGCTCGCCGAGCACGGTGTGCTGGTGCTGCCCGGTCAACCCATCGACGACACGACCTTCACCGCGGCGCTGCGGGCGCTGGGCGAGCTGACGTTCACGGTCGGTGAGACCCCGGTCGACGGCTTTCCCGACCTCAACGTGGTCAGCAACGTCGGCCGCACGCGGCCGCCGCGCAGCAGCTTCCACGTCGACACCAGCTACGTCCGTCAGCCGCCGGCCTACACGGCTCTGCGCGCCGTCGAGGTGCCCGAACAGGGCGGTGCCACGATGTTCAGCGACCAGCGCCGTGCGCTGGCGACCCTGCCCGACGACGTCCGGGCCCGCATCGAGGGACGCACCATCACCCACGTGGTCACCGGGCTGGAACTCGACGACGACGCGGAGACGAGCGCCGAACACCCGATCGTCCGTGCCCACCCGCGCACCGGACAGCCGTCGCTGTTCCTGACGACGCCCCCACGGTGCGCCGAGGTGAGCGGGCTCGAGGAGTCCGAGGCCGCCTCACTCGTCGAGACGCTGTTCACCCACTCGACGCGTGAGGAGAACCTGTTCCGCCATGCCTGGCGGCCCGGCGACGTGGTCGTGTGGGACAACGCATGCGTGCTGCACGCCGGGGACCACAGCGCCGTCGTCGGTGACCGGGTCTTCCACCGGGGCATGGTCGCCGCCGATGGGCACGTCGCCGATCTCGCCTGACCGTGCGAGGGGCAACGGAGCGACGCCCCATGGACCACCGACCCACGCCACATGGTCTTCGTCCTCTGTGGGCACCGTCGGTCCACCCGTAGCGTCGGACACCAGACCCATCGTCGAGTGGATGGGGACGGCGCACAGGGCCCGGACCACCGGGCCGGGAGGTCTCGATCATGGCAGCGACGTACGAGAAGACCGTGCTCGTGTCCGGCGGTGCCCGGGGGATCGGAGCGGCCGTCGCACGGATGATCGTCGCACGGGGCGGATCGGTCGTCATCGGCGACGTCCTGGTCGACGACGGCCAGGCGCTGGCAGCCGAGCTCGGCGACCGCGCCAGGTTCGTCCCGCTCGACGTCACCGACGCCGATGCCTGGTCCGAGGCCGTGTCGATCGCCCAGGAGGCGTTCGGGCCGATCAGTGGCCTGGTCAACAACGCCGGCGTCCTCGCACAGGGCCCCCTGGTCGACGGGTCGCCGGACGAGTTCCGCCGCGTCATCGACATCAACCTGACCGGGGTCTACCTCGGGATGCGGGCCACGGTGCCGTCGATGCGGCTGGCCGGCGGTGGTTCGATCGTCAACATCTCCTCGACCGCGGGGCTGATGGGCTACGCCTTTCTCGGTGCCTATGTGGCCTCGAAGTGGGCGGTGCGCGGTCTGACGAAGTCCGCGGCGCTGGAGCTCGGCCCCGACCACATCCGGGTCAACTCGGTCCACCCCGGACCGATCCGCACGCCCATGACCGACGGGTTCGGTGACGAGGTGGCGGCGGCCCAGCCCATCGCCCGCTTCGGCGAGCCGGACGAGGTCGCCCATCTGGTGCAGTTCCTGCTCTCCGACGAGGCGAGCTACTCGACCGGAGCCGAATTCCTCGTCGACGGCGGGCAGGTGCTCGGCCCGGTACTCGAGTCGCTGCGCAACGAGCCCACGTAGCCGACGTAGCCCGTGTGGACCCACGTCGGCCACCGCCGGTCGTCGCACCACCATCGGGAGCATGGCGACAGGACGGCACCATGAACGCCGGCATCCAGGCGATCGCCGTCGACTACGACGGCACGCTGACCGATGCGGACCGACCGACGGACGATCTCCTGGCGGCGGTCCGCGAGGTGCGCCGCAGGGGTCGCGCGGTGGTGCTGGTGACTGGCCGGATCCTGTCGGAACTGCGCGCCGTCTTCCCCGAGGTCGACGAGGTGTTCGACGCCATCGTGGCCGAGAACGGCGCCGTCCTCGCGGATGCCGACGGGGTCCACGACCTGGCAGCACCCGTCGATCCGGCCCTGGCTCGGGCCCTGGCGCATCGCGATGTCCCGGTCCGCCAGGGCCGGGTCCTGCTGGCGTGCAACGCCCCGCATGCCGCCACGGTGGCCGAGGAGCTCGCCAGGCTCGGTCTCGATGGCCAGATCGTCCGCAACCGTGGAGCGCTGATGGTCCTGCCCGGCGGCGTGACGAAGGGGACCGGATTGATCCAGGCGCTGGGCAACCTCGGGATCTCACGGCACAGCACGTTGGCCATCGGTGACGCCGAGAACGACCACCATCTGCTCGGGGTCTGCGAGCTCGGTGTCGCGGTCGCCAATGCCGTCGATTCGCTCAGGCAGGCGGCCGACCTCGTCCTCGAGCAGTGCGATGGTGCCGGGGTGGCCGACTTCCTGCGCGGTCCGGTCATCGCCGGCGAGCGCCCGCTCAGGCCGAGTCGTTGGCGGCTCGACCTCGGGATCGACGAGACCGGCAACGAGGTCCAGGTCCCGGCGTCGCAGATCAATCTGCTGATCATCGGTGCGAGCTGCTCGGGCAAGTCCTATCTGGCGGGCCTGCTCGTCGAGCAACTGGTCCGGATGGACTACAGCGTCCTGATCCTGGACCGGGAGGGCGATCACCGCACGCTGGCCGAGCGACGAGGCATCCTGGCGGTCGGTGGCAGGGACCCACTCCCCACGCCGGTGCAGCTGGCCGCGCTCCTCCGCCATCGTTTCGGCAGCATCGTGGTCGACCTGTCCCCGCTCGCCGAGCAGGAGGAGCGCGACTATGTCGCGTCCATCGCACCGACCCTCCTGGCGCAACGGGCGGCGACCGGTCTGCCGCACTGGGTGTTCATGGACGAGGCACATGCGCTGCCGCTCGACGAGGGACCGTGGGCGGAGGCGTTCGCCGCTGCCGGGAAGGGCTTCTGCCTCAGCACCTACCTACCCGACCAACTGCCGTCCGAGGTGGGCCGGTCCATGGACCATCTGCTGCTGTGCGCCGGCACCGGGACACGGGAACGTGAGGTGCTCACGTACGTCGAGCACGCAAGCGGTACCGACGCCGCCGAGCTCAGGGCGCTGCTCGGCGAGGAACTCGGACACACGCTCCACTTCGATGTCACCGACCTGGGCCGCCCGCGGCCATTCCGCGTGGCCCGACGCAGCTCGGGACACGTCCGCCATTGGCACAAGTACATCGACGGGCAGCTCCCCGACCACCTGCGCTTCTACTTCACCGACGGCGGCCCGGTCGCGGGCAACCTGCGTGAGTTCCACCGGCACCTCGCCGCGTGCCGAGACGCGATGATCACGGTCCACAGCCAGGCCCACGACTTCTCACGGTGGATCCGGATGGTCATCCAGGACGAGGACCTGGCCGACGCGATCGAGACGACGGAGCGTCGGCTGCGCGGTACCCAGATCGACACGGCGACGTTCCGCCACGCCGTCCAGGCGGCCATCGAGACCCGCTACCTCGACGACTGAGGCTCGCGCCCGCGGGGACAGCGTTCGCATCGGCCACGTGCCGGTGGCTGGACGACGACCAGGACCCGACCCGGGCACGGACAACCGGGCCAGAGTCCAAGGGCTCGACCCGACGCGGACCCAGGCACCGGGCACCTGAGGGTCCCCGACCCTGACGCCAGCTCCACACGGCAGCGACGCTGGGATGTCGACGACGCAGGGACGCCGAGGAGCGGAGAACGCCGGTCATGAAGGTGCTCGCGATCCTGATCACCGCCCCCGTGCTGCTCGCCGGCGTGGGCTGGGTCGGCCTCCAGATCACGCCGCGGCCGCTGCCCGAGCCCGCCCGGAGCACGGCACCGCCCGACACCATCCCGCTGCCCACCGACCTACCGGAGCCGGTGGACCGCTTCTACCGCCAGGTCTACGGTGACGAGATCCCCGTGATCCACAGTGCGGTCATCACGGGCCGCGGCACGATGCGGGTCAACGGGCTCACGCTTCCGGTGCGCTGGCGGTTCACGCATGCCAGCGGCCACGACTACCGCCACCACATCGAGGCAACCGTCTTCGGGGCCCGGGTGCTGACCGTCGACGAGACCCTCGTCGACGGGTCGGCGCGTCTCGAGTTGCCCTTTGGTGTCGCCGAGGGGCCACAGGTCGACCAGGGCGCGAACCTCGCCCTGTGGGCCGAGGCCATCTGGATGCCCGCCGTGTGGCTCACCGACCCCCGGCCACGGTGGGAGGCCGCCGACGACCACTCGGCGCTGCTCCACGTGCCCGGGCCGCAGGGCGATGAGGTGTTCGTTGCCCGCTTCGCGCCGGACACCGGTCTGATCACGCAGTTCGAGTCCATGCGGTTCAAGGGCGAGAACGCCACCGAACGCACGCTGTGGCTGAACGAGGCCGTGGTCTGGGGCGACCTCGACGGCCATCTGCTCCCGATCGAGACGACCGTCACCTGGCAGGACGACGGCTCGCCGTGGGCACGGCTGACCACCGAGGACATCGTCTACAACACCGACGTGCGCGCCGAGTTGCGCCCGGCGTGGGCGGACTGACGCCACGATGATCGGTCGGCGCTGACCAGGCGACACCGGTGGGTCGCGACCGCGACGACACCTCGTCCGGGACCGTGACCGCGACTACCGTGCGGTGATCGGCAGGCGATGGGTGGTGGTGATCGACACCGGTCCGTGAGCGGGACGGGTCGACCGGAAACGGGGATGCCATGCAACTGCCAGCAGGACCCCTGCTGTGGGGACTGGTCCTGGCCGGGACCCTCGTCGTGTTGATCGACGCCGCCCTGCTGCTCGATCTGCGCCGTGCCGAGGTCCGCCACCTGCCCCGATGGGCCTGGGGGTTGGTCATCGTGCTGGTGTCGTTCCCCATCGGCGAGATCCTCTACCTCGTCGTCGGGCGCGTCCCGGTGGCCGAACGGGTGCCGGACGGTGGCCGTGACTCGAACCCGCTCGCCGGGGCTCCACCCGCGGTCCGGCCGACGGCGACCCGCGACGTCCGCGCCATGCCGGGAGCCGGCGACCCGGTGATCGCCACCACCGCCGTGACCAAGACGTACGGCGACACTACGGCGCTCGATCAGGTCGATCTGGTGGTGCCGCGGGGCGCGACCTACGGCCTGATCGGCCCGAACGGGGCGGGCAAGACCACGATGCTGTCGATCCTGGCGGGCCTGCGGCAGCCGACGTCCGGTGCGTTCCACCTCGGCGTCGAGCGGCGACGGGTGGCGGTGCTCGTCGACACGCCGCTGTTCGAGCCCTGGCTGACGGCCCGCGAGGTCGTCGATCTGGCGCGCACCCTGGTGGCCCCCGACCTCGGCGGCGACCGGGTCGACATCGCGCTGCGGGAGGTCGGCCTGAGCGATGCCGCCGAGCGCCGCACCGGTGGCTTCTCACGCGGGATGCTGCAGCGGCTCGGCATCGCGACCTGCCTCGTCGGTGCGCCGGAGGTGCTCATGCTCGACGAGCCCTCGTCGGCGCTGGACCCCGCCGGTCGCCGCGAGGTCCTGGACCTCATCGGTCGACTCGCCGGCACGACCACCATCGTGCTCTCGACCCACATCCTCGCCGACGTCCAGCAGGTCTGCGACGTCGTCGGGGTGATCGACGAGGGGCGGCTGCGCTACCAGGGACCGATCGAGGAGCTGCTGGCGCGGACCTCGTCGCGCTACCGCCTGCAGGTCCGGGGCGATGCCACCGCCCTGGCCGACCGGCTCGGCCGCGAGCCCTGGGTGACCGACGTCGAGGTGCAGGGCACGGGACGCCTGCAGGTGGTGACCGACGATGCCGCGCAGGCCGAGCACGGCCTCCCCCGCCTGGTGGCCGAGGGCGGGATGCGGCTGGTGTCCCTCAACCCGGCGACGGACCTGGAGACCGCCTTCCTGGAGCTGACGCGATGAGCCTGTGGCGTCTCGAATGGCTCCGGATGGTGCGCACCCACCGCTGGCTCGTGCTGGTCGGGGTCTTCCTCACGTTCGGCGTGCTGGGCCCGGTGACCGCCCGCTACCTCGCCGACATCGTCGGCAGCGTCGCCGGTGACATCACCATCGTGGTCCCGGATCCGCGACCGGTCGACGGCATCCTGCAGTTCGTCTCGAACGCGACCCAGGTGGGCGTGCTCGCGGTGGTCGTCGTCGCCGCCAGCGCGCTGTCGATCGACGCCCGCGTCGAGGTGGCGGCGTTCCTGCGCACCCGCGTCCGGCATGCGGGAGGTCTGCTGTGGCCGCGGTACGGCGTCATCGCCCTGACCGCGGTGCTCGCCCTGATCCTGGGGACCGCGGCCGCCTGGATCCTGACCAGCCTGTTGCTCGGCGAGCTCCCGGCGGGCCCGATGATCGTCGGCACCCTGTACGGCGCGCTGTATCTGTGCTTCGCCGTCGCCGTGGTCGCCGCCGCCGGTGCCCTGGTCCGCAGCACGCTCCCCGCCGTCCTCCTCGGCATCGTGACGCTGCTGTCGTTGCCGGTGATCGGCATCATCCCCGCCGTGCAGCCCTGGCTCCCCAGCCACCTCGTCTTCGCCGTCGTCGAGCTCCTCGAGGGGGAAGCGGCGACGACCTACCTGCGCGCCGCGACCGTCACCCTGGTCACGATCCCGGCGTTGCTGCTCACCGCCTCGTGGCAGCTCGAGCGACGCGAGCTGTGACCATGCACGGGTTCCCATGCCGCCCCGGATCCGGTCGGCCCCGCCGACGACCACCAGCACGTCGACGCCCCGACGTGTGTCGGCGACGACAGCCCCTGCCCCGGCAGACGTCCGGCTACGACGCCCGGTGCGCCTCGGTCACCGGATCGCGTTCGAGGTAGCGCTCGAGGCGCTCGAGCGCCTGACTGGGAATCAGCCCCGCGACGCCCACGACGTCTCGTGCCTCCGCCAGCAACGCCAGCGCCCGAGCGCGACGCCCCTGCTCGGCGAGCAGCCGCGCCGCGGCCACGTAGCGGTCCTCGGCCAACGGCTCCACCCGGATCGCCGCCTGCAGGGTCCGGATCGCGTCATCGAGGCGCCCCTGGGTCTCCGCTTCAGCAGCGACGATGTCGTGCATGGTCAACGCCTGCTGCTCGAGGTACCGGCGCGGCGCATCCAGCCAGTCAGCGGCTCCGAGGTTGGGGACCGCCTCCCCGAGGTAGACCTCCAGCGCACCGGCGGCCGCGAGCCCGCCACCCTCGACCGACTCGCTCGCGCGGTGACACAGCGCCAGGAAGTCGTCGACGTCGACGCGCACGCCACGGCGCCAGCGCAGCAGCTCCTCGTGCCGCTCGACGAGACCGAGGTGGTCACGACGGACCCGAGCCAGCACCGTGCGCAGCCGCTCCCGCCCACGCGCCACATCCGTGTCCGGCCACAGCGCATCGATGACCTCCTCCACCGTGGCCTGCCCACCGTGGAGCCCGAGGTAGGCGATGAGCTGGGCCGGTCGGCCCGAGGGCTCCCACGACCGACCTTCGTCGGCCAGTTCGAGGCGACCGAGCAGCCGGACCGTCACGTCCACCGGCGCCACCGACTCGCGGGCGGTCGCTGACGCCTCGGCCGCGAGCGGAAGCAGCGCCCGAGCGAGCGCCGACTCCTGGATCATGGGCAGATCGGGGTAGCCGAGCTGCCCGGCCTCCTCGAACGCCGCCGCCGCCAGCCGCCGCGCACGGGCCACGTCCACGTCGCGACAGGCCCAGGCGTGGAGCAGCGACACCCGCCATCGATCCCGTGGCTCGACCGCACGTCCGCCGTCGAGAATCGCGAGTGACGCTTCCGCGGTCTCGTGGTCCCCGGCGTACGCCGCGAGGGCGAAGGCCGCCATCGTGACCACGGACGTCGGGCTGCGATCCCGGGCCCGGGCCTCGTCGAGCAGACGCTGCGCATCCTCGAACGCCCCGACGCGGGCGAGCAACTGCACCGCATCGGCGCGGAAGAAGGCCCCGTTGCCTGTATCGACCGGGACCTCCGCGCGTTCCACCGCCTGGCACGCGGCCCACGTCGCGTCCCGGTCCCGTCGTTGGGAGGCCATGCGGGCCTCCGCCCATCGCGCGAACACGGCCGCGCGCTCGTTGCCGAGCGGACCGTCCGAGCGCGCCGTACGCCGCAACTCACCCAGGACCGCCTCGGCCTCGGCGTAGCGGCCGAGGTCGACGAGCACGAACGCTCGGTACGGCAGGATCCCGATCCGCAGGCTGCGGCTGCTCGGGTCCACCGTGAGGGCCTCGTCGAGCTGACGGAGCGCGACGGCGTAGCGGCCGAGGGGGATCGAGGCGTAGGCGGCGGCGACGACCTGGCTGGCCACCGCATGCACCGGTGCCCCGGCCCGCTCGAAGGTCCGGGCCGACTCGTCGAGGCGACGGGCACCCGCGCGCAGGGCATCGGCCGACCGCCTGCTGGCGGTCGCACGACCGATCCCGCCGAGCAGGCGTCCACGGGCCATCATGGGCAGCGCCGGATCAGCGAGGAGCTCCTCAGCGTCCGCGACCAGGGCATCGTCGTTGCGGGCGATCGCGCGGATGGTGATGTCGGCCGCACGCACCTCGAGCACCTCGGCGGGGTCCATTGCGGCCGACCCGTCAGCCGCCTCGAGTCGCGCGGCTCGCTGCACGGCCTCGGCGTAGGCGTCGGTGTGTCCGGCGAGCACGTACGCGTCCGCGAGGTTGATCAGGATCCGGGGTCGCTCGGCGAGCAAGTGCTCGGGCAGCGCAGCGACCGCGGCAGCGAACTCCCAGGGGTCGAGGCGGCCGATGAGATCCGCGGGCAGCTCGGCGAGGAAGTGGGCGAGCTCGCGACCCGGCTCACGGCCGCGCGCCAGTTCGAGCGCCATCGACGGCTGACCGGCGTCGACGTAGCGACGCACCGCGAGCCGGACGAGCAGTTCGTCGGTGTCTCCCATCGGCAGCGCCTCGCGCACCACATCGGGAAAGGCCCACAATGGCCCGCCCCGCTGCTCGACGGGCAGGCCCACATCGATGAGCCCGTCGAGTCCCTCGATCCCCACGGCGCGCAGGATCCGGTCGTCGAAGGCCGGGATCCCGGTCAGGCGCGCGATCGCCGCGCTCACCTGCGGCCCCGCCGCCTCCAACAACTGCGTGAGCAGACCCGTCAGTGTCGCGGGCGCCTGCGCGAGCGCTGCGGCGGCTCGTCGGCCGGCGGCTCCCGGTGGGTGCTCGGAACCCTGTGCTCGGTCCACCTGCCCAGCGGTGAGCCGCAACGCGGCCGCGAGACCACCGCACCGTTCGACGACCCGGTCGAGTTCGGCGGCGTCGAGTTCGTCGCCGAGCGGCAACGCGAACAGCGCCCGCGCCTCGGCGGCATCGAACCGCAACTCCTCGACGCCGACCACGGTGCTGTCGGTCCCGATGAGACGTCCCCGCAGGGCGCCAGGCAGCCGACGCGCAGCCACGACGAGTCGGTGCGATCGCGGCCACCGATCGATGAGGTCACCGACGACGTCCGCCACGTCCGCGTCCGCGAGGTGGAGATCATCGAGGCCGACCAGCAGCGTCTCCGACCCGCTCGCCAACCAGCCGGTGAGCGTCGCGCCGAGCTCCTCCGGTCGACACGCCTCCATCGACGCGGCCAGATCGCTCAACCCCTGGCGACGCGCCTCACGTTCCAGGGTGCCGCGCAGCTGGGCGCTCGATGCGCTCGACCCCGTCAATGTGGCACGGATGGCCGGTCCATCGTGCTGGTCGACGAGCTGCGCCAACAGCGTGGACTTCCCAGCTCCGGACGGGGCTTCGAGGGCAACGACCCGTCGGACCGAACACCGCTCGATCAGCCGCCCACGGAGCACCTGCTGTGAGATACGACCCTCCGCACGGCTCGAGGCCCCTGGGCGGCCACCTACCGTGGGGGACCGCCTCGCGACCCTAACGGACCGCGTCGGACACGGGTCAGCCGATGTACCCCAACCACCGGTCGAGGAAGCTCGCCATCTGACCGCGGGTCACCGGGTCCCCGGGACGGAAGGTCCCGTCATCGAACCCCCGCGCGATGGCCGCCTCGGCCACCGCATCGATCGCCGTCTCGTGCGTCGTGCCTGCGGTGTCGGTGAACCCGGCCGAGCGTGACGCCTCCAGGTCCCCGGCCCTGGCCAACATCGCCGCGAGGTGTCCACGACCGACGTCCTCCTGCGGCCGGAAGGTCCCGTCCGGGTAGCCGACCGTGATGCCCTCCCGCGCGATCGCACCGATCGCGGCCGCGTGCGTGCCCTCCACGTCGGCGAACGCGGATGGATCCCCATCCGGCAGGTCCAGCGCACGTTGCAGGAACGAGGACATCTGCTCGCGGCTCACCAGCTCCTCCGGCCGGAACGTGCCGTCCGGGTAGCCGAGTGCGATCCCTTCCCCGGCGATCGCGAGGATCGCGTCGGCATGGGTGGATCCGGTGACGACGTCGGAGAAGCCGACCGGTTCGGAGTCCTCGCCGTCGGGCGTCGGACCACCCGGTGCCGGCGTGCCGGTGGGAGGGGGTGGAGCTGGCGCATCCCCGTTCGTCGTGTCGTCCTCGCTCGAGGTCGGCACGAACGGCGGCACGACCGAAGCACGGTCCCCGCCGAACGCATCCGTCCACGCCGTCACCGTCCGGCCGTCGGTGAACGCCACCTCGACGACCGCCCGCACGACCCGCTGATGTTCAGCCGGCCGCAATGGCGTCCTCACCTCCCACCGACCTTCCGCGGCGTAATCGAACGACCCCCACCCATCGATGTCGAACGGGACCGTGAATGTCGGGCTGGCACCCGAGCCCTCGCCCGTCCACGCAACCTCTGCCAGCGCCATCAACGCATCATCAACCAACGTTGCCGTCACCGCGTCGACGTCACCGAAGCCGCCATCGACGATGGATGCGGCAACATCCATGCCTCGCAGCCAACCCGTGTCGGTTTCCCCCGCTACCCACAGCGCCGTGTCGATCGCCACCGAGGGCGGCCGCGACAGAACCACGACCGCAACGTCCTCGTCATCCCCGAGGACCTTCAAGTTGTAGCCCTGCGCGATGCCGTCGACCATCACCGTGAACTCGTCGCCCGCCGACCAGGGCTCGTCCGGACGGAACGCGAACCGCTCCGCGACCAGCTCACCATGCGGTGCCACCAGCTCGGCAGACGCATCCGACATCCGTCCGGTCGAATGCCCCTCTGCACCGATCGGCGAGACCGACCCCGCCACCAAGTCGCCATCACCATCGATGACCGAGATCCGGTCCACCATCCCGGGCACCCGCATCCAATGGTCGAACTCCACGATCGCCTCGGCAGGATCGATCTCACCGGCCGCCCACGCATCGACCGACACCACCGACGGGTCTGCCAAGGACACCATGTTCAGGTGCACGTCGAAGTGCTCGGGCAGCACCCGCATCACCTCGCTCGACACCGACCGATAGCCGTCCAGCTCCGCCTCGGTGTACCACCAACCCTCCGGGGTGTCCCACGCGTACCGACCATCGGCGACCGTCACCTGCGGGTTGACCTGACCGAAGAGCTCCGCAGGCCATGCCGACCACGATTCGACGTCACTTGCTGCACCGTCGGACGGATCGCCTTCCAACACCGTCACCGTCGCGTCCTGCAGACGGTTGGACTCGACCGCCTCGAAGACGTAACCCGCTGGGTCCCACAAGGTGATCCAATGCGGGCGTGCGAGAGGGTCGTCATGATCGTCGTCACGGTCACGGTCACGGTCGTCGTCGTCGATCTCCTCACAGTCGGGGTCGGCCGCGATGCGGTCCTTCAGGTTGTCGATCATGTCGTCGACCTCTTGTTCGAGCTTGCGGTCCACGAGCGCGGTCACGCCGATCGCTGCGATGCCGAGCAGCCCCCCGGTCGAAGCTGCGGCCGCCCCACCAGCCACCATGACGCCGGCCGAGACGAACTGATGCGCCGCGGCGTCCTTCGCGATCCGGTCCAGCTGGCCGCGGTAGAGATCACGCGACATCGCGCTCGTGCAGGCCTCCATGACGTCGTCGAGCAGGTCGCCCAACTCTTCGTACCGGTCGGCCCCCGACAACGCCGAGAAGGCGTCCGAAACCGTCGATCCAGTACTCACGACCTCATAGGTCACCTTGATCGATCGCCGCGTCGCCACGGGCCGGATGTCCAGGTCGCCCACGTCCCACTGCGCCGTGCCCAGCTCCCCCGCAACGTCGTCACCGAGGTCGGCCGCCAGCGACGCCGTGATCATCTCCGACACCGCAGCCGCGGGGTCCCCGTGCGCGGGCAGTTCGTCGAACGGGACCGTCATCTGGCCGACGAACCGGAAGCGTGTCGCTGTCAGCGACCATGCCGTACTGCGGTCGTACACCGGCAGTCCAGTTCGCGCCTCATACGCCAGGTCCGAAGCCGTGGGTGCGTAGTCGACCGCTCTGGCCACCAGGGTCGTGTCGATCGTCAGACCCATCCGGGTTGCGGATGCCTGGACCCGCAGGCCCTCGTCGTAGGGCTCGTCCTCGAGGTCGAAGTCGCTGAGATCGTCGCCAGCGCCATCGATCTCCTCGTCGGTGCCTTCTCCGTGAGCGCCCATCTGCAGCGACACCGGGGATGCCGCGGCGTCCAGGAAGATCGGTTCACCCGCTTCCGCGTCATCGAGAACTCGCGGCAGCCGATTGCGGATGACGGCTTCGTCGGACATCCACGCGGTCACGGCGTCGAGGTCGATGGGTCCGGCCACGGTGTCGTAGTCGATGCTCATGGGTCCCGGGGAACGCAGGGGGTCGATCCTGGCTCGGAACGCGTTGTTCTCGAACGTCATCGGTACACGGACCGAACCCACTCTCAGGTGCGGATCTTGCACCCGGCCGGGCTGATCGAAGACCGCGCTGACCGTCAGTGGAGCAGTCGGCACGTGCGGGAACATGAATCGAGCGACACCCTCAGTGGGATCGAACGCGTGGGTACGTCCAACCATTTCGAGGGCGACGTTGACGGGCCGCGGCGCGTTGGGGTCGTGATACACGACTGCCTCGCCGGAACGCAGATCGTCTGCAGCCACGTGAGCGCGAACCCGGTGGCGAACGTTTCCTCCACGGTTCACGAGCTCGGCGTTGAGCGTCCAGTAGCCACCTGCGGTCGCTTGTGTCGCGCCGATCAGCACATCACCATCGAACACCTCCACCAGGGCATCGGCGGGTGCTCGACCTGACAGCGGAACGTCGGGAACCACGGTCGTGCGCGGGGCGTCGATGCTCACGCCGGACACCGTGACCGCCGACGACCCGAACTCCTCCTCGACGCTGGACCCATCAGCGGTGTAACGCATCCGGACCCCAGCGTCGATACGTCCCGGGGTGGCGTCGGCCTCGACTTCGACCACGTAACGGACGACCCCGGTACCCCCCGGGGCGACGTCGCCGAGGTCGAGAGCGTAGGCATCACCTTCCTTGTCGAGGTCGGCGAGCATCCGCACGTCGCCGTCGACGGTCACACCCTGTTCGAGCAGCCTCGTCCCCACCGGCACGTCGAAGAGGAGCCGGGCGTTCTCGGCCGTGCCCCCGTCGTTGCGGTACTCGGTACGCCACATCACACGCTCACCGGGTACGACGGACGACGGCGAGGCGGTGATGTGACTGCCCGGTGCGAACCAGCCAGGAGCCTGCAAGCTCAGGACACCGAGTTCCACGGTCTGCCCCTCGGCGACGGTGGCGCGGACGGGAGCCGTCGCCCGGTCGAAGATCTCGACGACGAGCTCGTACGCACCCGCATCGGGTACCGACAGCCTGATGTCGCTCCCGGAGAACGTCTGCGTCTGCACGTGGCTGCGACCGTCACCGTCGACCCGATACAGGCGCGCCTTCGGGAACTTCGCCGGCCTCCCAGTCGAGTCAACGATGGTGGCCTCGACCGCGCCACGTTGCGTCAGAACGAGCTGGGCCAGCCCCGGTCCGCCGTCATCAGGGAAGACGACGTCGGTGCAATCCGACGTCAACTCGCGAGGGCCGTCGACGCAGACCTCGATGGGCTCCCCCTCGGGACCGGGCAGCCGATGGCGGGTGCCGGCCACCCGCTGCCCGTTCACCGTCACCTCGTACACCAGATTGCTGACGAAGAGGAAGTCCAGGTTGATGGGCGGTGAGAGCCCTTCGCCTGCATAGTCGGTGCGCACTTCGATCTCGAAGTCGTAGTCCGTCTCGGGAGGGAGCGTGAGGTCGACAACAGCCGTGTCGCCTGCCGCGACGGTGGCCTCCTCAGCCACGCCAGACAGGCCCGCGGTCGCGACGACGCGCATGTCACCGGCGAGGACCGTGGCTTCGTACCGGCCATCCGCATCGGCCGTCGCACGGGTCGTCCATCGCCTACGGTCAACCGACTGCGTGACGGTCATTTCTGCGTACGGGGCAGGGTCGCCAGCCGCGGTCGTCACCGTTCCAGTCACGGTCCCTTCGGCGAGATTCGGCAGTTCCAAGGTCATGAAGCCCTCGTCGCCGCGTTCGATCTCGATCGATCTGGCCGCCCGCCTCTCGACGCGCTGGCCTTGGCGGGTGTCGCTGACCGTCAGCTCATAGGAGCCTTCGGGTACGGGGCGTACGAGCTCGCCAGCGTCGTCGGCCCACCACTGCCGGACGCGCTCACCGTTCTGTTCGAGCACCACAGCCGCGTCGATGACCGGCGCACCGTCTGGATAGCGAACCCGCACACGGATGTTCTCGTACAGCGTCACATCGAGGCCAGGCCGACGGACCGTTCCCGGCTGCACGTCGACCGTGGCGCTGGCGACCTGCCTGCCGTCGGGGTCGTCGACGCGGAGTTCGTAGTCCTGGGCAGGCAACAGTCGGCGGACTCGCGCCTTCCCCTCGGCGTCGACGGTCGCGACATCGCCGCCAGCGGTGTCACTGAGTACCGTCAGACGACCCCCATCCAATGCGCCCTCGGGCACATCCAGGTCGACCTCGAGCGCCGCGCCGTTGAGCAGGTCCAACGTCGCGCTCGCCTCGGCGCACATGGCCGCGGTGTCACACAGTTGGGCATCGACCGTCTCGACCGTCGCGACGCCTTCGGCCAGGGTGAACGAGCCCTGGTAGGTGCCGGTGGTTTCCTCGGTCAGCGTGAGCGCAGTGGTCTGCGGCTGGTCGTCGGTGTCGGTGTCGGTGTAGGCAACGGTCGCGGTCGCCGCCCGGTGGGGGTCGCCGGTGACGGTGACGCGCAGTTCGGTTCCCAGTGTGGCCACATCGGGAAAGCCGCCACGGGCGAACGCGCCGGGTGCGCCGGTCGGTGCATCGATCGAGATCGGCAGTGTGTCGACCGCTGCCTGCTGGGTGTGCGGCTGCTCACTGCCGTTGACGACCGCGCTGACCTCGTAGCGGTAGGTCGTCTCCGCGTTCGGTCCCTCATCGGTGTGGGCCGAGACGGTGATGCCATCGGCCAGCTCGGCGAAGTCGCCGTCGCCGACCGCCCGATACACCCGGTAGCTGTCCGCTTCTGGCAAGGCCGGCCAGTCGAGCTCCACCGCTCCGGGTACGGCGGTGACGTCGAGCGGCGCGGTGCCGGGCTCCGTCTCCTCGCCGAACGTGAGCTCGAGCGTCAGCGGATCGGACAGCGCACCGAACCCGGCGATGGCCTGCACCTCGAAGGTGATCGTCGCACCACTGTCGAGACCGTCCAGCGTCACCGATGTGTCGTCGCCGTCAGTCCGGGCGACCGGCTGTCCGTCGGCCAACACCCGGTAGCCGGTCACCTCGTCGTCGGCGGCGGCCGCAGGCCACTGCAGTGCGACGAAGGTCGACCCCACCGAGGTCGCTCGCAGTTCAGCGCCTGTCGGCCATGACGGGGCGTCACCATCGATCCGCCAGATCCGAGGTTGGAAACCAGATTCGAGATCCGCGCGGAAGATCAGGACGTCACCGATCGCCGCAGTCTCGGAGTTGGTCAGCACCGACAGCTCCTGGGGTGCGGCCCGGACCGTGCCTGTGGAGGTGCCGTCGGTGCGGACCAGACCGCCGTTCCCGCCCAACCAGGCGAACGAGTCGCTGCTGGAGGCCTGGCGAACGCCAGGGAGCGGCTGTCCGTCCGCGAGTTCGAGTGGGACGGTCTGCGCTGGATCACCGTTGGTGGTCCACCATCCGTCGAGACGGGTCTCGAACACGAGACGGTCGCCCACGACCGCAACCTGGTCGTCCAGCAGCTGCCTGCTCCACCCGCTCTGGCCATCGGCTGGCCAGATCCGGCGCGCGCTCGCAGGCTCGCCGTCGGCGACCCACAGCTCCCGGTTGCTCGCCGTCCCCGCCGTGAAGTAGACCCGGTCCCCGGCCACCTGCTGCTGGTCGCGCAGACGCAGCGGATCGTCGGTCACCCGGACCGTCCCCGTGTCGGTGCCGTCGGAGGCGTACATCTCGACGGTCATTTCATAGCGGACCCGGAAGTACAGCAGGTCGTCCCCGGCGGTCAGGTCGAACACGCCGCCGTTGCCCGCGTCCTGGTCCCGCTCCAACACCAGGGTGCGCGTGCCACCCGGTTCGATGCGACTCAGACCATCACTGCTACCGCTGTACAGCGCGCCCCCGAACACCGTTGGCTGCGACCCATTGTCGAGGTCGCTCGCACCGCTCGACGAGTCATCGAGCAGCAACAGCGCGTACGGGCCGTCGGGATTGCCCGCCTCATCGCGGTACCGGGCGCTGACGTAGACCCGTTCCTCGAACGCCACCACGTACCGGATGTCATGGAGCGAGAGCGCGTCCCTGTCGGTCAGGGCTCGGGTGCCGGCTTCGGTGCCGTCACTGACCCAAACCTCGGGCTCGGACACCGTGCCACCCGTGCCACCCGGCCCCACCGCGAAGTACAGCCGACCCCCTGCGGACGTCACGTCCGCTGGCCGCGAGAGGTTCGTGACCTCACCATCGGGCAGGACGTCGAGTTCGAAGGTGCCCTCCTGCGTGCCGTCGCTCACCCAGAGGCCGCGCTGTGGCCCTTCGAACATCACCACGTCACCGACACCGATCATGCCGTTCGCGGTGGCCGGGCCCTCCGAAACCTGCACCGCGACCGGTGGGTCATCGTTCGCCGTCGCGGCGATCGGTGTGACCACGGTCTCGTCCCCGGACATCCCGGTGATCGCCGCCCATGGCACCCCAGCCCGATCGTCCATGCCAGCCGCAGCCGCCGCAGCCGGCGGCGCCCCGCCGCCGACCTGGCCCGCCGGAAGCAGTGTCGCCACCAGCGCGATCGTCAGCAGACCGCTGGCCCACCGCCGTCGGGCCGGCGTCGCCCGACTTGCGCCCTCGCCCCCGCTCCGCGCGGCCATCCTGGTGACCCCTGCCCCTGAGTGACTGATGACGCGTCCCTTCCTCGTTGAACCGTGCATGCGGCCAAATGCCGTTCACCTGGACCACGAGCCGCCACGGCATGCGCAGCCGCCCCGACGTGGTCGGCGGTCACGCTGGCAGCCAAGCGTGTCACTGGCGTGTCACCCCATCGCCAGACCCGACGGAACGCACTCCAACTCGCTCCCCGAGTCGCCGCCCGCATGCCTGGGCTGACCGGTGACCGCTGGGCCCGGACGACGGTTTCAGCCATACTGCCGGAAGCGTGCAACACCTCCGCGCGGACGAGGAGTTGGCCCGTGGCCCCAGCGAGTCGTACCCCCGTCGAACCCGTCGAGCCGCCTCCGTTGCAACTCCAGGACGTGCTCGGGGTACCGACACTCCCGCCGCCGCCA
>CAYTLZ010000001.1:0-10120 GCA_964438785.1 uncultured Actinomycetota bacterium | reverse complement strand
CCGCCGCCATGGCCGCGCTCGTCCGCGGACTCGGGGAGGATGGCGACGCCTTCGTCAGCGCGAACGGCGCGTCGTTCTTCGCGTGGATGGCGGACCATCCGGACCGGCACGTCACCTTCGACGCCGCCATGGCCGCCGGTTCCCGGATGCACGGGCTGTTGCTGGCGCGCCGGCTCGACTGGGCCGGCAGCCGGCGCGTCTGCGACATCGGCGGGGGCGACGGCACGCTGCTCGAGGTCCTCACGAGCCAGCACCACCACCTCGAGGGTGTGGTGCTCGAACTGCCCGACGTGGTCGCCCGGATGCCCGCACGTCCACGGGTCACCGGCGAGGCCGGCGATGCCTTCGCGGTCGTGCCGCCCGGGTTCGACACCTACCTGTTCGTCAACGTCCTGCACGACTGGGACGACCGTGACGCCACACACCTGCTGCGACGGGCGACCGAGGCCGCCGCGACCCGCCGAGTCACGTCCGAGGCCGACTCGCCCCGCATCGTGGTCGTCGACAGTCGGGCCCACCGAGCTCCCGTCGACGACCTCGCCCAGCGCGCCGACCTCCTCATGCTCGCCCTCACCCCGGGAGGTCGGGAGCGCACGACACGCGAGTTCGCGGGGCTCGGCGACGCCGCCGGCCTGCGCCTGCGGCGCACGAGCCTGCTCGCCTCGGGCGACGTGGCACACACGTTCACGCTCCGCGGCTGAGGCCGCGATCGCGACGAGCACCGGGGCTGGCCGCCGTGAGCGACCCGTGCACGTCCGGACGGGGGTGAGACGATCGGCCGGGCCGGTCGCTTGGGTCCCCCGGTGAACGGCCGTCGGGACAGGGCACATGGGCACCTCGCGTCAGGACTCTCGTCGCATCGCCCGACATCGATCCTCGGCCGGGCTCCTTCAGCCTGGCCTCGTCTCGTAGGAGCCCATCGTGATCGCACGCCTGCCCCTGAGGAAGAAGCTGTTCGGCGCGTTCGGGGCCGTCATCGCCCTGCTGCTGGTGGTCGGCTGGCTCGGGAACGCCGCACTCGGCAACCTGTCCGAGGGCGCGGTGAACCTCCAGCGCACCTCGGCCATCAACGCGGAACTCGACCGGTTCATCGGCGACCTCAACGACGCGGAGGCATCCGCCTTCGAATACCTCGCCACCGGCGACACCACCGAACGCGAGCGGATCGGGACCGCGGGCGCGGAGGCGCTGGTCCACCTCGCCGAGGTCGGTGAACTCACCCAGATCGATGCCGTGCAGGCATTCGTCGCCGAGACGACCCCTCGGGCCGAGACCCACCTGGCGCTGCTGGCCGAGTTGGCGGACCGGCGTGACGCCGACGGGCTGCAGGGGGCCGCCGACTGGGCCGCCGACGGGGCCATCGCCGCGTCCGGTGCCACCATCACCGGCGACTACCTGACCCTGATGGAGACCCGCGACGGGCTGATGGAACAGCGTCGCCACGACGCCCAGGCGTTCGCGGCCACGGGCCGCACCCAGCTGCTGGTCGGCATCGCGCTCGCCGTGCTGCTCGCGCTCGGACTCGCGTGGCTGCTGACCCGTCAGGTCACCGGCCAGGTCGGCGGGGCGGCGTCCTCGGTCACGACCTCCTCCGACGAACTCGCCGCCGTCAGCGCCCAGATGGCCTCCACCGCGGAGGAGACCGCCAGCCAGGCCAACGTGGTCGCCGCGGCCGGTGAGCAGGTCAGCCAGAACGTCGCGACGGTCGCCACGGCGGTCGAGGAGATGACCGCGACCGTGTCGGAGATCGCCCACAGCGCCGAACAGGCCTCCGGCGTCGCCGGTGAGGCCGTCGAGTCCGCCGCGGACGCCAACCGCATCGTGGCGGAACTGGGCGCCTCGTCCGCGGAGATCGGTGCCGTCATCGACGTGATCACCTCGATCGCCGAACAGACCAACCTGCTGGCGCTCAATGCCACCATCGAGGCAGCCCGTGCCGGCGAGGCGGGCAAGGGCTTCGCGGTCGTGGCCGGCGAGGTCAAGGAACTCGCCAACCAGACCGCGAAGGCCACCGAGGAGATCTCCAGCCGCATCGAGGCGCTGCAGACCGACTCGAGTTCGGCCGTGCAGGCCATCGACCGGATCACGGAGGTCATCGACCGCATCTCGTCGATCTCCGTGACCATCGCCTCCGCGGTCGAGGAGCAGGGGGCGACCACCTCGGAGATCTCCCGCAGCGTCAACGAGGCCGCGATCGGGTCCGCCGACATCGCGGAGAACGTCACCTCGGTCGCCCAGGCCGCGCAGGACACCGCCGAGGCCGCCGGACGCACCCAGGCGATGGCGGTCACGTTGACGGACGTCGCCGACGAGTTGCACGCGGTCGTCGAAGGGCTGCGCAGGGAGGCCATGCCGAGCACGGTCGCCCCGGTCCCGCCGATCGGCTCCCGCAACGGCGGCTCGACGGCTGCGTCCGGCACGGGCGCCGCCGACGACAGCGACCGCACCCTGGTGGGTGCCGGCACCTGACCGCGTACCACCCGACGAGCCCGGTTCCGCCCGCGCGGACCGGGCTCGTCGCCCGTCTGCGGCTGCCCGGTGCCGCTCCCGGCGCGGCACCGGGCGTCGGTCGGAACCGGCAGCGGATCGACACCGGTGGTCGGTCGGGGCGCTACCCGTCGGCTCCGACGACCGCGCGGAGGTGCTCGTCGACCGCGTCGAGGTAGGTGGCTCCGGTGAACAGCGCCGGGTCGTTGTGTCCGACGCCGTCGATCTCGAGGTAACGCGCGTCGAGCGACGTGGCGACCGCACGCGACAGCTCCGTGGGCACGATGCGGTCCGCCCCGCCGGCGACCACGAGCACCTCGACGTCGCGATCGGCGAGTCCGGCGACCGTCGCGAACCGGTCACGCAACAGGGTGCGGACCGGCAGGATCGGATAGGCGCTCGCCCCGACCTCGCCGAGATCCGGGAATGGTGAGCGCAGGACCACACCGGCGGTCGGCCGTTCGGTGGCGACGGCCGCCGCCACGCCGGTCCCGACCGACTCGCCCAGGACGGCGATGCGCGCGGCATCGACGTCGTCGCGGGCGGCGAGGTGGTCGTGGGCCGCGAGCCCGTCGGCGATCAGCCCCGTTTCCGACGGGTTGCCCGGGTTGCCGCCGTAGCCGCGGTAGTCCACCAGCAGGACGTCGTGGCCCCGGGCGTTCAGTTCTCGGGCGACGGGCAGACGCCCGGCCCGGTTGCCGGCGTTGCCCGGCAGATAGAGCACGACCGAGGCGGCCTCGTCGGTGGTGGGGAGGAACCAGGCCGTCAGCTGCAGTCCGTCCCGCGTGTCGAACGCGACCACCTCGACGTCCGCCGGGACGGACCCCGGTGGGCTGGCATCGGGCAGGTAGATCAGCGATCGCTGGAAGACGGCGGCGAGGACCACCAGCAGCAGCCAGAGTCCCGCGAGCACCACCGCGATCCGTGCCACCGATGCCAGCAGCGTCACATCGGGCCTTTCGCAGGAAACGGGTTGCCGGGGCTGCCGGACGTCGCCGTCCGCCAGCCCCGGACCGATCACCGGGTGTCGCGCTCAGCGGCCGGCGAGCCCTCCTCGTCGACCAGGGTGAAGGTGATCTCGTCCTGGTCGTCACTGCGCTCGTGACGCAGGGTGTAGTCACCGGCGTAGTCGCCGTCGATCAGGAAGCCGGTGCGCACATCGGTCTCGGTCTGGTCGCCGCGGACGCACCGCTCGGTGACGCCCTCGTCAACGATGCCGTCGCCGCTCGGCAGGGTCAGCGCGAAGGCACCCTCACCACGGGTCGAGCAGGACTGGCTGCCACCGCGCTCCTCCATGTCGTAGGTGAGCTCCAGCAGTGCCACACCGTCCTCGACGTGGCTGTTGCCGTAGTCCCATCGCACCTCGGCCGCGGTGATCGTCACCAGCACGTCGTTGACGTCGAAGCTCTCGCCGACCACCGACGGCTGCTGGACCGGGAAGCGGGTGATCAGCTCGGCGTCGGAGCCGACGGGCACCTGCGCCGCACTGTTGCCGCTCTGTCCCAGGATGAGGCGGGCGGATGCGTCGTCGTAGAGCTCGAGATCGGCAGGCGGGATCTGCACCACGATCTCGCCGGAACTCGAGGCATCGCCCGGCACCTGACGGAACTCCGCGCGCCCCGGGACGTCGACGACGTTGCCGGAGTCGGCCTCGTCCCAACGCAGCGACACCGGCAGCGAGGGCATCATGGTGTCGCTCGTCGGATTGAAGACGCTCGCGTCGAACGTCAACTCCACCCCCTGGGTGCGCTGATCCACGTCGCCGTCCGGTGACGCCTCCGCATCGAGATCGACGACCGTCATCTGCTCGATCGTGTACTCGAGCCCGAGGTGGTGGACCGCCGTGTCGATCGAACGGCCGTCGATCGTGACCGCTGCGGTCGCGTCGTCATCCACCTCGTCGGTGTCCGGCGGATCCTCGGTCTCCGCGTCGTCGTCCGTCTCGTCCTCGTGCTCGTCGACATCGTCGGCGATGGCGTCGGTCAACTCGTCGACGGCGTCGTCACCGCCGCACCCGGCGAGCAGCAGCGCGACCGCCGCGGTCGTCATGGTCATGGCACGCACGCTACGCATGGTTCCCCTGTTCCCGGGCGTCACACGGACACCCGACCTCCGTCGTCACGGCTGCCGTGTCGGCATCCGCGGCAGGGATCATCGAACGGGGGCCGCACACGGTCACCGCGTCCCTGCGGTACCGGCGGCTACGCCCCGGAGACTCCCTACCGTCCACGCTAGCAACGACCACGAGCGTGTGGGGCGAGGTCAGCGGGCGTCGCGTGCGACCGGCGGTCCGGCCTCGTCAGGGGTGGACGTGGGTGCGTCCCGACGTGCGGCGAACCAGCTGGCACCGGCCACGATTCCGATCAGACCGATGGCCCCGGCACCGATCGCCACCGGTGCGTCGGCGACCAGATTGGTCGCCCGCGAGGACAGCTGCTCGACCCAGCGCACCGCCGCGGGCTGGCTGCCGATGTCGCTGGTCAGCGTGGCCACCCAGAAGAAGATGATGTAGCCCCCCGCGAGCACCAGAATCGCCCCCGCAACCCGGTTGACATGTTGCGAGCCACGGCGCAACCGGCCCACCAATGCCTGGCGACCCAACGCCAACGCCATGGTCACCACCACCAGCAGCACCGACATGCCCAACCCGTAGATCAAGAACGTGGCCACACCGGCGACGAACCCCAGCTGCGGGATCGTGCCCGCGACGACCACCAGGAACACCGGCAGGGTGCAGGACAACGACGCGACCGCGTACGACACCCCGAACGCGAACACCCCACCGGACCGACGCCCCGACGGTGCCTTCGACGCCTTGGGCAGACGGACCCGCAGCTCACGACCCGCCAGCATCGCGATCCCGAGGCCCACCACACCGACCCCGACCGCCATCGCGATGAACGGCATCGCCCCAACGATCGCCTGTACCCCCAACGTGATCAGCGCCCCCGCCAGGCCGAACACCGTCAAGAACCCCAACGACACGATCCCACCGACCCGCAACGCCTTCAGGCCGCTGGCCGCCGTCGAACCCGAACCACTGCCGGCGTCGGCGTCGTCGAGCCCCATGAAATACGACAGATACGCCGGCAACATCGCGAACCCGCACGGATTCAACGTCGCAACCAGCCCCGCGGTGAACGCGAACGCGAACGGGATCTCCATCAGCTCACGCTCCCGTCAACCGGTCAGATGTTCGTCGATCAGATCCTGCAACTGCTGCTCGCTCAGGATGCCCGCATGCCGGTGCACCACGGCACCCGCAGCATTGACGAAATAGGTGCTCGGCATCGCGATCACCTCGAAATCGTTGAACAATTCCCCATCCGGGTCCAACCCCAGGTCATAGGTCACCCCGGTCTGCTCCACCAACGCCTGCGCCTGCGCGAGATTGTCCTGGGTGTTGAGCCCGATGAACCGCACCTCGTCACGCCGCTCGACGTGCACCTGCTCGAACTCCGGCATCTCCGCGATACACGGCGGACACCACGATGCCCAGAAATTCACCACCAACGGCTCACCCGCGAACGCCGGCAACGACGTCGACGCCCCCTCGAACGTCTCGAACGACCGATCCGGCACTGCCGGACCAGCATCCGCATCCGCACCGCCGTCGGGCGAATCCGCACCCGCACACGCCGCAAGCACCAACACCGCAGCAAGGCCGAACAGCACCGAGCGTCGCCGGGACATGATCACCTCATCGTCGTGGAGTCGTGGATCGTGCGTTCGTCACGGGTCGTCCTCGAGTGTGACAGCCACACCGGTGAAACACCCACCCGGACCGTGACCTTCCGCTCACGGGCGCGCGAAATCGGCGTGCGCCCGACACAGTCGTCGCGTCCGGCGGCCCGGACCCGGATCCTCCCCGTGGCCCGCCCGGCCCGCCGCTGCAGCGCCCCTACGCGTCCGGTTCCAGGTCGGTGCGTCGCAGGAGTTGGGCGTTCAGCGCGACGATGATGGTGGACAGGCTCATGAGCGCGGCACCGAGCGCCATCGGCAGGGTGAACCCGATCGGGGTGAGCACGCCCGCCGCGAGCGGAATGGCGGCGAGGTTGTAGCCGGCGGCCCACCACAGGTTCTGGATCATCTTGCGGTAGGTCGCGGCCGACAGCGTCCGGATCGCGACCACGCCGCGGGGATCGTCGGAGGCGAGCACGATGCCGGCGGACTCGATCGCGACATCGGTGCCCGCACCGATCGCGATACCGACGTCGGCACGGGCGAGGGCGGGGGCGTCGTTGACGCCGTCGCCGACCATCGCGACCGTCAGCCCGCGCTCCTGGAGCTCAGCGACGTGGGCATCCTTGTCCTCGGGCAGGACCTCGGCGAAGACCTCGTCGATACCGAGCTCGGCGGCGACCGCGTCCGCGACCTGCCGGGCGTCACCGGTGATCATCGCGACCGTGATCCCGGCCTCGTGCAGCTGGGCGACGGCCTGGCGGGACACCTCGCGGACCCGGTCCTCCAGTGCGAACGCGCCGATGACCTGTCCGTCCCGGATCACGTGGAGCACGGCGGCACCACGCTCGACCCAGGCGTCGGTGTGCTCGGTCAGTTCGTCGGGGACGTCGAGTTCGCGGTCACGAAGCAGCGCCGGCCCGCCGACCGCCACCTCGACGCCATCGACCTCGGCTGCCACCCCGCGGCCGGTCATGGACCGGAACCCCGACGCGGTCGGCACCTCGGTGCGTTCGATGGCGTGGGTGTGGATCGCCCGGGCGAGCGGGTGCTCCGAGTCGGCCTCCACCGCACCGGCGAGTGCGAGCAGTTCGTCCTCACCGACACCGTCGGCGGTGGCGACGTCGGCGACCGCGTGGGCCCCCTCGGTCAGGGTGCCGGTCTTGTCGAACAGCACCGCATCGATCCGACGCATCTGTTCGAGTGCGAGCCGGTCCTTGACCAGGATCCCGGATCGGGCCGACTTCGAGGTGGAGATCGAGGTCACCAGCGGGATCGCCAGCCCCAACGCGTGCGGGCAGGCGATGACCAGCACGGTGATCGTGCGATCGACCGCGAACCCCGGCTCACCGAGCAGGCTCCACACCAGCGCCGTCACGGTCCCGGCCGCGACCGCGACGTAGAACAACAGCGCCGCCGCCCGGTCGGCCAACGCCTGGGTCCGCGACTTCGAGCCCTGCGCGTCGGCGACCATCCGTTCGATGCCGGCGAGCGCGGTGTCGTCGCCGGTCGCGGTCACCTCGATCCGCAGGCTCGCGTCGGTGACCACCGTCGCCGCGACCACCCGCTCGCCCTCACCCCGTGAGACCGGGTTGGACTCACCGGTGATCATCGACTCGTCCACGTCCGCGGAACCGTCCACGATCGTCCCGTCGGCGGGGACACGCGCGCCCGGGCGGACCAGGACCACATCGCCGACCCGGAGCTCATCGACCCGGACCGTCTCCGTGTCCCCGTCGTCGGTGACCCGCTCCGCCTCATCCGGCAGCAGCTCCGCCAACGCCTCGAGCGCACCCCGCGCCTGCCCGATCGCGCGCATCTCCAGCCAGTGGCCGAGCAGCATGATCGCGATCAGCAGCGCGAGCTCCCACCACAGCTCGTCGCCGAACCACCCGAGCACGTTGGCGAGCGAGGCGACGTAGGCGACCGTGATCGCCATCGCGATCAACAACATCATCCCTGGGGAGCGGTCCCGCGCCTCCTGCACGCCACCGGTCAGAAACGGCCACCCGCCGTAGAAGTAGATGATGGTGCCCAGCACCGGCGCGATCCAGGCGCTGCCCGGGAACACCGGCGCGGTGTAGCCGAACCAGTCCTGGATCATCGGTGCCCACACGACCACCGGGATCGTCAGCACGAAGGTCAGCCAGAACCGGTCACGGAACATGGCCGCATGATCACCGTGGCCGCCATGACCGTCGTGGCCGTGATCGCCCGAGTCGTGGCCGCCCGGGTCACGATCGGCGGCGCCACCTTCCTCCTGGTCACGTTGATCGGCGGCGTTCGTGGTGACCGCATCGCGTCCGGACCCACCGGTGGTGTGGGCGGCGTCGGCTGGGGACATGACCATGACCTTTCGAATCTGGCCATAAATACTATACCCCTCCATAGTATGTGTCGACTCGATCACGCCACGCTGGTGGCACGCGGACGACGCCGGCGCGCAGGGTCACACGGCGCGAACGCAGGACGTTGGGCCCTCGCGACGGGCCGGGGAGCGGCCGACCCTGTGCACGACCGCACCCCACGACTCGCCCGCCACCCCGCGGTCCTCCGCCCTGACCCACCCCACGACCCGAAAGACCCTGATGGCCAGCCAGGTCCGCACCCGTTGCCCACGACCGTGGATGACGATGGTGGCGATCACCGTCGTTGCCATGACCGTCGGCTGCACCGACGAAGCCCGCGACGCCGTCGCCGGGCTCGAACCCGTGCCCGCGTTCACCGTGGTCGGCACCGACACCCTTCGCTTCGAACCGGCCGCCCACGCGATCATCGCCGGCAACCCGATCGAACTGACGCTGCGCTCGGAGGACGCCGTGGAGCACGACCTCATCGTCGAGGGAGCCGGACCATCCGGCAGCGCCTTCGACCAGGCCGGCGGACACAGCCACGAGGACGAGGACTTCGGCGAGGATCTCCACGTCGCCCACGCGCTCGCCGGGGAGGAGGTCGTGAGCCTGTTCACGATCGCTGAGCCGGGGATCTACGACGTGTACTGCTCCATCCCCGGCCACCGCGAAGCGGGCATGGTCGGCCATCTGGCCGTGCTCGATCCCGGTGCGGCGGGCTCGATCGGATGAGTCGGCCCCGGTGACCCCGGCCCGCGGTGCGCAACCCGCGGGGGATGCTCGCACCGCAGGACGCGACGCCCCTGGCCGACGAGCTCAGCCCGGTGGGGGCGCTGCTGCCGGCGGCTGGTCGACGACCTCGAGTTCCTCGATGTCGATCCCGCGTCCGCGATCGTCACGGAAGCTGAACGGCCCGGTCACGCGAATGCGCAGCCCGACCAGGTCCTCGACCCGTTCGGGCGGGAACAGCTCGACGCGGTGCTGCTCGGCGTCCTCGATCCAGTAGTGGCGGGGCTCGTCGAAGGTCTGCACGATGCCCTCGGTGATCACCGTCGACCCGTCGTGGGCCTCCTGATCGGCGACCAGCTCCGCCAGCGGCACCACCCCGGGCTCCGTCACCCCACCCGCGCATCCGATCGGGATGAGCCAGACGAGCGCGACGACGACGAGCGAGCGCCAGCGAGGCAATCGTCGGCGTCCCTGCACGTTGCGTACCTCCCGGCGAGATCGGTCGTCGCGTTTCCATGATGGCATGGCCGCTGCGCGTTCGCCCCGTCCCGGCGCGATCGAGTGGCCATCTCGAGGAACCCGGCTCGGGTTCAGCGCTCCGGGGCGACCGCCCGTCGCCAGCAGCCCCGACGCACGGTCAGGCGTCGACCACCTCGACGCCGCGTTGGGAGGTCTCCATCGAGATCCTGGTCCGTCGTGTCAGGATGTCGTCGAGGTGCAGCGTGACCTCGTGGGAGGCCGCGTAGACGATCGCGGCACGCAGGCACCCCTCGGCTCCTGCCGATGGTTCGGCGATTCCCAGTCGCTCGGCGACGAGGTCCGGGAGCTCGTGGGTCGATGTCCCTCGGCACCCGAGGAGGCGCTCCATGCCG